>JAEIOF010000002.1 GCA_016342445.1 Verrucomicrobiota bacterium | reverse complement strand
ATAAGCAGAAACCGTTCCAGAAATTCTCCGGAGTGAGAAAGTCATGTGTCCATAAATAAACTGGCGAGGGGGTCGGCTCGCGCAGTAGAGTTCGTTAGTGAGTGCGGAAAAACAGAGACTGCCGTTGTTGGATGTGGAGAAGGTTTTTCCCATCCTTAATCAAATCTCGATTCTTGGCGGTTTGGATGAGGCCCAGCTGTTTGTCATCTTCCGTTTGCTGGAGAGCGAAACCTATCGGCCGGGGGAAGTTGTTTTTGAGCAGGGGGAAAGTCCCACGCACATTCGCATCGTGAGCAGGGGCCGCGTGCGGATTGTTGAGGATCTGCGCGGAACCCCGCTGGAGCTTTATGAGTTTCGTGTCGGTGACTGCTTCGGAGAAACTGCCGTGATCGGGATTCATCAGCACACCGCCAGTGCTATCGCGATGGAGGCGACCGAGCTGCTGGTGATCCCGCGCGACAAGCTGTTCGGCCTGTACGACTCCGACCCCAAGCTCTTCGGCATGCTGATTCTCAATATCGCCAGGGAAGCCTGCCGGCGATTGAACAAGACTGAAGAGATCATGCTGCACTACGCGCTGGAGGGAGAGCCCCGCCGGTAGAAATCAGACTTTGATTTTTCTTTCTGAGCGGGTTTTGATTGTGGTTTTTGATTGCGGCATTAAAATTCCCCTTCACGCGCCGCGCATGAGGAAAAAGCAACGAAAGGTTTTGAGGGATGCACAAGGTTGGCTTTGACAACGAAAAGTATTTGGATGAACAGAGTGAATACATCATCAAGCGCGCGGAAAAGTTTCAGAACAAGCTCTATCTCGAGTTCGGCGGGAAACTGGTTTTCGACTACCACGCCTCGCGCATTCTCCCCGGCTTTGATCCCAATGTGAAAATCCGCCTTCTCCAGCGGTTGCGCGACCGCGCCGAAATTATCCTCTGCATTTATGCCGGCGACATTGAGCGCAAAAAAGTCCGCGCCGATTTTGGAATCACCTACGACACAGACATGCTCCGTCTGATTGACGACCTGCGCGAGTGGGGGCTTTCCGTCGCGGGCGTGGTGA
Source organism: Verrucomicrobiota bacterium (assembly GCA_016342445.1). Classification (GTDB taxonomy): domain Bacteria; phylum Verrucomicrobiota; class Kiritimatiellia; order Kiritimatiellales; family Tichowtungiaceae; genus Tichowtungia. The sequence goes on along the minus strand of JAEIOF010000002.1, from coordinate 46,228 downwards.
TTACCCGTTTTAATGAACAGCCGGCGGCTATTCAGTTTAAGAACCGGCTCGACCGCCGGGGCGTGAAGACCTACATCCACCGGGCGACGAAGGGCTACCCCACAGACGTAGATGTGATCGCCAGCGATGAGGGGTATGGCGCGAATCCCTATATTGAAACCACAAAGCCGATCGTGGTGGTTTCCGCCCCCGGCCCGGGCAGCGGAAAAATGGGCACCTGCCTGAGCCAGCTCTATCACGATCACAAGCGGGGCCTCGCCTCGGGCTATTCGAAATTTGAAACCTTCCCGATCTGGAATCTGCCGCTGAAGCATCCGGTCAATATTGCTTACGAGGCCGCGACGGCTGATCTCGGCGATTTTAATATGGTCGATTCCTTTCATCTCGAAGCGCGCGGGGAAGCCTCCGTGAACTACAACCGCGACGTCGAAATTTTCCCGGTACTCAAACGGATTCTCGAACGCGTCACCGGGGAGGAGTCCATTTATCAATCGCCGACCGATATGGGCGTGAACCGTGCAGGCTTTGCGATTGTCGACGACGAAGCGGTGCGGGAAGCTTCTATTCAGGAGATCATCCGGCGCTATTTCCGTTACCGCTGCGAATTCGCGCTCGGAAGCGCCGATCATAAAACCGTGGAACGTGCGGAACTGCTGCTCAAAGAAGTGGGCGCGAAACCCGAAGAACGCGCAGTCGTCACTCCCGCGCGCGCAGCCGCCGAGAGGGCGCAACAGAACGAAAAAGGGCGCGACGACATTTTCTGCGGGGCCGCGCTGGAGCTCGCCGACGGTCGTCTGGTGACAGGTTGCAACACCCCCCTGATGCACGCGGCTTCTGCAATGTTGCTCAATTCGATCAAAGTGCTCGCGGGTCTGCCCGATGAAATGCATCTGCTCAGCCCCGGCGTCGTCAAATCCGTTTGCCACCTGAAGCAGGACCTGCTCAACGGCAAGTCGCCCAGCCTCGACCTCGAAGAAACGCTGATTGCGCTGAGTGTCAGCGCGGCAGGTAATCCGTCCGCGCAATTGGCGATGGAAAAACTGCCCGAGCTGCGCGGATGCGAAGTGCATCTTTCGCATATTCCTTCGCCGGGGGATGAGGCGGGCTTGCGCCGCCTCGGCGTCAACGTCACCAGCGATGCCGACTTCGCGGGCCACAATCTGTTTTTAACGTAATCACCAAGGGAGAACGACCATGCCAAAACTAAGCGACATCAACACCGTCCTGATCATCGGTTCCGGCCCCATCATCATTGGACAGGCCTGCGAATTTGACTATTCCGGCACGCAGGCGTGCAAAGCGCTTCGTGAGCTGGGCTACAAGATCGTTTTGGTCAACTCCAATCCCGCCACCATCATGACCGACCCCGGCATGGCCGACGTCACCTACATCGAGCCGCTCAATCTGGAAACCATTGAACGGATTATCGCCAAAGAGCGCCCCGACGCGCTCCTTCCGAACCTCGGCGGACAGACCGCGCTCAACCTTTCTCAGGATCTCGCCAAACACGGCATTCTCGATAAATACGGCGTCGAGGTGATCGGCGTGAAACTCGATGCCATCGCACGCGGCGAAGACCGCATCGAATTCAAAAAAACGATGGATACGCTCGGCATCGAAATGGCGAAAAGTACCGCCGTCTACAGCGTCGAGGACGCTGAAAAAGTCGCGGCCGATCTGGGCTACCCCGTTGTCATCCGTCCGGCCTACACCATGGGCGGCACTGGCGGCGGCATCGTTTACAACGTTGAAGAGTTGCGCACGATTGCCGAGCGCGGAATTGCCGCCAGTCTTGTCGGCCAGATCCTGATCGAGGAGTCCGTGCTCGGCTGGGAGGAGCTCGAACTCGAAGTTGTGCGCGATGCCGACAACAATCTCATCACCGTCTGCTTCATCGAAAACATCGATCCCATGGGCGTGCATACCGGCGACTCCTTCTGCTCCGCCCCCATGCTCACCATCAGCCAGGAGCTGCAGGAACGCTTGCAGAAAGCCTCCTACGCCATTGTCGAAGCCATCCAGGTGATCGGCGGAACCAACGTTCAGTGGGCGCACGATCCAGAAAGCGGACGCATTGTTGTAATTGAGATCAACCCGCGCACCTCGCGCTCCTCCGCGCTGGCTTCCAAGGCCACCGGCTTCCCCATCGCGCTGGTCTCCGCCAAGCTCGCGGGCGGCATGACCATGAAGGAGATTCCCTACTGGCGCGACGGCACACTCGAAAAATACACGCCGTCCGGCGACTACGTCGTGATCAAATTTGCCCGCTGGGCCTTCGAAAAATTCAAAGGCGTCGAAGACAAACTCGGCACCCAGATGCGCGCCGTTGGCGAAGTGATGAGCATCGGCAAAAACTACAAAGAATCCGTCCAGAAATCCATCCGGGGTCTGGAAAACGGACGTTATGGCCTCGGCTTCGTCAAAAACTTCAACTCCCTCTCCTTAGAAGAGCTGATGGCTCGCCTGGCGTTCCCGACCAGCGACCGCCAGTTCATTCTGTATGAGGCCCTGCGCAAGGGGGCAACCATTGACGAGCTGCACGCGAAGACTAGCATCAAGGCATGGTTCCTTGAGCAGATGAAAGAACTGGTCGAGCGCGAAGAAGAGGTGCTCAAGTATAAGGGTTCGAAGCTTCCGGACGAATTGCTCGAAGCCGCCAAAAAAGACGGGTTCGCCGACGCCTACCTCGCGAAGATTCTCGATGTTCCGGAAAAGGAGATCCGCGAACAGCGCAAGGCGGCCGGAATTGTAGAAGGCTGGCACGCCGTTCCCGTCAGCGGGGTGGAAGATGCCGCATACTACTATTCCAGCTACAACGCCCCCGACACCGTCTCCGCCACGGACAACCCCGACAAGGTGATGATTCTCGGCGGCGGCCCCAACCGGATCGGGCAGGGAATCGAGTTCGACTACTGTTGTGTCCACGCCGCCTTCACCCTGCGCGACATGAACTACGAAACCGTCATGGTCAACTGCAACCCCGAAACCGTCTCCACCGACTACGACACCTCCGACAAGCTCTACTTCGAGCCGCTCACCGTCGAAGACGTGCTGCAAATCTACGAAAAAGAAAAGCCCAAAGGCGTCATCTGTCAGTTTGGCGGGCAGACCCCGCTCAACATTGCGCGGCAGCTTCAGGAAGCCGGTGTCAATATTCTCGGCACCTCGCCCGAAGTCATCGACCTCGCCGAAGACCGTGAACAGTTCGATGCCATCATGAAAAAACTCGGCATCCCGATGGCCGAAGGCGGCATGGCGGTTGACGTGGCCGGGGCGGTTGAAATCGCCGGACGGGTTGGCTATCCGCTGATGGTTCGTCCGTCCTACGTGCTCGGTGGGCGCGGCATGGAAATCGTCTACGACGAATCGATGCTGCGCGACTACATGGCCGCCGCTGTCGGCGTCACTCCTGACCGGCCGATCCTCATCGACAAATATCTGGAGAACGCCATCGAGGCCGAGGCCGATGCCATTGCCGATGGCGAAGACGCCTTCGTTCCCGCCGTCATGGAACACATCGAGCAGGCCGGCATCCACTCCGGTGATTCCGCCTGTGTGATCCCGCCGGTCGGCATTCCCGAAAAGCACATCAAAACCATCTACGAATACACCCGTACCATCGCTCGTGAAATGGGTGTCGTCGGTCTGATGAACATCCAGTATGCCATCTGCGAGGATGTCGTCTACGTGCTCGAAGCCAACCCGCGCGCCTCGCGCACCGTGCCGCTCGTTTCCAAGGTCTGCGGAATTTCCATGGCGCGCATCGCCACCGAAATCATGCTCGGGAAAAAGCTTGGCGACTTCAACTTGAAGCATCAGGACATCCCGCACTTCGGGGTCAAAGAATCGGTCTTCCCGTTCAACATGTTCCCGGAAGTCGATCCCGTCCTCGGGCCGGAAATGCGATCCACCGGCGAAGTGCTCGGCATCGACTCCTCCTTCGGGCTCGCGTTCTATAAAGCGCAGGAGGCCACCAAAGGAACCCTGCCGATGGAAGGAACCGTCCTGCTCACCATTTGCGAGCGCGACCGCTCCGAAAAACTGGTCGCCGCCGCCCGGCGTCTCAAAGAGGATGGCTTCAAGCTGCTCGCCACATCGGGCACGGTTGCCTTCCTGAAAGAAGCCGGCATCGAAGCCGAACCCATCCTCAAAGCGCACGAAGGCCGCCCGAACATTGTGGACGCTGTGAAAAACGGAGAAATCCAGCTCATCGTCAACACACCGTCCGGCAAACTCAGCGCCAACGACGACTCTTACATCCGCAAATCGGCCATCAAGCACAACGTGCCGTACATCACCACGGTTTCGGCAGCCGTCGCGGCCTCCGAAGGAATAGCCGCGCGAAAGGCTGGGCAGGCGCCGATTCGCTCCCTGCAGGAATGGCACGCCGACCTGAACACCTCAAAAGGTGCTGATAAAAAGATCAGCGGCGTCTTTTCCAAGGTCTGGAAAAAACTACGCAAAAAGTTCCAATGATTGCCACTACACTTTGTTCCGTTGCCGTCGCAATTGCCAGTCGCTGCGCTCCTTGCCGTACATCCGTGCGGCCTCTCTCCCGTTGGTCGAGTGCGCCAGCCTCTTTCGGCTTCGCCTCGAGTGGAAGTCGGTAGAGCCGACGGGCTTGCTGTGTTCCAAACATTGGAAAACAGGGCCGGCTGTGGGCCGGCGGAGCGGATTTCAGTAATCCATTACTCCGCTATTCCATCATTTTGATCTCACTTGTGATAGCTCTGAATGGAGTGCACATCCCAGTCGTTTTCGCGGATGTAGCGAATGGCGCGGACGGTGGCTTTGGCTCCGGACTGGGTGGTGACGATCGGCAGTCCGCGCAGAATCGCTTCGGAGCGGATTTTGATTTCGTCGACGCGCGCGACCGGGCCGCTCGGCGTGTTGATCAGCAGGTGAACCGCTTTGTCTTTCATCAAATCAATGACGTTGGTGCCTTCTTCGGCCAGCTTGTGGGTGACGGTGGCTTCAAGTCCGGCATCCCGCAGGACTTTGGCGGTACCGGCGGTGGCGACGAGTTTGAAGCCCATGTTGGCGAGCTCTTTGGCGACCTCGGTGATCCAGTCTTTGTCGCGGTCTTTGCAGCTGACAAAAACGGTTCCTTCGGTCGGAAGAACCTGGCCGGCGGCCAGCTCGGCTTTCCAGAAGGCGAGCTCGAAGGTTTTATCGATGCCCATCACTTCGCCGGTGGATTTCATTTCCGGGCCGAGGATCGGGTCGACGCCCGCAAAGCGGTTGAAGGGGAAGACGGCCTCTTTCACGGCGAACCATTCAATTTTCGGTTCAAAGCCGACGAGGTCGAGTTCCTTGAGTGTTTTACCCATTGCGACCTGCGTGGCGATGTTGGCCAGCGGCACGTTGGTGGCTTTGGAGACGTAGGGGACGGTGCGTGATGCGCGCGGGTTCACTTCGATGATGTAGAACTCATCGTCTTTGACGGCGAGCTGCGTATTCATCAGTCCGTGCACGTCGAGTTCAAGCGCCATTCGGGTGCAGGCGGTTTTGATTTGCTCAATCATGTCGGGCTTGAGTGTGTAGGGCGGGATCGAACAGGCGCTGTCGCCGGAGTGAATCCCGGCTTCTTCCACGTGTTCCATCACGCCGCCAATGTAGACATCGGTTCCGTCGCAGATGAGGTCGACATCGACTTCAATCGCGTGCTCAAGAAAGCGGTCAATCAGTACCGGATGATCCGGGCTGGCGGCGAATGCCGCATTGACGAACGGCTCGAGCTCGGCCTCTTCGTAGGCAACCATCATGGCGCGGCCGCCGAGCACGAAAGAGGGACGGATCATGACCGGGAAGCCGATTTTTTCAGCGGCGGCTTCGGCCTGTGCCATCGTTGTTGCGGTGGCGGACTGAGGGGATTTCAATTCGAGTTTTTCGAGGAGCTGGCGGAACAGTTCGCGGTCTTCGGCGGCGGCGATGTTCTTCGGAGAAGTTCCAAGGATTGGAACGCCGGCGGCGAGCAGGCGGTCGGCGAGATTGAGCGGGGTCTGTCCGCCCATCTGGACAATCATGCCGAGCGGCTTTTCCGCTTCGTAGATGTTCATGACATCTTCGAAGGTGAGCGGTTCGAAGTAGAGCTTGTCCGAGGTGTCGTAGTCGGTCGAAACGGTTTCCGGGTTGGAGTTGACCATGATGGCCTCGTAGCCCATTTCGCGCAGGGCTTTAACCGTGTGCACGCAGGAGTAGTCGAACTCGATTCCCTGCCCGATGCGGTTCGGGCCGGAGCCGAGTACGATCACGCTCGGTTTTTCTGTCTGACGTGTTTCGTCGAGATCGCCATAGCAGGAATAGAAGTAGGGGGTGGAGGCCTGAAACTCGCCGGCGCAGGTGTCGACCAGGCTGAAGACGGGGATGATCCCCAGCTTTTTGCGGAGCGCCCGGATGTCGTCGCCTTTGCATTTGCGCAGCGCGGCGATCTGGTCGTCGGAGAAACCGTTTTTCTTGGCTTTTTTCAGCAGGTCGAACTCCAGCTCGGCGGCATCGATAATTTCTTTTTCGATTTCAACGATCTGCAGAATGTTGTCGAGGAACCACGGATCCATCTTGGTCATTTCCGCGATCTTCTCGAGGGAATAGCCCTTTTTGAAGGCGACTTTGACCGCGATGGTGCGTTCGGTGCAGGTGGTGGTCAGGTAGGTGTCGAGCAATTCGGGGCTGAGTTTTGCCTCGGCCTTGAGGTCGAGTCCGTCCACGCCGATTTCCAGGCTTCGGAACGCTTTTTGGAGCGATTCTTTGAAGTTGCGGCCGATCGCCATCGTTTCGCCGACCGACTTCATGCTGACGCCGAGTTTCGGGTTGGCGGACGGGAATTTTTCGAAGGTAAAGCGCGGGATTTTTGTGACGATATAGTCGATAGACGGTTCGAAGCAGGCGGGTGTCTCTTTGGTGATGTCGTTGACCAGTTCGTCGAGCGTATAGCCGACCGCGAGTTTGGCGGCGAGCTTGGCGATCGGAAAGCCGGTCGCCTTGGAGGCCAGCGCGGAGGAGCGGGAGACGCGCGGGTTCATTTCGATGATTGCCATGCGTCCGGTTTCAGGATGGATGCAGAACTGGACGTTCGAGCCGCCGGTTTCGACACCCACCACGCGCAGAACCTTCAGCGAGGCATCGCGCATGATCTGATATTCCCGGTCGGTCAGGGTCTGGGACGGCGCAACCGTGATGCTGTCGCCGGTGTGAATGCCCATCGGATCCACGTTTTCGATGGCGCAGATGATGACGGCGTTGTCGTTTTTGTCGCGCATCACTTCCATCTCGAATTCTTTCCATCCAAAGACAGATTCTTCGAGCAGGACTTCGGTCGTCAGGCTGGCCTTGAGGCCGCCTTCGGCGATCTCCATCAGCTCTTCCATGTTGTCGGCAATGCCGCCGCCGGTTCCGCCGAGCGTGAACGAGGGGCGGACGATGATCGGGAAGCCGAGCTCCTCTTCGGCAACGCGGCGGGCCTCGGTCAGATTGTGGACTTCATAGCTTCGCAACGTTTCGATGCCGGCCTCGGCCATCACTTTTTTGAACAGGTCGCGCTCTTCGCCGCGCATGATGGCGTCGTAGGTCGCGCCGATCATTTCGACGCCATATTTTTCGAGGGTTCCGTTTTCAACCAGTTTCATTGCCGTGTTGAGCGCGGTCTGTCCGCCGAGGGTGGGGAGGATCGCATCGGGCTTTTCTTTAATGATGATCTTTTCAACCGCTTCGGGGGTGATCGGCTCGATATAGGTGTTATCGGCGGTGGCCGGGTCGGTCATAATCGTGGCCGGATTCGAGTTGATCAGCGAGACGGTGTATCCCTCTTCGCGGAGCGCCTTACACGCCTGCGTCCCGGAATAGTCAAATTCGCAGGCTTGTCCGATCACAATCGGCCCGGACCCGATGATCAGGATGTGTTTAATATCTTCGCGCTTTGGCATGGTGTGTTTCCTGAGTTGAACGTCTAAAGTTATTCCCACTCGATTGTGCTGGGTGGTTTTGAGGAAATGTCGTAGCAGACGCGGTTGACGCCTTTGACTTCGTTGATGATGCGGTTGGAAATGGAGTCCATTACGTCGTACGGCAGTTTGTACCAGTCGGCGGTCATGCCGTCGCGGCTTTCCACCGCGCGCACGGCGACGACGTTTTCGTAGGTGCGGTCGTCGCCCATGACACCAACGGACTGGATGGGAAGCAGGACGGCGAAGTACTGCCAGACATCCAGATGATTTTCCATTTTCAAAATCTCTTCACGGACGCGCAGATCGGCCTGCTGGAGCACTTCGATGCGCTCGGGCGTGATGTCGCCGATGATCCGGACGGCGAGCCCCGGGCCGGGGAAGGGCTGGCGGTCGACGACATAGCTCGGCAGACCGAGTTCGCGACCCACTTCGCGGACTTCATCTTTAAAGAGTTCACGGAGCGGTTCGATGAGATCGAATTGCAGATCGGCGGGGAGCCCGCCGACGTTGTGGTGACTCTTAATGGTGGCCGACGGGCCGCCGATCGGGGAGATGGATTCGATGACGTCGGGGTAAAGGGTCCCCTGTGCGAGGTATTTGACTTTACCTGCAAAGTTGCGCGCTTTTTCAGCAAACACATCGATGAAAATCTTGCCGATAATTTTGCGTTTTTCTTCGGGATCGCTGACCCCTTTGAGTTGGCCAAGGAAGAGATCGCCTTCGCGAGCAACGGTGAGGTCGATGCCGAAAGCGTCGCCGAAGAGTTTTTCGATTTCTTCGGTTTCGCGGTAACGCATGAGGCCGTTGTCGACGTAGACACAGTGGAGCTGCGGGCCGATGGCTTTATGGAGCAGGGCGGCCACCACGGAGGAGTCGACTCCGCCGGAGAGACCGAGCAGGACGTGATCCGTGCCGACTTTGGCGCGGATGGCGGCAATGTTCTGTTCGATGAATTTGCTCATCTCCCAGTCGCCGGCGCATCCGCAGATTTTGAAGGCGAAGTTCCAGAGCATCTCTTTGCCCTGCGGGGTATGAACCACTTCGGGGTGGAACTGTACGCCGAAGATGTTCCGGTTGAGATTCTGCATGGCGGCGAAGGGGCAGTTGTCGGATTCGGCGACGGCTTCAAAGCCCTCGGGCATCGCCGCGACCTTGTCGCCGTGGCTCATCCAGACCTGCAGATTTTCCTCTAGACCCTCGAAAAGAGGAGTTTCCTTTGTGATTCGCATGGTCGCTTTGCCGTACTCTCGTTTGAGTCCGGGCTCGACGATCCCGCCGAGGGTGTGGGCGGTCAGTTGCATGCCGTAGCAGATTCCAAGGATTGGAATATTCAGGTCAAAGAGGGCGGGGTCGCACTTGGGCGAGTCAGCATCCGGCACGCTGCACGGGCCGCCGGAGAGGATGATCCCTTTGGGCGCGCGTTTCGCGAGCTCTTCGGCGGGGGTGTCGAAGCGGATGATTTCGCAGTAGACCTTTTGCTCGCGAATGCGGCGAGCGATCAGCTGGGTGACCTGCGAGCCGTAATCTAAAATAGCGATCCATTCGGTATGTTTCATGAGCATTTTTCCTTTGCCATCAGCTCTATGAATTCCTCAAAGAGATAGAAGGGGTCGTGCGGGCCGGGACAGGCCTCGGGGTGATACTGCACGCAGAAGAGCGGCAGGGTTTTATGCCGAAGGCCTGCGACGGTGTTGTCGTTCAAGTTGATATGGCTGATTTCGGCAACATCCGGATCGATGGAGTCGGCCTCGATACAAAAGCCGTGGTTGTGCGAGGCGATCTCCACCTTGCGGGTCCGTAGATCCATAATGGGCTGGTTGCCGCCGCGGTGGCCGAATTTCAGTTTGTAGGTGGTTCCGCCGAGCGCGAGACCGATCATTTGGTGTCCAAAGCAAATTCCAAAGGTTGGAAGGCGCGCTTCAACCAGCGCCATCACTGTTTTCACAATGTGCGGCACGCCGGCCGGGTCGCCCGGGCCGTTGGAGACGAACAGTCCGTCCGGTTCGCAGGCGAGGATTTCGTCGACGGAGGCACTGTTCGGGAAAACGCGGCATTCGCAGTCGAGTTCATCGAGAATGCGCAATTGGTTTAGTTTGATGCCGCAGTCGAGCACCGCGACGCGGAATTTTGCAGCGGCTTTCCCCCCTTCGGGGTAGGTGTAGGGCTTTGCGGTGCTGACCTCGGTGGAGAGGTCGCGCCCGACGAGGCCGGCGGAGGCCTTCGCTTTTGCGACTAAGCTGTCCGGGTCGAAATCTTCGGTCGAGACGATGCACTTCATCGCGCCCTTGTCGCGGATGTGCAGTGTGATGGCGCGGGTGTCGACCTGGTCGACGCCGATCACGCCGGCGGCTTCAAGATAGTCCGGCAGGGAAGTCGTTGAGCGCCAGTTGCTTGCGATCCGGCTGCATTCGCCGATCACGAGGCCCTTGGCGAAGACTGCGCGAGATTCAACATCCTCCGGGTTGATCCCGTAATTTCCTATAAGAGGATAGGTCATCGTGATGATCTGTCCGTTATAGGAGGGGTCGGTCAGGATTTCCTGATAACCGGTCATGGAGGTGTTGAATACCAGTTCGCCATAGAATTCGCCGGAGCCGGCAAAAGCCCGCCCGGTGAAACATGCGCCGTCTTCGAGTGCGATGATCGCTTTTTTCATTCTAAATTGAACCCTGATTAACGTCGGTTTACCGATAAAATTCCCGCCATAATCACAATGAACAGGGAGGCTTGCAACCCTTTTCGCCCCCGGAGCAGTGGATATTTTCCCAGAGCTTGACGGACAGGGGGCGGACGCATACACTACGCCCCTATTTTTAAAAATCGTCGAATGAAGGAGCCCCTTAATGAGCAAAACTGAAACCGTAGCAACCGCAGAAGCCGCTAAAAAGAAACCGGCCCGCGAAGTGTTGTTTTTTGAACTTGAAACCATTGCCACCAACGGCCGCGAAGCCATGTTCGAGGCAGTCAAAAAGGCGATGAAGTCAAAGGATATAGATGTCACTCCGGCGCTGTTCGCAAAATGCGGCATCACCTCCCGTCCCGGCGCGGCCATTCAGGCCATGATCGACGACTCCGGCCGCAACCTCAGCACCGGCGACCAGCTCGCCACACAGGCGGAGACCGCCGTTAAAAAATTCTTCGCCGACGACGCCGCGCTGAACGCCGACCTGCCTGCATTGATCAAGGAAGCTCAGTCCAGAGACATCGAGGTTGTAGCGATCTCCGCTTGGCCGAAAGACGTGGCTTCCGCTCTGATGACAAAGCTGGGTCTCGACGCACTGGGCGTTCAACTCGAAGCGCTCAACAGCACTGATGCGATTTTCCCGCGCGCCGACCACTGGCTCCGTCTGCTCAAACAGCGCGACCAGGACACCATTCCGCTGATCGCCATTGTTAGCTCGCGCAACGCCTGTAAAGGCGCACTGACCGCCGGAGCCACCTGCATCGCTGTACCGGATGCCCACACTTCCTTCGAAGATTTCGCCGGAGCCAAAGTGGTTCTCGACAAGCTCAGCGACATGAAGCCGCAGGAACTGATCGAACTGGTTCGCCGCCGCTAAGGTGCCGAGCAGACGGTTGCAGAGGGCTGAACGATTTCGTTCAGCCCTTTTGTTTTTCCAACCCTTGGAAGAAATTGCGTTGGGGTGTGCTGATTTTTCCAATGGTTGGAAATATTGTTTAAACAATCGGGGTGGGGCCGTGGCGTGGAAGAAGGTTTTTCGCGAGGGATAAAAGTTTGTGTTTTTATCCATAATTTTGCAATGTCGCGAACCATGGAGGCGCGATGATTGCGACGGGTGTAAAAAGAGTTTGGTTGGCTGCAGGGCTCGTGGTCTTTGTTGCGAGCTTGCTGCAAGGGTGCGGCGAGAAGCGGCCGATCGTCGACCTTGCCCGTGAGGCAGAGCGCAAGCCCTCTACCCCTGTGGTGACCGCCGAGCCGAACGAAACGCTGCGCGTGGCGGTCGGCGCGATGATTTCGCCCGAAATCACCCGCGAATATTATCAGGAGCTGATGGAGTTGGTTGCGAAGCGCGTTGGACGTCGGGTCGTTTTTTCGCAGCGCCGCACCTACGCCGAGATCAATGAGTTGGTGAGAACGCATGAGGTGGATCTCGCCTTCGTCTGTGCCGGCCCTTACACCCAAGGGCACGAAGCGTTCGGCATGGAACTGTTGGTGGTTCCGGTGGTGAACGGTCAGAAAATTTACTATTCCTACATTCTGGCGCATCGCGACAGCACCATTCAGTCCTTTGCTGATCTGCGCGGAAAACGCTTTGCGTTCACCGATCCAGATTCGAATAGCGGCTGTCTGGTGCCGACCTGCAGGCTCGCTCTGCTCGGTGAGACCCCCGAATCCTACTTCGCCGAAACCTTTTTCACCGGGAGTCACGACAGCTCCATCAAGGCGGTCGCCGACGGGTTGGTCGATGCCGCCGCTGTACATTCCCTGATCTGGGAATTCGTGAATACCGTTGAGCCCTCGGACACGGCCCGCACGAGGATCGTCGGAAAATCCTCGGCCTTCGGAATCCCCCCTGTCGTGGTTCACCCGGATCTCGACGGTGATCTCAAGCACCGCCTGAAGATCCTCCTGCTTTCTCTCCATAAAGACCCGCAAGCCATCCCCTTGCTTCAAAGCCTTCAGATTGACCGTTTCGAGGAGGGGGAGGATTCGATGTACGACAGCGTACGCGAAATGTACCAATGGCTTAATGCCAGTGATAGGGAAGAGGCTCCATGATTTTGAGAAGAAAAATATTTCTACGCTTATCGATCCTGCTCCTGCTCCTGATCGGAGCGATTGTTGGAAGTCTCATGGGGTTTGTCATCCGCGAGCATCGCACGGAGTCAAAACGGGCGAATCTTACTCTTTGCAGCACCCTTGCCGCCGGGATCGAACGCGATATCCTCTGGGATGATCGCGTGGCCGTCCGGCGGGAATTGATGCGGGAAATTGGAGCCCACCCTCATTTTGAATATCTGTTTGTAGTTTGCGATGGACAGCCCTATGTCAGCACCTTTTCCAACACGGTTCCTCCCGCGTTACTTCAGCTTCCCAAGCCCGGTTTGGAGAACACGTTTGTTCGGGAGTTCGTCAATCCCGACGGGGCCGTTTATTATGACGTGCAGGTTCCGGTGGGCCGAGCCGGCGCGCTGCTTCGATTGGGGGTGAAACGTCATGCCATCGACCAGCAAATCCAGCCTGTTCTTTCCATGATGCTGCTCATTGGACTCCTGACGTTCCTCGTCGGACTGTTTGTCGCTTCCCGCATCGCCTGGCGCACGACAGCGGAAGTCACCCTCCTTTGCAACGCCATCCGGTCGTATGGGGTTCCCGGCGAGGCGGGCCTGTCCGGCCCCACAGTGGACTCCACCGCAGATGTGGCCGAATTGGCGGAAGCCTTTCACAATCTGGTCGCCGATCATAAACAGGCCGAGATGGTTTTGAGGGAAAGAGAAGCGGCTCTTTCCGAGGCTCAGCGACTGGCGCATATCGGAAGCTGGGCTCTGGATATTTCAACCGGATCGTTGATGTGGTCCGATGAGATTTATCGGATTTTCAATTTGGATCCCGGGTCGTTTGAACCCACCTATGAGTTTTTTTTGAGTGCCGTCCATCCAAATGACAGGGAGCTGGTCGATGCGGCATACGCCGAGTCGCTGAAAAATAAAACCAGATACGAGGTTGTCCATCGTTTACTTCTCAGCGACGGCAGCGTCAAGCATGTGAGAGAGCAGGGCAAAACCGATTACAATGAGGATGGAACGCCGTTGAAGTCGATCGGGACGATCCAGGACATCACCGAAAGAAAGAGGGTGGCGGAGCAGATGGAGCGGCTCATGGCGGCCATCAATCAGGTCGCCGAGGTCGTTTTGATCACCGATGTCAAGGGAGCCATCCAGTATGTCAACCCCGCCTTTGAGAAGGTTACGGGCTATTCGCGGGAAGAAGCGCTCGGTCAGAACCCGCGCATCCTCAAATCCGGCGAGCAGGATGCCGCGTTTTACAAAAAGCTTTGGGCGACGCTTTTGCGCGGCGAGACCTGGAGCGGACTGTTTGTGAACAGGAAGAAGGGCGGAACGTTCTATACGGAAGAGGCGATGATTTCGCCGGTGAAAGATGCCGACGGACAGATCGTCAATTTCGTGGCGGTTAAGCGGGATGTGACCAGTGAACTCAAGATAGAGGAGCAGTTGCGTCAATCGCAGAAAATGGAATCCATCGGCCAGCTGGTTGGCGGTGTGGCACACGACTTCAACAACCTGCTGCAGATCATCAACGGCTATGCCGATATCACTCGCGCAAGTCTGGAGCCTGGGCATGCCGCCATCGCGAGTATAGAGGAAGTCTCCAAGGCGGGATTGCGCGCCAAAGATCTCGTTAAACAGTTGTTGGCCTTCAGCCGCCAGCAGGTGATTGATCCGAAGGAGCTCGATTTGAATAAGGAAATTGAGACCTCGCGGGAAATATTTGGCCACTTGCTCGGCGAGAACATTCGGATCAAGTTTGTTGCCGGAAAAGATCTGGGGATGGTTTTTTCGGACAGGGGGCAAATCCATCAGATGCTGATAAACCTCTGTGTGAATGCACGCGACGCCATGCCTGGCGGGGGAGCCCTGACCCTTAAAACAGAAAATGTGTTGATCGCCCCGGAAGATCTGAAGGCCTGCGGCTTGACCCGTCCGGGGCGCTACGTTTTGCTCAGCGTTGCCGACACCGGTTGCGGGATGGATAAACAGACCTGCGAAAAGATCTTTGACCCGTTTTTCACCACCAAAGAGGTGGGCAAAGGGACCGGGCTTGGTCTTTCCACCGTGTATGGAATCGTCAAACAGAACGAAGGGCATATTGCGGTCTGTAGCGAACCGGGTCAGGGGGCCGTTTTCAAGATCTATTTACCCGTGAGCCAACCGATCCCGGCGGGCATTATTAACTCGATTATTAAAAACGACGCTTCCGCCGAAGGCGGTCTCGAAACGATCCTGGTAGTGGAGGATGACGCGTTGGTTTTGAAATTAGCGACCCTGATTTTAAGTGGTGCGGGCTATACCGTGGTAACCGCAAAAGACGGGGTAGAGGCTGTGCGGGTTTTCGAAGAACGCGCCGACGAGATCGACCTGGTGATGATGGATGTGGTGATGCCCCGCATGGGCGGCAAGGAGGCGATGGGCAAAATTCTCAAAAAACGCCCCGCGTTGCGCCATCTGTTTACCAGCGGCTACAGTCCGGGTGCCGGACACAACGACTTCATCAAAGAAAAAAGCCTGCACCTCATGAGCAAGCCTTATCAGGCCGAAGCCCTCTTGCAGAAAATCCGCGAGGTGCTGGATGAAGACCGGAAGACCGAGGCCTGAGGGCGAAAGGCAGATTCTTCCAATGCCTGGAACATTTCCTTCCAAGGGTTGGAAAATCCTGATCCCTTCTTTCCTTCGTTTCTTCTGTGTGAAAGATTCCCCGCATGACAAATCAAATTCAACGACTTCTTGAAATCATGAGCCGTCTGCGCGGGCCGGACGGCTGCCCGTGGGACCGTGAACAGACGATTGACTCGCTCAAGTCCAATCTGATTGAAGAGACCTATGAGGTCATCGATGCGATGGAGAGCGGCGACCGTTCCGAACTCAAAGAAGAACTGGGCGACCTGCTCCTGCAAGTGGTCTTCCAGGCACAGATCTGCGACGAAGAGGGCGCGTTCACTTTCGATGATGTCGCCGGAACGATCGCCGATAAGCTCGTGCGCCGTCATCCGCATGTGTTCGGCGATGTACAGGCCGATACCTCCGATCAGGTGATCCGCAACTGGGAAAAGATCAAAAAAACCGAAAAGGGCGGCGAGACGCCCCGCTCGCTGGTCGACGGCATCCCGCGCCATTTGCCCGCACTTTCCAAGGCGCATCTCGTTCAGAAGCGCGTCGCCAAAGTGGGTTTTGAGTGGGACGAGATCGGCGGAGTCGTCGCCAAGCTCGAAGAGGAGCTTGCCGAAGTGAAAGAGGCGATGGAGAACAAGGACGCCGCTGCGATCCGCGAAGAGCTGGGCGACTTGTTGTTCTCAACCGTCAATCTCAGCCGTTATCTGGGCCACGAATCTGAAGAATTACTCAATGAAAACATCGCTAAATTTTCCCGCCGTTTCCAGTGTTTGGAAAACCGGCTGCACACAGAGGGTCGCGAGCTCGAAAACTGCTCCATTGATGAGCTCGAAGCTGTTTGGCAGGCCGTGAAGCGCGAAGAGAAGATGCGATAATATTTTTCACGACGGCCTTGTTGAGCCCGCAAGAAAGACCCGAATGCTTAATAGAGAAGCGTTGTAATCCCGGGTGGTTTTGGCATCATTCGCCGCATGAGCGGCATGAACAAATCCCTGAAAAATAAAATCCTGCTGGTCGATGACCATGAGCTGATCCGTCGCGGACTGCGCGAGTTCATAGAGGCAGAAAGCGATTTCGAAGTCTGTGCGGAGGCTGGAACGGCCCGTGACGCACTGTTGAAGTGTTCTGCTGAGGGTCCGGATATTGCTCTGATCGACCTTTCTTTGGGCGCTGACAGCGGGCTGGAACTCATCAAAGATATCGCGGTGCGTTTTCCTGACACGAAGATGCTGGTGGTTTCCATGCAGGACGAGAAACTCTATGCGGAACGGGTGCTGCGGGCCGGCGCATCCGGTTTTGTTGGTAAAGATGTGCAGCCCGGGCAGCTGGTCGAAGCTATACGGTGCGTGCTGAGCGGAAAGCTCTATGCGAGCGACGCGGTTGTGCAGCGCATTATGCAGTCGGTTCGCGGACAGGCGGCCGGAACCTCGCCGGTTGCCGCCCTGAGCGACCGTGAGCTGGCGGTTTTTGAGTCCATCGGGAAAGGGGTGGGCACCGCGTCCATCGCGGAGATGATGTCGTTAAGTGTCAAGACGATCGAGACCTACCGTGCGCGCATTAAGAGCAAGCTGAACATCGGAAGCTCCGCCGAACTGGTGCAGTATGCGGTGCAATGGACTCTCGAGAAGTCCTGACCGGCTCCTGTTTCCCCGTCCCCGCGCATCCTGTAAGGGTTTCCTCTGCGGCGCAGCAGTCCGCCCGTTCAGCTTTAGCTCCGGGCGGGTCGCGGATCCCCCGTTGGTGAAATGCGTTTGACCTCGCTTTTGAAAGTCCGCACAATCCCCGCCCGATGAATCAGGAAAAAACCACCGTACTCGAACACCGCATCTTTCAGGGCGAATACCGTCTGCTCAAGCTTTCCGCGCCGGCCATCGGCCCGCTCGTCCAGCCCGGACAGTTTGTTCATTTGAAAATACCCCGCCTCAAAAATGCAGTCCTCCGCCGCCCCTTCAGCGTCTTCAAAGCCGACGCGGAAAGCCTCTCCATCTTGTACAAAGCCGTCGGCCAGGGAACCGAAGCCATGCGCGATATCGCGCCGGGCGAACCCGTCGACCTGCTCGGCCCGCTCGGAACCGGATTTCCAATGGTTGGACAAGACAACATCCCGGTGCTCATCGCCGGCGGTTACGGCAATGCCGCGCTTTACCTGCAGGCCGCCGCGCTTCCCGTTAAAGGCGTCGCCTTCTTCGGCGGGCGCACCGCCGCAGACATTCTTTGCGTCGAAGAGTTCGAGGCGCTCGGCTGGGACGTGCGCGTCACCACCGACGACGGCTCGCTCGGAACGCAGGGCCTCGTCACCGATGCGCTCGACCCGTGGCTCGCCGAACAGGGTGCAGGAGCCGTCGAACTATTTGCCTGCGGCCCCAACGCCATGCTCAAAGCGGTCGGCGACCGTGCAATCGAAAAAGGGCTGACCGCCTGGCTTTCGATGGATCGCAACATGGCCTGCGGCGTTGGTGCCTGCCTCACCTGCGTCATCAAACGCAAAACCGAAACCGGATGGGAGTGGGCGCGTTGCTGCAAAGACGGCCCCGTCTTCAATGCCGAGGAGATTCTCTGGGATGAATAAGCAACCCGACATGCGCGTAAAGATTGGGTCACTGGAGATGAAAAACCCGGTGACGGTCGCTTCCGGCACGTTCGGCTATGGGCCGGAATATGCCGACCTCGTCGACCTCGACCGGCTCGGTGCCATCACCGTCAAAGGCATTTCGGCGGAGCCGCATATCGGCAACAACACCCCGCGCACATTTGAAACCGCCAGCGGCATGCTCAACGCCATCGGACTGCCCGGCCCCGGCGCGGCCGGCTTCTGCGAAAAATACCTGCCGTTTTTTGAAAACTATAAAGTTCCTCTCATCGTGAACATCTGGGGCAAAACCGTCGAGGACTACGGGCGGGTCACCGAGTTGCTCGATGCGCCCGCTCGCGTGGACGCGCTTGAAGTCAACGTCTCCTGCCCGAACGTCAAAGAGGGAGGGGCGCTCTACGGAACCGACGTCGACCTCTTCCGCTCGGTCGTCGATGAGGTCCGTTCCAAGACCGACAAGCCGATCATCATCAAGCTCGCTCCCAACGTCGCGGACATCAAACGCTTCGCGCTGGCGGCTGAAGAGTGCGGAGCCGATGCGGTGTCGATCATGAACTCCTATCCCGCGATGGCCATCAACATCGAAACCCGCAAGCCGGAGCTGGCCAATCGAACCGGCGGCCTTTCCGGCCCGGCCATCAAGCCGATTGCCATTAAACTGGTTTGGGAAGCCGCGCAGGTCGTTAACATTCCAATCATTGGAATGGGTGGAATCTACAGCTCCGAGGACGCCCTCGAATTCATCATCGCCGGAGCCACCGCCGTCGCCGTCGGCACCGCCAACTTCACCGATCCGTCCACCGCGCTGCGCGTGATTGACGGAATCGAAAGCTGGCTGGCTGCCAAAGGTATCGCCGCGGTCGACGATCTGGTTGGAACGGTCAGAGGATGAAACGCCTCGTGGTGCTCACACTTCTGAGCCTCCTGCTGGCGACCGTAACGGCGGTCAGCCTGCTGATGATTCCGGCCAGTTCGCAAAACCGGTTTCGTCCGATTCCGGCGCACGCCCAGCTGGTTTATAACAACAAAAACCCCGACTGGTTTCTTTCTTTTTTTCCAATGCTTGGAAGTCGCGAGCCGCGACAGGCACAGAATTTTCCAACCCTTGGAAAAAAGGGTGATGATTTTTCCAATGTTTGGAAAAAAAGCAGTAAGCCCCGGCACAGTTGGTTCCGAGCCTTGGAAAAAAGTCCGCTTACGGTTGCAACGGTTGCGTTCGGCGGTCGCGAAGGGCGCGATGCCTGGGTCGCGGTCAGCGAGCTCGGCGGCCCGGCCGCGCTCGCCCTGCGCTGGCGGCTACTTTTGTTTCCGCCCGAGGGCGTGGCGGTTTCCCGTCCGTACGCCGTCTGGCCGGTCTGGACATTTGAGCATTCATCGCTTCCTCCGTGGGCACGGGTGCGTTTTACGCTAACGGACGGTCTGCTGATTTGCTCGATTTCCACCGATAGCCATGATATCTACAAGCTAATCGACACACTGGACGGACGTGCCGCCTCGCTGGCGGATTTGAGGAGCCCCCGATGAAAATGAAACCGATTTTCTTTTTGCCGTTAACCGTTCTGATGCTGAGTGGTTGTAAAACCATTGAGACCGAACCCCGGCCCCTCTCCTGGCAACAGCAGCAGGCCTATTGCTCCAAGGTGCAGGATCCGCGGGTTTTCGGGCTGAGTATTTACGACACCCCGGCCGGCCCGCAGATTCGCGGTGGCGGCAGGCTGCATCCCTCTCAAGCGGCGGCTCTGCCGATGCAAACGAAAAAAGGGCAGACTGTCCGTCCCGTGGTGAGGATGTCCGGGAGTTTTGGCATGGAGTGGCCCGTACTTCTCGATCTTTCATCCAGCCGGACCTGGCTCGAATTCAGCACAGCAAAAAAAATGATGGCACGGCCGGTCGGCGAACGCAAAGCGGAGCTGATCCGCCTGTCGAACGACGAGACGGCGGCCTGTCTTTCCATCGTTTCTTCCCTGCGTCTGGGGCAGCTGTTCATTGAAAACCCGCTGGTCTATGTGCGGATGGCCGATGGCCCGATCGGTCCGCTGGCCCGCGGGATGGTTGAGCCGGAACTCAAGGGTGTCGTTGGATGGGATCTGCTCAAAAAAATGGAGCAGATCCATCTGCTCTATTCCGTCGGGCAGGTGGCACTTTTCACGACTGAGCCCTATGAGCCCAATCCGGCTCTGGTGGTGGCGATGCTTCCGCTCGTTGAGCACGCCGGTGCTTGCGCGGTGCGCGGCATTGTTGACGGAAAAGAGGGTTTAGTTTTGATCGACCCGGCGGGCGACTTTGAGATCGCGGGTGCGGCGTCCACTGTTCAGCTCGCCCCGGGACTGTCTTTTTCCAGCTCAGAGCCGCCGGCGGTGTCGCCCGGCGGCATCCGCATCGGCGCACGGCTGCTTCAAAACTATGACATCACGATTTGCCCGCAGGCCGGAGTGATCTATTTCGAAAAACCGCTGACGGACGAACGGTAGGTTTTGTTTTCTCCGCGAAAGCAGGCGGCGTCTATTGTTGCGTCAGCTCTTGGACGGTTTCGAGCAGACGGGCCAGCTCAATTGGTTTTTCAAGCACGCGGTAGGCGCCGGTTTTTTTTGCGATCGGCAGAAAGTTTATGGTGTTGTTGCGAATTCCGCCGGAGATGGCAATCACGGGAAGGGCCGGATTGTTTTTGCGGAGTTCCTGGATGATTTCCAGGCCATCCATTTCCGGCATCATGATGTCCGTAATAATCAAATCCGGTTTACGCTCGTGCATCTGACGGAGCCCCTCTTTTCCGTCCGAAGCCAGCGCAACGGAGTATCCTTTGTCTTTCAGATACTGACCGAAGAGCAGTTGTATCGAGATGTCATCATCAATCACCAGAATGTGAGTCATGGATAGGTCCTTTCATCAGATGGGTTGCTAATGCATCACGTACGGCCGCCAACAGCGCGGTTGTGGAAAACGGCTTTTGCAGGAAGTGGTACCCCTTGCTTTCGAGTTTTTCCCAGCGTTCACGCTGATCCTGATATCCGCTGTAGAGCAACACCGGCAGTTCCGGGTTTTTTACCCGGAGTTCGTCGACCAGCTCCAGACCGCTCTTTCCGGGCATAACCATATCGCTGAAGAGCAGGTCGAAACGGCCGTTCTCCTGTTCGAACCGTTGAATGGCATCTGCTGCACTTTCAACGGCGACGATCTCATAGCCGGATGTTTTTAAAATCCGGATGACCAGAGTGCGCATCTCCGCATCGTCTTCAACCAGAAGAATTCGCGGGTCGCGCGTTTGATTTGTCATTTCAGGTTTATCCGGCACGGTGGTTTTGCTGGCAGGCAGATAGATCTTGAAGGTGCTTCCAGTTCCTTTTTCACTATGCACTTCAATCCACCCATTGCTTTGCTTGACGATCCCGTACACTACGGAAAGCCCCAGGCCGGTTCCTTTGCCTACCTCTTTGGTTGTGAAAAATGGTTCGAAAAGGTGGTCCTTCACCTCCCGACTTAGGCCGTAACCGGCATCGGTGATCGACAGGCAGACAAACGTGCCTGACGTTGCTTCGGGGATTGCCTCCGCCGTTTGCCGGTCGACGGTGATGTTTTCGGTTGCAACGGTCAGTTGCCCGCCCCCCGGCATGGCATCCCGCGCGTTGATGGCCAGATTCATGATGATCTGCGTAATCTGGCCGTGATCGGCGAAAATCGGGAGCAAGTCCGGAGCCAGGTTCTGAACGAGTTTTATTTTCTCACCCAGCAGAACCTTGAGGAGGACTTCGGTATCCTGAACCGTTGTGTTGAGATTGAGCTGTGCCTTGCTGGCCGGCTGCTTGCGGCTGAAGGTCAGCATCTGCCGGGTCAGCTTTGCGGCCCGCTTTGCGGCTTTTTGAATCTCTGTGGCATTTTGATACTCAAGGCTTTCGGTTTCCAACTGGCCGAGAAGAATTTCAGAAAAGCCCGCAATGACCTGCAGGATGTTGTTGAAATCATGCGCAATGCCGCCAGCGAGCTGGCCGACCGCCTCCATTTTCTGGCTTTGCCGGAACTGCTCTTCTTTCAGCAACTCTTCGGTGATATCCCGTTTAATCGCCACATAGTTGATGATGATCCCGGTGGAATCCTTGACGGGAGCGATCGTCGCCTCTTCGGTGTAAAGCTCGCCGTTTTTTCGTTTATTAACAAAACGGCCTGCCCAGGTGTTTCCGGATCGGATCGTTTTCCAAAGGGTGGAATAAAAGGCGTCATCGTGCTGTCCGCTTTTCAGCATGTGCGGGTTTTTCCCGAGAGCCTCTTCAGGGGAGTATCCGCTGATGGTTTCAAAGGCGGGATTGACATACTGGATGACGCCCTCCGGATCGGTGATCACGATGGTTTCCGGCGACTGCTCAATCGCGGCGGAAAGACGGCGGAGATTCTTCTCGGCCTGTTTGCGGTCCGTGATGTCCATTGAGATGCCGAAGGTGCCCGCGATTTCCCCGTTCTCGCCATACCATGGCGCTTTGGTGGTCAGTACCCAGCGGTCGAAACCGCTTTCTTCGAGCTGAGTCGGCTGCTCGGTCCGCATAATCTGCTGTTCCAGTTCATAGCGCTGCCGGGCCGCCTCTTCCGGGAAGAAATCGAAATCGGTTTTTCCGATTAGCTCCTCCGTGGTTTTAGCTCCCAGGCGGGGTGCGGACAGCGGGTTGGCGATCACAAACTGGCTTTCGCGGTCTTTGAAGTAAACACTGATCGGGAGGGTTTCCATGAGAGAGTGGAACAGTCTCTGTTCAAACTGAATTCTTTTTTCTGCTTCTTTGCGACCGGTGATGTCCATGAAGTTGACGATGATCCGGCTCAGTACGTTTTGTTCCGTGAACACCGGAATTGCGCTGAGCGACACCCATGTTGTTTCTTTGCAGTCGGGCCTGTTGATCCCGAGAATCTGGTTCTCGATTCTTTTCCCCGTTGAGATCACCTGGTTCACCGGGTACTCTTCGGGTTTCATTGCGGAGAGGTTTTCATGAATAAAGTGCCAGACCGGGTCAATGGCCGGCTTGCCCGACATCTGTTCGTGGCTGAGCCCCAGAATGCGTCTGGCTTGCGGATTACTGCGCAGAATGCTTGAGTCGGCGGCATGGACAATCACTCCAACCAGCAGATCCTCTAGGATCGACTTAAATTCTTCTTTGCTTTTTTCCAGTGCGTTGCGAGTGGCCCGTTCCTTTGTCTGGTCGCGGAACGCCAGAACCACCCCGGCGATTTTCCCGTCGGTGTTACGGATCGGCGCGGCGCTGTCGGTAATCGGAGTTTCCCGTCCATCTTTCGCAATCAGCAGTGTCTGACCGGGGAGGCTGGTCGGTTGCTCTGTGGACAGAACCTCGGCTACCGGGTTTTCGACAGGCTGCCGGGTCTGTTCGTTGATGACGTGGAAGACCTCTGCTAATGGCTTTCCTGCGGCTTCCGGTTGACGCCAGCCGGTCATCTCCTCTGCTTTGGGGTTCATGCTGGCGATGCGGCCCTTTGTGTCGGTTGAGATGACTGCATCCCCAATAGAGTGTAGTGTGATGCGCAGGTTTTCCTGGTTCTCCCTCAGATCGTGGTGGGCCCGCCGGATTCTGGAAACGAAACGCTTCAGGATGAGAAAAAGCAAGGTCGCCGTAAACCAGACAAAAAACCAGCCTTTGTAGGTTGAGAGAAGGCGCAGTTGCTCTTCTGTTCCTGCAAGGCTGCTGGCCAACATGTCGGAAAAGTAGATCCACAGTCCGCCGATCAGCAGATAGAGCAGGGGGATGCCGTAGTCAAACGGCAACCCCATCAAACGAGGCAAATCCTTCGGGTTAGATTTTTTATACTGCTTCACAGTTTTCTTTCATTGCCGGTATCACTACGGCAAGGGTAGCTGATTTGGAGGTCGATAATCAAGAACACTTCCGGAAGGATCAAGAAAGCGTATTGGCCCGCTTCGCCAACGGGAAAGGCTTGGCGCAGCCGAGTTCCAACGTTATCTTTCTGGCTCGGATTCAGTGAATAACAGGGGACAGAGATTATGAAGGTTTTGGTCGCCGGCGGTGCCGGATATATTGGCAGTGTAACCACCGAAATGCTTTGCGACGCGGGACATGATGTGACGGTGTTCGACAATCTGGAACGCGGACACCGCGCCGCAATTGATTCGCGTGCTACGTTTATTCAGGGCGACCTGCGAAAGCCGGACACCATTGCCGCCGCGTTGGCCGAAGCCACGCCCGAGGCCGTCATCCATTTCGCCGCCTATATTGAAGTTGGCGAGTCGATGGTTGATCCGCTTCCCTTTTTCGAAAACAACGTCAGCGGCTCGCTCAATCTCATAAAGGCGATGGTCGCGGCGGATTGCAAAAAACTGATCTTTTCCTCCACCTGCGCCACCTACGGCACGCCCGAAAAAATGCCGATGGACGAATCGCTCCCGCAGAAGCCCGAGAGCGTCTACGGCGAGTCCAAGTTGCTGTGTGAAAAAATCTTCCAGTGGGCCCAGCAGATTCACGGGGTCGAGTGCGTCTTTTTGCGCTACTTTAACGCCTGCGGCGCGACCGGGCAGTACGGCGAAGACCATGCTCCCGAAACTCATCTCATTCCGCTGGTCCTTCAGGTGCCGCTCGGCCAGCGCGAAAAAATCTATATCTTCGGCGACGATTACGACACGCCCGACGGAACCTGCATCCGCGACTACATTCACATCCGCGACCTCGCGCAGGCGCATATCCTCGCCCTCAAGCCCGGCCTCAGCGGCGCGTTCAATCTCGGCAACGGCGACGGCTACTCCGTTAAAGAAGTCATCGACGTTTCGCGCGAAGTGACCGGCCACCCGATTCCGGCCGAGTTGAAGCCGCGCCGCGCCGGCGATTGCACCCGCCTGATTTCCGACTCGACCAAAGCTAAAACCATTTTGGGCTGGAAGCCGGAATACGCCGATCTGCGCGTCATCGTCGAAAGCGCTTGGAACTGGCACCAGGCCCATCCCGAGGGCTACGCCGATAAAGGTTAATGGCAATAAAACACAGGGGTGGTGCGTTGTTCGCAGTTCGCACGACATTTGATTATGAAAGAGGAACCGTTGGTATGAAAAAAGTGCTTCTGTTGGTTTTTTGTGCTGCGTCGCTCGCGGCGTTTTCTCAGCAATCTCCCGAAACACAGCCGCAACGACCCCGCGTTAAGAAAAACGGGGAGAAAGCGGCCGCGGCAGAGAAAAAGAGTGCTTCGCCCGAGGAAAACGGTGCCGCTGTGCAGACCGTTAATCAGGAAAACTTTAACGAAATCATGGGCAGCTTTTCGGATCTGGCCATGAAGTTTTCCAGAGAAGACTCTAGCGATCTGGACGTTTTTGTTTACGAGTGTCAGCACATTGGCGGCAAAGCGTTCAGCCGGGCGCTCGAGCCGTTTCTTTCCGTTAATGGGGAACTGTCCGATTGTGCAGACTCCGATCTGGTGATTATTTCCGATGAGCGAGCGAAGCTTGAGCAGTTGAAAAAAATCGCCGTCTCGATTGACCGTCCGGTGCGGCAGGTGCTCGTCAGCGCCAGCGTGGTCGAGTTCCAGATCACCGACGGCTTCGAAAAAGATCTGAGCATCCAATACAACCAGTTCGTGAACATGGAAACGATTCCGACACTTGCAGGGGTCCCTACTCTTGGTGACAAGACACTCGCTTCCGCTTTCGCCACCCGAATGATGGATGCGATTGTTCCCTCCGGAGGGAACCCGGCCAGTTTGAGCGGATCGTCTTCTTATATGTATTACGATCCGGACGAGCAGTCCATTTTCTCAGCGTTCCTCACTTTTCTGGAGCGCAACGGAACCGCTCAGATCCTTTCATCGCCCTCGCTGATCATGCGTCGCGGGCATACCGGTAACATTCTGTCCGGCGAGGATATTCCGATTACCGAGTCGAATGTCGGCTCCGGCGGAACCAGCTACTCGGTTGAATACAAATCGGTCGGCATCAAACTCAGGGTGACTCCGGAGTCCATTTTTGAGGACCGCGTGGTGCTCGAAGTGAGCCCCGAGGTCTCCAATATTATCCGCTATGAAGAATCGGCTGCCGGACGCAACCCCGTGGTGGCGATTCGCAATGCCAGCACGATGCTGGAGATGAACGACGGCTATATGGTTTCGATCGGCGGACTTCTCCGGGAGGAGAATATTGAAACGAAGCGGCAAGTTCCAATCCTTGGAAGTATCCCGTTGCTGGGCGCGCTGTTCCGCGCATCGGGCAGTGAGTCCATCCGCTCGCAGCTTGTGATTTTCCTGTCCGTTAAAATTTTGGATCCGGCGGATCTTGCCATCGACACCATCGACGCGAATGGAATTTCGGAAGAATTGAAGGCTCAGGTCCAGCTCTCCCGCGAGGCGCTACCCGAGAAAGAGAGCTCCATCCGGGGCGGGATCAAGCGGTTTTTTAAATAGGGGCGGGATGTTTTTATGAAGCCGTCTTTCAATTATTTTAATCGGGGGGTCGTTTCTGCGCTGGCGGCACTGGTGCTCGTTACCGGCTGCGGCAAGAGCGGCGATGACGACAAGCAACCCGACCAGATTTACGAGGTGACCCGCGGAGATTTCAATGTGGTCATCACCGCCAACGGCGTGCTGGATGCGGTGAAGCGGTATGCCGTTGAAGCGCCGTCCGTCTCCAAGCAGGGTCTTGATATCGTCTTTGCTGTTGCGGATCAGGCCGTGCTGAAAAAAGGTGACTTGATCGTCGAGTTCTCGGATGAGAGCTATCTCGATGAGTTGGAAGCGCAGAATATCAAAATCGAAGAGGGCGAAAAAAACCTGATGATTCTGGAGCAGGATTATCAGATGAAAATCGCGGACATTGTGAGTGCCATCAAAGCGGCCACCGATGCCCTGCGTGTCAGTGAAGAGGCCCTTGAAAAATACGTCAGTGAAGATGCGCCATTGGCAAAGAGAAGCCTGCAGCAGGAGCTGGAGGCCGCCAGGCAGGCCGTGGAAGACGAGGAGCAGAATCTGATTTCGCTGAAAGCCAGCTTGTTGTCCGCTTCCATGGGGGATGAGGACGCTCGTCTGAAGATTGAGGGGCAGGTAGAGAGCTCGGAGTCGAAAATCGAAAATCTGGAGAGTGCTGAAGGAGAAGCCGCCTATAACTTGCGGATCTTCAAGCAGTATACCTTTCCGCAACAGTCCCGAAAGCTGGAGCAGAATCAGGTCAAGGCGGAGATGGACCTGCAGAAACAACTCGTTAATTCGGCGGCTCAGCGCCTGCAGATTGAGGGAAAGATTCTTACGCAGAAACGGCTGTTGAAAAGTTTGCAGCAGCAGCGCGCAGACCTCTTGAAAAATATCAGCATGCTCAAGGTCACCGCTCCGGTGGACGGAACCATCACTTACGGCGACCCCAACCCGCGGCGTAGAAATCAGCAACAGAAAGACATCCAGGTCGGAACCACTATGAACCGCAGCGAAATTATCGGCAGCATTCCCGATTTGAGCCAGCTGGTGGTCAATGTGGATGTCCCGGAAATTTCCCGGTCGAAAATCAATGTGGGAATGCGCGCCGAAATGCGCATCAAGGCCCTGCCTAACCTCCGCCTCTCCGGCACGGTCGAGCGAATCTCGGATATGGCGAGCAGCCTCGTCTTCTGGGATCGAAGCAGTCCGAAAATCTATCCGACCATTATCAGTCTGGAGCAGAACGATCCATCTCTGCGGCCGGGAATGACCGTTGAGGTGGACATGATTTCCGAGGTGATCGCGAACGTTGTTTTTGTGCCGGTCGAGTCGCTGTTTGCCAGAGAAGGCGCGGTGTATTGTCAGGTCAAAAAGGCGACGGGAGCGGAAGAGCGCCAGATCGTCATGGGGAGAAGCTCCAGCAGTTTCGTGGAGATCCTCGAAGGGCTTGACGAGGGCGACCGTGTTCTTTTGAGCCGGGAGGAGCTGTAAGTTGAGCCTGATCCAGTTGCAGGGAATCAGCCGGGTTTACGGGAGCGGTCCCGCTGCCGTTCATGCATTGCGGCCAACTGATTTGAGTGTGGAAGAAGGCACGTTCGTCGCCATTTTCGGCGCATCCGGCTCCGGGAAATCCACCATGCTCAATATGCTCGGGTTGCTCGACGAGCCCACCTCCGGCAATTATTTGCTCGAAGGCCGCAACGTGGCCAAGCTGTC
This sequence comes from Verrucomicrobiota bacterium, assembly GCA_016342445.1. Classification (GTDB taxonomy): domain Bacteria; phylum Verrucomicrobiota; class Kiritimatiellia; order Kiritimatiellales; family Tichowtungiaceae; genus Tichowtungia. Next base: position 18,214 of record JAEIOF010000002.1, on the reverse strand, counting down.
CGATGCCGACCGTTCGGATATCCGCTGCCGAAAAATCGGCATCATTTTCCAGTCCTTCAATCTGTTTTCTCATTTCTCTATTCTTGAAAATGTCTGCATGCCGATGCGCTTTGCCGGGGTGCCGCGCCACGAAATGCATGAGCGGGCAGCGGAGCTGCTCGACCGCGTCGGGCTCGGCTCTCGCCTTGCACACAGCCCGTCGCAACTCTCCGGCGGACAGTGCCAGCGCGTTGCGATCGCCCGCGCGCTGGCCAATCGCCCGGCGGTACTTCTCGCCGATGAACCGACCGGCAATCTGGATGAAAAAACCGGCGATGAAATCATCGGGATTTTTCACGAGCTGGTTGCTGAAGGCCACACCGTTGTGATGGTCACGCACAATGCCGAATATGAGAAAGAAGTTCAGCGGATCATCGAGTTGCATGATGGAAACGTGGTGCGCCAATGAGTTTTTTCTATAACATCGAATCCACTTGGCTAAGCTTGAAGCACCACGCTTTTCGCTCGCTTCTCGCCATGCTCGGCGTTGTGCTCGGTGTTGCCGCGGTTGTCGGCATGCTGGCCGTCAGCGAAGGGGCCCGGGTTGAATCGATTGAGCGGATTCAGCGGCAGGGGGTCGACAACATCATCCTGCATTCCGAGGAACCTCAGGCGAACCAAACCGGCGGGGAAACCATCTATTTCTACGGGATTACCCGCGAGGACATCGACCATTTCAGAACGGTTTTCGATAACGTCAAAAAAGTTGTCCCGATCGTGGAGCTTCGCAAGACCATTTATGCAAACGGGAAGCCGACAGATGTGATCCTGATGGGGGCCGCTCCCGAATTTCTGGCCCTTTCCCGTTCGAAAAACGCCGATCCGCGCGGGCGGTGGATTTCTGAATCAGATGGCGCATTGGCCTCGCAGGTTTGCTCGGTTGGGGTGGATGCGGCCCGCCAGCTTTTCGGGCTGGAAGATCCGCTAGGCAAGACCGTTTCGGTTTACGGTGCGACCTTCGAGGTTGTCGGTCTGATTGAGAACCCGCTCAAGTCAAAGCTGGCAGGAAAATATGACATCAATAATTTGGTCTACGTTAATTACGAAACCTTGCTCTCTATTTTCAATCGGGACGCGCTCAACGTCGAAGCCGACTACGTCTATGTGCAGGTTGAAAACCTGGCCTATCTCAAAAACACGGCGGATCGCGTTCGAACCTACTTGAACGAAACCCACGAACTGCCCGACTACACCATCAGCGTTCCGTACGAACTCCTCCTCGCCGAGCAGGCCACCCAGCGCATTTTTTCCGTTGTGATGGGCTCCATTGCCGCCATCTCGCTGCTCGTCGGCGGCATTGGCATCATGAACATCATGCTGGCGAATATTTATGAGCGAACCAAAGAGATTGGAACCCTGCGCGCTCTCGGAGCCCAGAGGAGAACCATCCTTACCCAGTTCCTTTTCGAAGCGGTCACGTTAACAGGGTTGGGTGGAATCCTTGGAGTTTTGATCGGCTTTCTAATTGCCGTTCTAATCAAGTATACAGCCGGTATGCCGACCATCGTCACCCCCGGAAGCGTTATCGTTGCGCTCGCCGTTTCCATTCTCACAGGCATCATTTTCGGAACCAACCCCGCATGGAAAGCCGCCAACCTCAGCCCCATCGAAGCCCTTCGCCGATGAAAAATACGATCGAACTCATCTCCATTGGAACTGAACTGCTAAGCGGTCGTACGCTCAATTCCCACGCCCGGGCGCTTGGAGAAGCGCTCGTAAAAGTCGGCCTGAATCTGTCGCGCGACACCACGATTCCCGACGACATCGCAACCATCCAGTCCGCGGTGCGCGAGGCCTTCGCCCGCACCGACATCGTCGTCGTCAGCGGCGGCCTTGGCCCCACCTCCGACGACATCACCCGCGATGCGCTCGCCGGACTCTTCGGTTGCCGCATCGTCACATCGCCGGCTGCGCTCGCCGAACTGCACAAACGGTTCAAGGATCGCGGACGCACCGTTACACCCGCCGCCGAGCGGCAGGCTCTTATTCTCGAAGGAGCCGAAACGCTCCTCAACTCCGTCGGCATGGCTCCCGGCGAACTTTTTTTTCCAGACATTGGATCCGAGCGAAGCGAGAGAGGCTCCGCCGCGGATGCGGCGGGGCAACGACCGGAGGGAGTGGCAAAAGCTCTATTCATTATTCCCGGCCCGCCAAACGAATTTGCCGCAGTACTCGAAGACCACATCGTTCCGTGGCTCCTGCTGCAATTTCCGGATGCGGTTCCGCTCGAATTGCGGGTCTTAACGACCGAAGGCATTGGCGAATCCGACATCGTCACCCGCCTCGAAAAGGAAAGCTTCCAATGTCCGGAAATCGACATCGGATTCTATCCGGGTCATGGACGGGTCGAGATCCGTCTTAATGCCCCGCCGGGAAAAATGGCGGCGCTCGACGCGGCGGAGAACGCCTTGCGGGCAATCCTTCGCGACAAGCTCGTTGCGGAATAAATTCGCCTGAGCTATCCTCCGCCCATGCTTCCGCAGTGGATTATTGAAAAGAAACGCGATGGTGCTGAACTCTCCGGCGAGGAGCTCCGTTTTCTCATCCAGGGCTTCACCGCCGGCTCAATCCCCGATTACCAGATGGCCGCTTTTGCCATGGCGGTCTATTTCAACGGAATGACGCCCCGCGAAACCGCGGCTCTCACCCTCGAAATGATGAACTCCGGCGATGTGATTGATCCGGCGACGCTCCCCGGCATCAAAGCGGATAAACACTCTACCGGCGGCATCGGAGACAAAACCTCGCTCATTCTTGCCCCGCTCGCCGCCGCGTGCGGCCTCACCGTTCCGATGATCTCCGGGCGCGGCCTCGGCATCACCGGCGGCACGCTCGACAAGCTCGAAGCGATCCCCGGTTACCGCACGAACCTTTCCGAAAAAGAATTTTTCCAAACCTTGGAAAACGTCGGATGCTCCATCACCGGACAGACGGCTCAGCTCGCGCCCGCCGATAAAAAACTTTATGCCCTGCGCGATGTCACCGGAACCGTCCCCTCCATCCCGCTCATCACCGCGAGCATCATGAGCAAAAAGCTGGCCGAAGGCCTCGACACCCTCGTGCTCGACGTCAAGTGGGGCAAGGGCGCGTTTATGAAAACGATTGAGCAGGCTCGCGAGCTGGCGACCGCGATGGTGGAGGTCGGCACGCAGATGGGCAAAAAGGTTCGCGCGCTCATCACCGATATGAACACGCCGCTCGGCCGCGCCGCCGGCAACGCGCTCGAAGTGCAGGAGTGTCTGGAGGTTCTGCGCGGCGGCGGGCCGGACGATTTGAGGGAGCTGACCGTCGAGCTGACCGCTCACATGCTCGACCTTTCCAATGTTCGGAAAACCCGGGACGAAATTTTCCAATGCCTGGAAAACGGTGCGGCGCTCAAAAAATTCGAAGCGATGGTTTCCGCGCAGGGCGGCTCGACCGACTGGAAGTTTTCCGAAGCCAAAATTCAGGAGCCGCTGCTCGCGCCCGCCGACGGAATCGTCACGGCCGTCGATGCGGAACGGATCGGGAAGGGTTGTTTGGTGCTCGGTGCGGGGCGTCAAAAGACCGATGATTCAGTTGATCACGCCGTCGGTATCGCGCAGATGAAAAAGCCGGGCGAAACCGTGAAAAAGGGCGACCCGTTGGCTGTCATTTTTTCCAATGATTGGAAAAAAATGGATGAAAGTTTTCCAATGTTTGGAAAAAGTTTTGAGCTCGGCGACTCCTTTGAGCCCTCGCCTTTCGTCTGCGAAGTGATTGGAGGCGAGCTCATATGAAACGAATTTTAAAAATGGAACCAAAGCACCTGAGGGGTTTGATGGGGATACTGCTGGTGGTGATGGTTTTGCAGTATGCCCTGATGACGGGTCTGGTTCGCCCTGTGGGTATGGTTTTTCTGATCATGCAGATTTTTTGCTATCTGTTGCTGATTGCGGCTGTGTTCCGCGGCTTCATTCAACGGTCCCGGCTGGCCTGGCTGGTGACGCAAACCATGTTGTTTGCCTTATTCGATTTTTCCATACTTTTCACCGCGGTTAGTACGGTTCTTTCACTGAAAACTGAGACGCTATGGGGCATGGCCGGTGCCGTTGCCTCGATCACAATTTTGAACGGACTATTGGTCGGGGTGTTATTTTCGATTCCTGTCCGCCAGTACTTCCGTCCGTTTGACGACAATCAATAAAGCGTCCGATTCGCCGTCTCTTTTCATGTAGCGAGAGCCGCCAGCGCGGGTCTGCGAAGGGATCGGCTAGTTTGCCTGCGTTCGGTCGGTTCCACAGTGAAGGCAGTAGACTCCGCCGATCGGCGTTTTTTCGTGGCAGTTGCTGCAGACCTCCAGCTGTTTGGTTCCGCAGAACGGGCAGATGGATGCCCCGGCGGGAAGCTTTTTACTGCACCGGATGCAGGCACCGTTCATCAGTCGCTTCTGCATCATCTTCTGTTTGTTGAACACCTTTTTTTGGATGAGAAACACCAGAAACAGTCCGAGGGCAATTGATCCAATAATAACCACGTAGTGCCAGAGAGCCATGAGGTGGAGCGACTTCAGGAATTTGAACAGGTTCCTGAAAAAGTAGTTTGGAATCAGGTCGATGACCAGTTCGACGACCTTGCAGATAATAGGCAACGATGCGATCACCAGCATGTGGCTGGCGAACATCGTTTGGATGCGGTTGTCGCGTTTGACGCTATGGGCGCTCCATGCATAGAAAAGTCCGAAAATCGGAAGCATGAACAGAAGCTGCCAGCCGAGTTCTCTGACGGGGTACCATTTTTCAAAACGGCGGTAGTCGTCGACGACCGCCTGCCTGTTCTGATTTTTGGGGCTGACAAGGCTCCACAGTTCCTGAATGCCGGGGTGCGCGTTGATCGTTCTGTCGATTGTAGATATTTCACCGGTGAGTTCCTCGACTCGGCTTGTCAAATTTTTCGAGCGGGTTGCAATAGATCGGGTGTTGGCGCTGTCTTTGTTGGCAATGGTTTCGAGCAGGGCTGTGTCATAGGCGTTCTTCGCTTTGTCCTGACTGGACTCAACCCGTCTGCGCTCCGAGGTTTTCAGGTCGCGTTCGACAAATAAGGCCCGAAGGGCTTTGTCTTTTGAGAGAGTTTTCACCTTTTCATAGAAATCGCGGCAGAGCGGATGCATTTTTTTGAGAGCGGATTCATCAAAAATACTTTCCTGATGGTAGGAATAGTTCTTTCGGTCGGACAGCACCAGTGGCTGCAGTTTGGACAGTCGAGCAGAGGGGGCCCACGTCTGGTCGATAAATATCTCTCGAGTGATTTGCGGCATGTATTCAGCGGGAGAGGTGATCTGCCTGGTGTGCTCCGAGAGGCCGATAAACAGGATGTTTAGCACGAAAATATCCAGCAGGATAATGACGGCGAGCGACAGTTTGTTGAGTGGCTCTTCGCTGCCAACGGTGGTGAGTCTGTCTTTGAACAGGGAGAGTTTCTTTATGATCATGGAGCTCCTATCAGTAGATAATCCGGCTTTCGCGTTTGACCCATAGCTGGAAGGCTTTTTGTGCTTCGGTTTGCATCATCTGTTCGGCGGGCAGCCGGCGGTTTTTCCAAGGCTTGGAAATTTCTGTGTAAATGAGCTCGTCATCAAAGCCCGCGGCGGCGGCATCTTCACGTCCGGCGGCAAAAGTTAGTTTGTCGAGCCGCGCCCAGTAGATGGCGGCCAGGCACATGGGGCAGGGTTCGCAGCTAGCGTAGAGTTCGCATCCGGAGAGATCGAAAGTGCCGAGCGCGGTGCAGGCATTGCGGATCGCCATGATCTCCGCGTGCGCGGTCGGATCGTTGGCCGAGGTGACGCAATTCCAGCCTCTGCCGACAATTGTCCCGTTGTTGACAACGACCGCTCCGAACGGACCGCCTTCGCCCGCCTCCATTTTGTCGATGGAAAGGGCAATGGCCTCGCGCATAAATGCTTCGTTCATGAGCTTGATGCTACCCCTCGATCTATTTACTATCAAGCCCATGGAAGCGATCAAACAGGCATCATTAGACGAAGCGGTTTCGGCGGTTAAAAAAGCGTGGCCGAAAGCAGCGCCGAAGCTCGGTATCATCCTCGGCTCCGGCTGGGGCGGGGCCGTCGCGGATTTTGCGGTGAAGGCATCGATGCCTTATGAGGAAATTCCAAACCTTGGAAAAACCGCTGTGACAAGCCATGTCGGACGGTTGCTTCTTGCGGAGTGCGGGGGCGTGGAGCTGTTCATTTTTCAGGGTCGCCGTCATTGTTATGAAGGCGAGGGGTGGACGCCGGTCGTTTTGCCGGTCTGGATTCTCAAACAGTTCGGCGTGGAAACAGTTCTGCTCACCAATGCCTCGGGCGGTATTCGCGAAGACCTGAGGCCGGGGTCGCTGATGGCGATTGAGGACCATATCAATATGCTCGGGGCCAATCCGCTCGCCGGGCCGCATAATCCAAACTTCGGAACACGCTTCCCCGATCAGACGGCCGTTTACGACCACGACCTTCGCCAGGCGCTGGTTTCTTCGGGCGCGGATGCGACCGGCGTGTATGTGGCCGCCACGGGCCCTACCTTTGAGACGCCGGCTGAGGTGCGCGCATTTCGGTCGATGGGCGCCGATGCGGTTGGCATGTCCACCGTGCCGGAAGCGATCTTTGCCAATGCGATGGGGGTGAAGGTCGCGGGGCTTTCGTGCGTTTGTAACTGGGCGGCGGGGCTTGGCGATGAAAAACTGACTTCGGAGGATGTGATCCGTACGGCGAATGAGGCGATGCCCCGTATGCGGGCGGTCCTGAATGGATTTATAGAGGCGACGATTTAACAGGAAAGAATGAGCATGAAAGTATTAAGCCAGCTTTTTGAAAACAACCGGAACTGGGCGCAGGGAATTGTGGAGAAGGATCCCGATTTCTTTAAAAAACTATCAAACCAGCAGACTCCGGAATATCTCTGGATCGGCTGTTCAGACAGCCGGGTTCCTGCCAATGAAATCATCGGGCTTGCGCCCGGCGAGGTGTTTGTTCATCGCAATATCGCCAACCTGGTGATTCATACCGACATGAACTGCCTTTCGGTTCTGCAGTACGCGATTGATTTCCTGAAGGTAAAACACATCATTGTTTGCGGACATTATGATTGCGGCGGCGTGAAGGGCGCAATGGACAACTCGTCGCAAGGGCTGGTGGATAACTGGTTGCGGCATATTCGAGATATTTATAGCAAGTATGCGGTGACGCTGGATCAGATCAGTGACATGAAACGCCGCACCAACAAGCTGTGCGAGCTCAATGTGATCGAGCAGGTGGCCAACGTCTGCCACACCACCATTGTGCAGGAAGCGTGGAAAAGAGGGCAGGAGATCTCCGTGCACGGCTGGGTTTACGGCTTAGAAAACGGACTGCTCCGCGATCTGCACGTTTGCGTGCGCGCGGCGGATGAGCTTTCGGCGATTTATCGTATGGCTGTGGATGAGGAGCTTGAGGAAAAGTGAATACAACCAAACTTCTTGAGGCCGCCCGCGACGCCGCACAAAAGGCGTACGCTCCGTATTCGGAATATAAAGTGGGCGCGGCGCTACTCTGCGCGGATGGTGATGTGTTTGCCGGGTGCAACGTGGAGAATGTCTCCTACGGACTTACCAACTGTGCGGAGCGCACGGCGATATTTGCAGCGATTGCCGCCGGACGCCGGTGCGACTTTGTGGCACTGGCCATTGTGGCCGACGGCGAAAGTATGCCGTATCCGTGCGGAGCCTGCCGGCAGGTGCTGAGCGAATTCTGCTGTGACGAATTTTCAGTTTATATCGCCAAAGCCGATGCGCTGGATGATTACGAAGTCGCCTCTCTGGGAGAACTTCTTCCGCGCAGCTTCCACATTGCGGAATAAATTCGGCTACAACCCCAGCACATCTTTCATGCTGTAGAGGCCGGGCTTTTTCTCAACGACCCAGGCGGCGGCGTTGAGCGCGCCGACCGCAAAGGTCTCGCGGCTCGTCGCGCGGTGCGAGAGCTCAATCATTTCACCCGTCCCGGCCATCAGTACTGTGTGGTCGCCGACAATATCGCCGCCGCGCACCGCGTGAAAACCGATTTCCTCTTTGGTGCGTGCACCCGGCATGCCGGTTCGCCCGTCGACTTGAGAATCTTTCAGGTTCAGACCCGCGCCATCGGCGGCGGCTTGACCAAGCATCAGCGCCGTGCCGCTTGGGGCATCCTTCTTCTGGTTGTGGTGGCGCTCAATCACTTCAATATCATAGCCGCGCGCGTGGAGTTTGCGGGCGGCTTCCTCAACCAGAGTGCAAAGCAGATTGATGCCGAGGCTCATGTTGCCCGCCATTACGACCGGGACTTTTTCGGCGGCTTTGTTCACTTCGGCCAGCTCGGCGTCGCCGAGTCCGGTCGTGCCGATCACCCATGCGGTTCCCCATTCGGCGACGCGCTCCGCGTTGCCGGCGGTTCCGAAATGAGAGGTAAAATCAATAATGACGTCCGCGTCCGCGGCGACGGCGGCGAGATCAGTCGTGAGCTTTATGCCCGCCGCCTTCGCGCCCGAGTTCAGGCCGGCGTCTTCGCCGATGCCCGGAACGTCCCACAGGTCAATCGCACCGACCAGTTCGAGGCCGGCTACTTTTTCTTCCTGAATGCAGCGAATCAGCATTTTGCCCATACGGCCCGCCGCGCCCTGAATAACCACTTTTATACTCATAAATTTTTCTCCGTTGGGAGTTTTTAACAAAAGCAGGCTTCCGAAACAAAGTTGTTTTCTAAAAAGGCTGGCGGTCAGAGCGCGGAACCGGAAAGATGTCGTCCGGTTTTACATGAACCGATAACCATTAACTTCTAACCGATAACAGGTATTCCTATGTCTTTTGAAAGCGGCTCTATTAGCTTCCGTATGTTTTATGTTCCTGTCGAAATCCCCGAAACGATTCATGAACAGTTTGCCAACGACGTTCTCGGCTCGGTCGATTTTTTGACTGACGACGAGCTGATCGGCTGGGTGGGGGCAAAACATCTGTTCGACCGTGAGATTAACGAGGGGTCGGCCTGGCCTGGCGGATTTCTTCGGCTGACGCTGTGTCAGGCGCAGCGCAAAATCCCCACCTCGCTCCTGCGCGCCGAGTGCCGGATGGAAGAGGCGGTCTGGATGCAGGCCGAGGCGCGCGATTATGTTAACCGCCAGACCAACAGCGAAATCAAGCAGCAGGTGGTCGAACGGCTTTTGCCCGAAATGCCGCCGACGCTCAAGGGCATCGACTTCTGCTACGACCGCGCCGCGGGCATTCTCTACGCCACCGCGCTCGGCGAAAAACAGCTCGATGCCTTTATGGTTAACTTCACCAAAACCACCGGGGCAAAACTGATTCCGGTCAACCCCGTTTCCGCCGCGTGGAGCGATGCACAATGCCGCGCCGACCAGTGGCCGCTCTGGAGCTTAGCCGCCGATCAGTGGGCCGACTGCGCGCCGGGCCGTGAATTTTTGATGTGGCTCTGGTTTATGTCCGAGGCCAAAGGCGGACATGCCGAGCTGCCGGGCGGCGGATCGTTCGCCGCGCTGGTCGAAGGACCGTTGCTGTTCGATCAAGAGGAGCAGGGCGAAACCGCCATTCGTAAAGGCGAACCGATGCTCAGCGCTGAAACCCGTGCCGCGCTGCTCAGCGGTAAAAAACTGCGCCGCGCCAAGCTCACCCTCGCTCGCGGAGAGGAGCTTTGGACGGTGACGCTCGATGCAGACGAGTTTATTTTCCGCGGTCTCAAGCTTCCGAAGACCGAAGCGATTGATGCCGAGGGCCGGTTCCTTGAACGGATGGAACAGATCGACACCTTCCGTCAGGCCTTCTTCGGGCTCTACACCACTTTCTGCAAACTGCGCGACGACTCCGCCGCTTGCAAGGCCCTCGGCTCCGAAATGAAAGCCTGGATGGCCGCCCGTCCGTCGCGCAAGCTCGACGGAGAGACAGCCTAGCCTGCACCCGTTAAGTTTTCCAACCATTGGAAAAATTCGGATCAAAAGTTCCGAGCCTTGGAAAATTGCAAGGGTGAGGCTCGGCGTCCAAACCATTTCGGCGCGGGGCTTGACATCCCAAGGCGATAAGCCTACAACCCTCGCTCACTTCGGTCCGGAGAAACGGGCCGCACGCTGCGAATAGCGCGGCTTCTTCTTTCCCTATACGTCCGGCAGGCAGAGATTTTTTATAGTCCCGGACGGAAAAGAAGACCAAATGAAACAAGAAAACGTATTCGCGGCGCTTATTGCGCCGTTGCAGCGTGCTGTCGCTGAAGAAGGCTACACCACTCCGACCCCCATCCAGGAACAGGCGATTCCGCATCTGCTGGAAGGCAAAGATATTCTCGGCTGCGCGCAGACCGGGACCGGCAAAACCGCCGCGTTCACCCTGCCGCTCCTGCAGGAGATGTGTCAGACCAATATCACTCCGGCGAAGGGACGCCCGCGTGCGCTGATTCTTACTCCGACCCGCGAGTTGGCCGCCCAGATCGGCGACAGCATTAAAACCTACGGCCGTTACGTGCGTGTTTCGCACACCGTTATTTTCGGCGGTGTCGGCCAGAACCCGCAGGTTGTGGCGCTTCAGCGCGGTGTCGATGTCGTCGTTGCCACCCCGGGCCGCCTGATCGATCTGATGGATCAGGGCCATATCCACCTCGACCGGATTGAGCTGTTCATTCTCGACGAGGCCGACCGTATGCTCGACATGGGCTTTATTCCCGCCGTCCGCAAGGTGATTGCCAAGTTGCCGAAAAAGCGGCATTCGCTTTTTTTCTCGGCAACGATGCCGCCGGTTGTGGAAAAGCTGGCGACCGACATGCTTTGCAATCCGGTGAAGATCACCATCGATCCCGGCAAGCCGACCGTTGAGCGTATCGCACAGAAGCTGATGTTTGTTGATAAGGATCAGAAGGACACGTTGTTGATCGACCTGATCGAAGAACACAACATGGACAAGGTGATTGTTTTTTCCCGAACCAAACACGGTGCGGATAAAGTGGTCAAAAAATTGGATTCTGCGGGCATTACCGCATTGGCCATTCATGGCAATAAATCGCAGACGGCCCGCACGAAGGCCTTGGCCGGGTTTAAAGCCGGTCAGGTTCGCGCGCTGGTGGCCACCGATATCGCCGCGCGCGGTATCGATGTCGATGGTATCACGCATGTGGTGAACTACGATCTGCCTGAAGAACCCGAAACCTACGTTCACCGTATTGGACGCACCGCTCGCGCCGGACTGGAAGGCGATGCTGTTTCGTTCTGCTCCGCCCGCGAACGCGATTTCCTGCGCGACATCGAAAAGATGATCTGCAAGACCATCCCCGTGGATCACGAGCACAAATATCATTCCGAAAAGGCGCGCAATGCGGTTGGTTCGGATGCGCGGCCCGAGCCGAAGAGTCGGCAGGGAAATCGCCGCGGAGGCGGCGGGCGCCCCGGCGGGCAGGGCGGCGGCGGATCGCGCGCTCCCCGCACGGGTGGGGCCTCGGCGTTCAAGGGCGGATCCTACGGCCCAAGCCGGCGTTCGCAGAGCCGCTAATCCAGTTCAGTGAACCTTCATTGCAGGGTTCACTGAGGCACAGAGCATTTTTTCTACATATGGAAATGAAGTCGGGACGAAGGGAGACGCAACGTCTCAGAAATGATTTTTGTCCTGCCTGATTTTGTAAAGCGTCTGTCTCTGTGCCTCAGTGAACTCTGCGGCTGAATCCCTAATACGGTTTGTCGCCTTTCCCCGTTGCATTCGGGGGGTGGTTTCGCATAATCGGCGTTCTTATGAACAAAAAACCTTTCAATAAAATAAATACAGGCATCAACCTTGAGGAGTTTATCAACGTGGCAGAATTGAGATACGACGGACGGAAACCGGACGAACTGCGTCCCGTAAAATTTACCCGCGACTTCACCATCAACGCGAAATCGTCGGTGCTGGTTGAAATGGGCAACACCAAAGTCATCTGCGCCGTCAGCGTGGACGAGGGCGTCCCCGGCTGGATGCGCGCGCAGAACGTAGAAGGCGGTTGGTTGACCTGCGAATATTCCATGCTCCCGAGCGCCACGCCGGATCGCGCCCGTCGCGAAGCCTCCATGGGCAAGCTCGGCGGACGCACCATGGAAATCCAGCGGCTGATCGGCCGCGCGCTCCGCTCGGTGCTTGATCTCAAGAAACTGGGCCGCCGCCAGCTTTATATTGATTGCGACGTGATCCAGGCCGATGGCGGAACCCGCACGGCCTCCATCACGGGTGCTTATGTTGCACTGCGCATGGCGGTTGACCGCCTGATCGAAGAAAAACTCCTTAAAGAAGACCCGATCAAGGAAGCGCTCGCCGCCATTAGCGTCGGGATCTACAAACAGGTTCCGCTGCTCGACCTCAACTACTTCGAAGACTCCAAAGCGGAAGTCGACATGAACGTCGTCATGACCGCCTCCGGCAAGCTCGTCGAAGTGCAGGGAACCGCCGAAGAAGAACCTTTCACCAAAGAGCAAATGGCTCAGATGATGGACCTCGCTGAGAAGGGGATCAACGAGTTGCTTGAAGCGCAGAAGGCGGAATAGCCGCAAAAGAACGCGAGAGCGCAAAAACAAGGTCGGGATCGGGAAGCCGGTTCCGGCCTTTTCGTTTTCCGATGCCTGGAAGCGTTTCTTCCAAGCATTGGAAAAAGTTGCACCGAATGTTCCAACCTTCGGCCCCCGGATTGTCAATTATCGGGCTTCTCTGAAAAGCAGAAGTCAACCTCCTGATTTTAAATTTCTGTTATCAGTACGGCGGTTCCGGAACCAGCTTTCTCCACGTGAGCGTCCGGACAGTTTGGCGATCGCGCCGATGATTTCAGCGGGGTGGTTGCTTGCTTTCACCGGCTTGCGAGCGAGCGTATTTGCGGACGAGTTCTGTGAGATGTTCCTGCGTGAAGGGTTTGGCTAGATAGTCGTTCATCCCGGCATCAAAACATTTGACCCGGTCGCGTTCCTGCGCATGGGCGGTGATCGCGATGATGGGGATGGCCGGGGCGTCTGGCGTCTGGCGTTCCTTCAGACGAATTTGACGGGTGGCCTCGTAGCCATCGACCACGGGCATCTGGCAGTCCATCAGGATGAGATCGAAACCGTTTTTTTCTGAGGCCTCGATCGCGAGTTGTCCGTTTTCGACAATGGTTGTCGTGCAGCCCATCCTGCGGAGAATCCGGTCGGCGACGAGCTGGTTGATTTTGTTGTCTTCGGCAATGAGCACTTTGAGCGAGGAAGACGTCCGGGCGGGAATCGGCGGGGGGTGAGGGTTGTGAAAGGTTCATGATTCTTGACCCTTCGAACGCAAGAAATTTATCCGGCGGCGCATCCGATTCAGAATGAATGGCTGATAGAAAATGAAAGCAGATGCGCGTCGCTGTCATAATCGCCGGCAAACGCAGGGTCGGTCGCTGCAATGGCGGATCCCTGCTCGGTTTTTTCGGCCAAAATGTAGGAGTAGGCGACATCGAGCGTCCAGCTTTTAAAGGTGTAGCCGAAGCCGCCCATGAAGAGCTGGCTGTCGGAGCCGGGCAGCATGGGCGAGCGGTATTGGCCGGACACCGGTGATTCGTCCCGGACATAGCCGCCGCGCAGCACCCAGTTTTTGCTGGCGCGGAATTCCGCACCGAGATGGATGCTCCAGACATCATTCCACTCTTCCGGCACCGTTTCATTGGCGCCGGGAAATTCATAAACCAGCTGGTCGAAGTCAGACCAGTCGGTCCAGACGGCATCCAGCCCGAACGTCCAGCGTTCCAGCCCTGTATAGGTCAGGCCGAGTGTCAGGCTGTCCGGCAGCGTGCCGTCTGCCTTGAATTTGACATCCGGATCGCTGGCATACTGTGCTTTCCCGTCGAAGGTGTGTTGAACTTCGGACTGGTAGCGCGCACCCAGAGCCCAGTGAGGGTTGATCGCCCAGCGCAGGGCGACGGTGCCCCCGATACCAAAGTCGTTGGCGGAGAGTTTGCGTTGCTGGGGTACGGCAATGTTCGGATCGCGGCCGCCGAGTGCCAGAGGGACGGCCAGGGAAGTTAGTTCCACCGTGGTATAAACGGCATTGAATCCGGCTGAGACTGAAAGCTGTTCGCTCAGTTTCATCGCCAGCGAGGGGGTGGCGTAGAGCGAACTCAATTCGGATTTAATCGCTAAAGGTTGTCCGTTCCAGCCGTCCGGCCATTCGGTGATCAGCCCATAAGGGGCATTGAGCGAGAGGGTGAAGGTTTGGGTTTTGTTGATCGGCTGGATCAGATAGGCGTGCGGGATGCTGCGCCAGTGTTTCCCCATCGTGTCATTAAAGGCGCTCCCGTCAAATCGGGCGTTCAGCAGGATGAAGGTGTTGCCGACCATGACCGACCGCTGCTCGGTGCCGGCCAATCCGGCGGGGTTGTACCAGGCCAGCGAGGAGAGGTCGTCGCGCGCGGTGATGGCGCCGGCCTGCGCGAGAGCTTCGGCCGAACCTTCGTTGTAGAGCTGGAAGCCGCCCGCCCACGTTGTGGCGTTGAGTGCAAAGAAACCGGCGGCAATAGTTATTAAGGTGTTTTTGTGCCTCATCCAGCTCCTCAAGATATCCGCCATGAATAAACGTCTGGTCTGTTTGCCTCACAACATCTATTGAAAATGCTTTTCAAAAAACATCTTTTTCCGTTTCTAAAACCTCAACGGGTGTGGTCGGTTGTGTCACATTTTCCAGCTCCGCCTGCAGCTTCGGCGGAGTCGCTTATATTGTCGGGCGGGTGAGTCCGGTTCTATTTAGATTATGGGGCTGACCCTTTGAATTGCCTTGTTTCAGCGGCCCGCCCTGGCCCGCGCTAGCGGAACTTCTCAAAAAGTTCTTTGCGGTCCCGTTCGACTGAAATGTCTGACACCTCAATTTTTTGATGAAACTTCCGGTACAACTTAAATTGAAAGGCAATGCCCACGAGGCCAAGAGCCGCCAGGTAAGCCAATAAGTGGCGCAAGGGCAGGCCGGTGCGGTCAAACAGCATCGCGCTTAGACTGCCCGTCACAATGGCGCAGGAAATAATAAAGGAGCGGATCATCAGGTAATCTTTTAGTTCAACGTTTTCTTCCTGCATAAAGTCGACGGTGTGCACACGGGCGATTTCAAAGGTAATGCCCTGTAGTGTGAAGATGCTGATGATGACATAGGTGAAAATCACGATGGATCGGGTAA
The DNA here is from genome assembly GCA_016342445.1 of Verrucomicrobiota bacterium. Classification (GTDB taxonomy): domain Bacteria; phylum Verrucomicrobiota; class Kiritimatiellia; order Kiritimatiellales; family Tichowtungiaceae; genus Tichowtungia. The sequence continues at coordinate 3,025 of JAEIOF010000002.1, read as the reverse complement.
TGCAGAGGTAGCTCGCCAGCTGAATGATATCCAGAAGGATTCCGAACAGGTAGATATTATAAATCTTCACATGCTTGAACAACGGTTGAACAAACCCGTCCAGAGCCCCCAGTAGCATGTAGAAACTGATCATGAAAACGGGCAGATGGATTCCCTCGAGCTTGGTTATAAACGGGATCAGCACCCAGTCGATATAGGTGACAATGAAAAGGGTTGCTGTCTGGTGTCGAAGGAACCGGCAGTCTTTCAGCTCGGTGAAAATCGCGATGTAGTTTCGAAGCGGCACGCGGCCTCCTGACGGGAAAACAGACTTCTATTATTTCCCACTCAACGGAGGGCAGTTTACTGCGCGCCGGTGGAAATAGAAAGAGCTCTTTTGGGTCGGCCGGGATTTATCCCTTTTTCGAGTATCTCGAGGCGCGAAAAGGAAAGAGTCAGAAGTTTTTCCAGCCATTGCCACTCCCTGCGGTCATTGCCTTGCAATAACGAGGCCTCTCTCGACTGCGTCTCGGGCGGAGACATCTGCGCAATCTGCGGATAAAAATCTTTCAACCCTCGGAGCCCATTCGTGTTATTCGCGGGCGGTTTTCCCAACCCTTGGAACTTTGCGTTTTTGCGAGAGACGAGCCTACAGCGCGGCGTGGCTCGCACGCGCCGGCCTCTTTCCCTTGGGGCGAGTGGAAAAGGGTGGCGATGGAGAGGGGCTGAGGGTGTTGCCGCTCCGCGACCCCGTCATTTTAATATTCCGCGATTCCATTCTCTTGACCGGGGCGAGGCCGGATGCGAGGATGCGGCTCAACTTTATCCGGAACCAAGGAGTGTATGGGATATGAGTGATTGGATTGGCCATGAGTGCGGCATTGCCGCGATACGTCTGTTGAAACCGTTCGAATATTACGTCGAGAAATACGGCTCGGCATCATTTGCAATTAACCGCCTCTATCTGCTGATGGAAAAGCAGCATAATCGGGGGCAGGACGGCGCCGGGGCGGTGGTCGTTAAGCTGGACACTGATCCGGGCAACCCTTTTATTTTCCGCGCGCTTTCGGCGGATAAAGATCCGATTGCACAGGTGCATCAGCATATGCTCGCTTCGCTGGCGGAGTCGCAGCGCGATAATCCGGAGCACGCCGACGATCCGGTCTGGCTGAAGCGCAACGCGAAGTTTGCCGGCGAATTGTTGCTCGGCCACTTGCGCTACGGAACCCGCGGGCGGGGCGGCGTTTCCTACTGTCACCCCTTTTTGCGCCAGAGCAACTGGAAGAACCGCAATCTGGTGCTGGCGGGTAATTTTAATTTGACCAATAACGACGAGCTGTTCGATACGCTGGTCGAGCTGGGCCAGCATCCGCGCAGTGAAAAAGACACCGTGATGGTGCTCGAGAAGATCGGGCATTTCCTCGACGAAGAAAACGACCGTCTTTTCCGCGAGTTCCGCAAGCAGGGGCTGGAGCGCCCGGCGATCTCTGAAAAGATTTCGGATAATCTCGATCTGCTGACGGTGCTGAAGCGAGCGGTCAAAAATTTCGACGGCGGCTACACGATGGCGGGGATTATCGGCAACGGCGATCTGTTCGTGATGCGCGATGCCTGCGGGATCCGCCCTGGCTTTTTCTATCAGGACGATGAATTTGTGGTGGTGGCCTCCGAGCGGCCCGCCATTCAGACCGCCTTTAATGTTCCAGTGGAATCGGTGCAGGAGATCAAGCCCGGCCACGCCCTGGTGGTTCGTAAAAACGGCCAAGTCCTCCACGAGCAAATCTCGGATGTGGCGAAGGTGTCCCCGTGCTCCTTCGAGCGCATCTATTTTTCGCGCGGAACGGATAAAGATATTTATAACGAACGCAAGCAGTTGGGACGGCAACTCACCGAGCCGGTGCTTAAAGCTGTGGACTACGACCTCGACCACACCGTGTTTTCCTACATTCCCAATACGGCTGAAACAGCCTTTATGGGGTTGATCGAAGGGGTGAAGGCGTATGTGGCGGATCGGGCGAAGCATCATATCCTGACGGAGCGCAACCTTTCGGCGGCGCGCATTACCGAGCTGGTCAATTATCAGCCGCGCATCGAAAAAATCATGACGAAAGATGCCAAGCTGCGCACGTTTATCACCACGGACGCCGACCGCAACGAGCTCGTTTCGATGGTGTACGATACCACCTACGGCGTGGTAAAATCGGACGATACGCTGGTGGTGCTCGACGATTCGATTGTGCGGGGCACAACGCTCCGCGAGAGCATCCTGCGGATTCTCGACCGCCTGCATCCGCGGAAGATCGTCATTGTTTCTTCCGCCCCGGAAATCCGCTATCCCGATTGCTATGGCATCGACATGTCGAAGTCGAAGGATTTCGTCGCCTTCCAGGCGGCCATTGCGTTGGTGAAAGAGACTGGCCGGGAGGCCCTGCTGACCGAAGTTTACGAAAAGTGCAAAGCAAGCCTGGATCTTCCGTGCGATCAGGTTGTCAACGAGGTGAAGGCCATTTTCCGCCTCTTCAGGCCGCACGAGGTGGAGGAGAAGATCGCTCAGATTTTGCGTCCTGCCGACCTCAAGGCCGATTTCGAAGTGATCTATCAGAGCATCGAGGGCCTGCACGCCGCCTGTCCGAATCACAAGGGCGACTGGTATTTCAGCGGCAATTACCCGACCTCCGGCGGCAACCGGGTCGTCAACCGATCCTTCGTCAATTTTATGGAAAATTCCGACGCGCGCGCCTATTGACCGGGCTTATTTTTCAACATCCGCCGGAACCTGAATGGTTGCGACCCATTGCGCATCCCGTCCGTAGTAGGCGTGTTGGATCTGGATGTTCCGGTCGCGGAACCACTCCAGAGCGGGATGCTGGTTGTAGCGATCCAGCAGTCCGGGCCGCATCATGCGGACAAACTCCGCCGTGTCGACCTCCTCTTTTGTCACATTGAGCAGGGTGTAATAACAGGTAACCGTTTTTTCACCGGTGACGAGGATCCGGTCCATGCGAGTCTCGTAATCGATCACCATCGGGGTGGCTTTCGCCAGTTC
>JAEIOF010000160.1 GCA_016342445.1 Verrucomicrobiota bacterium | reverse complement strand
TACAAGAGTATGGATGTTGCGCTGCAAAATGCAGGAATTTATCCCCATCAGGTCGATTACATTTGCGCAAATGCGATTAGTGATCCGGTAATGGATTTACTGGAGATAAAGATGATCAAGAAGGTGTTTGGAGAATATGCCTATCGCATACCCGTCAGTTCACTTCGAGGGGTGACGGGGCATGCGTTGGCATCAGCAGGTCTCATGCAGATGGTTGCCTGTGCGTTGGCAATGAAACACCAGTTGATTCCGCCGACAGCTAATTTAACCCACCCCGATCCGGAGTGTAATTTGGATCATGTGCCACTTAAACCCCGTAGAGCAAAAGTGGATATTGCCATCGCCAATTCTCATGGGATGGCTGCGGAGAATACGACCTTGGTTATGAAAAGAACCAAATGAACTCATTTCAAAGTATTATTGTAATCGGGCTAAGCGGAAACACCGTTATTGGATTGCTGGTCTGGCTTTCCAATCCAAAGCGCAGGTTAAACCGCTATTTTTTACTAAGCACCGGCTTGATCGCTCTCTGGTTACTTTGCATGTTTGCCTGCACAGTACAGGCTACCTCCGATGGTCTGACCTTCTGGACGCGGCAGGTTTCAGCGGCTGCAGGGTTTTTGCCGCTTGGGTTTTTTATTTTACGTCTTGTGGTATTGGAGTCGGAAATAACCTTTTTTCGGCTGTGCTGTAAAATTAGATATTTATTAATAGCCGCTGGTGCAGTGGTCGTTCTCTGCCAAACTAATTTTTTTATGCGATTTGCATATTTCTCAACCCCTTCTGAAACTGTTCCCTGTGGGGATTATGGCGCTGGGTTTTCTATCTTTATTATATATTTTGTTTCAATGGTCATTGGGATGGCCGCTTCCATCCGTAAAACATTTCGTGAAGCCATCGGCGTCCAGCGGACGGAGAGTCAGTTTTTGCTGTTGGGATGGTTGATCGGATTTTCATTTGGATTGTCTCTTTTCACCGCTTCTATTTTATTGCGCACGCAAGAGGCCACTCGTTTCCTTCCGCTTTTTGCTCTTATTCTGGACGGATTTGTGGCGTACGGCATAGCCACAAGGCGAATCTTATCGGTTTCTGTGGTTTTGCAACGCTTAACGGCTTATGCACTTATGGCGGTGTATTTGATTGCCATATATATTCTTTCGGTATGGGTGGGCGGGATTCTTTTTTATCTTATCGTGCCGGATACGACATACCTGTCGCATTTGGCGGCGGCTCTTATTCTGGCGTTTTCTGTGATGCCGGCCTATCGGTGGATGCATCTTTTCTCCCGCCGTATTTTTTCTTTGGGCCCCTCGAATGTGGATGAGATTCTAGAGCATGCTGGGCAGATTTTTCGGGAGATAGTCACCGAGGCGCAGATGCTTGAGTCTTTTTCAAATTTGATTTCCAAGACCTTCGAAACGACACGGGTTGTTCTACTGCGTCCCGCAGGCAGTGCCGTGTACGGTCAGTGTTATCCGGTTTCCAGTGCGCAGGACTCCGTTTCTCTGAAATCCACAAGTTCCACCATTCAACTTTTGGAACGGAGCCATGAGACATTCACAGTGGATACGCTTCAGCGCATGCGTCCGACGACTTTAGTGACCGGGGCGCTGGGAGAAATGCAGGCTGCGGGAGCTGCGGTGGCCATAGGGTGTTTTTCGCGCAAAGAGATCAAGTCGGTGCTTCTCCTTTCCGAAAAAAAATCAGGGCATATTTATGACCTGCGCGATCAGCGGGCGTTGCAGCTTCTCGCCGATCAGTTTGCGGTGGCGCTGGAAAACGCCAATCTCTATACCGCCGTTCAGGACGGTAAAATCTATAACGAAATCCTGCTCGATTCGCTCGAAAGCGGCATCGTGGCGGTTAATGAAGAGCGTCGGGTGACGGTCTTTAACCAGCGGGCGCAGAAACTTACGGGGCTGGCCGAGGCGGCTGTGGTCGGTCAGTCAATGAGTGTTCTTCCCCGGGCTTTGATGGATTCGGTCGAAGGGGTCTTTAAAACCGGCGGCGGGTTCCGCGACAAGGACCTGACCATTCCAGTCGGATCCGAACAGGTTCCCATTCGTGCCAGCGGTTCTGTTTTCCACAGTTATACCGGCGAAAGGCTCGGCGTGCTTCTTGTGTTCTATGATATGACCCTGTTGAAGAAAATGGAGGAGCAGATCCGCCGTTCTGATCGTCTTTCCAGCATCGGGACGCTTTCGGCGGGAATGGCCCACGAAATCAAGAACCCGCTCGTTACCATCAAAACCTTCACGCAGCTTCTTCCGCATCAGTATGACAACGAGGATTTTCAGAAAACCTTTTTCGATCTGGTCGGGCAGGAGGTCGGACGGATCGATACCATTGTAAACCGTCTGCTCAATTTTGCCCGTCCCGCCAAAGCGGCGCTCAAACCCGTTTCCCTTCACGAAGTGGTCGAAAATTCCCTGCGCCTGATCGACCAGCAGCTGGCTCAAAAGGACATTTCCATGGAGGCCGATCTGAGCGCCAAGCGGCATGTGATTGATGCCGACGCCGAGCAGCTCAACCAGACCTTCATTAACTTTTTCCTCAACGCGGTTCATGCGATGGAGCCGGGCGGAACGCTCAGCGTGAAAACATCCGTTGTTAAATCGTCCATTCAGCTCGATATTCAGGATACCGGTTGCGGCATTCCCCCGGAGCAGCTCAACCGTGTTTTCGACCCGTTTTTCACGACGAAAGAGGAAGGGGTCGGCCTCGGCCTTTCGGTGTCGCATGGCATCATTCAGGAGCATCATGCATTGATTGATGTGGAGAGCGAAGTAGGGAAGGGAACCGTGTTCCACTTGTTGTTCCCGTTGATCAATGTAAAGGAGATTTCTAAGCGATGAGTGCGTTGCCCGTTAGTATGGTTTACACACAGGATGCCGCTCTGCTTCAGCGTGTCCGCGGCTATCTTCACGAACGGTCTGCGGTGCAGCACGTCGCGGATCCCGCCCGCCTTGAACTGCTTCTGCACCAAAACAGCTCCACGCTTCTCTTCATGGATCTGCGCGGGGCTGAATGCGCAACCCTGCTGCCGCAGCTGTTGAAAGAATTCCCCTCTGTGGTGCTGATCGCGCTGGGCGCGCCCCGATCCGACCCCGGCCTGCGGGCCGCCGTCGCGGGCGTCTATGCGATTGAATCGGCCGATGTGGATCGACTGCGTCTTCAGGCGCTCTTCGAGCAGGTTCAGTCGCACCTGAAGCTTCAGCAGGAAAACCGGATTCTCAAAGAGGGTCTGGGGCGTGTCCCGCAACCGCTTGATGCCCCCCGCGAGAACCTCGTGCCGTCGCTGTATCATTTTTCCAGCGCCTTCCGCCGATTCGACAACGTCGGCATCATGCTCGAAAGTATTGTGGAAGGCGTGGCCAGCTGCTCGCACGTCTCGCGCGTGGCCATCTTCACCATCACCTCCGCCGACCTCTACAGCTTCCGCGCCGGCATCAAATGTCTCGAGGAAACCCGTGCACTGGA
>JAEIOF010000159.1 GCA_016342445.1 Verrucomicrobiota bacterium | reverse complement strand
ATCAGGACGGCATTCTGACCAAAGAGGAAGAAGACGCCGTAAAATAGAAGGCGCGATGGCCGGAGCTGAAAACGCTCCGGCCCGGTTTGTTGCATCGGCCGTTTCCTGATTGTCCGAGGGGATCTGTTTCCCTGCGGACGTGACGAATCGGATTTCCCTCTAGGCCGTGGTTTTCACAAAACCATCTTTTTAGACAAGTCTCGAAGACGTGTGTCCGAAAAGGGATCAGCAATGTGTTCCACGACAATGTTATGAGTCGCGTTTCGAACCCCTGGGATGTTGAAAACGAATCACGAGCTGTTGAAGTGGATCAATGCCAACTCCTATCGCATGACGCATTATTCTTATTCGGGGGAGCTCATCCATCTGGCCGGTGAGCAGAGTGTTTTGCTGGTTCGCAGAAGACCTGTTTGAAGTTAGAATGCGGTCAGGCCGGCGATTGCGGCCCCCACAATCGGGGCATCTTTCACATGCACACAGGTGTAATGAATGCCGCGCGGTGCCAATATGGAAGACAGGTGTCTCTGAACTTTTTCAGACAGCTGATAGGTTTTGTAGTACGTAGATCCATCGATGTTAATGCAGATCGGCTGATCAGCAACGAGCCCCGATCCGCATTTAATGGCAGTGGCGCTGATGTTTGCAGCCGTTAACAGCGCCGCACGGTCAATAATTGCCTCAACCAGCAAGTGCAACAACGTGCGGTCATCATCGGTGCAGCATGCAAAAGAGCCTGCGGCATCATTCGGTTCATACATGAACGTATTCACTTCAATCCAAGACAGCTCTTTCAGCTCCAGTAATGCCATGGCCGTTTCTTCGCTGAACATTCCGCGCCGCGCGGCGACCTGAAGCAGCTCAAGCGACAGCTTGCCGAGGTAAACCCCGGAAAGCATCTTTTCGAAAATGTGGCCGCCCGGATTTTCACTCTGTTTGTCCAGTTTGATATCCAGCGGACCCCGTAAGCACCGGGCGAACCCGCCGGATTCAACGTTAATTATCTGCGATGCATGGCGGGGGGGGGCATCCAGCTTCGAGATATTGGCGTTTTGCTCTACATAGGCTGTATTCGTGCCGGTTCCCATAATGAAGCCAATGAAGCTCTTGCTGCCTCGCTTTTCACCTTCTGCCCGGCCCGCCAGCAGGCAGGCGACTGTATCATTAAGAATGACGATCTGCTTTTGGCCGAGTCCGCGCATGGTAAGAGATAAAGAAAGCCCTTTGGCAATGCACTGCCCGACCAGCTCCGGCACACGCACCTCTTTGGTCCAATGCAGCAACCGCCCATCCATATCCGGTTGAATTTCGGCCGGGTAGGAGAAGCAGAACCCGATAGAGCATGCCTTGTCCGCGATCGGAGCAATGAGGTTGGCGAGTTCGTCGTAAAATTCTTTTGCAGTCAACTCACCCTGCGTGCCGAGCATCGGGATCTTTGTGAAGTGGGAGATCTGCAGTTCGCTCGATTCATCAAATTCTGCCAGACAGATGCGCAGGTTCGTGCCGCCGGCATCGATGACAATTACCGGCTCGTTATGAGGTACGGATCCCTCGATTCCAACATAGGCAGGAATCATCGGCAGCGAACTTTTATGCCCGGCCAGCCCCTTTTCCATTTCAGCGATAAAGAGGTCGATCACCTCATCCGGATTGAACGCGTTCGGATCGATTCGCATTTCCATCAAGAGTTCTGCGGAAAGCTCGTCAGTCATCACATTTTTATTAATTGCACCACCCATTAACTCGATCCTAAATATATCAAAATTCAATTCTGGAGTCGTAGTAACTCGGGCGGGGAACGGAGCGTTTGCGGCAGTTTTCATCAAAAAACGAGTCGAGATGGAGCTTGCGCAGGGCATCGATCTTTTCATCTTTCAGCCAGGATAAATTCGTTAGGGAGGACAGTCTGTTTCCCGTGGAATCCATGACGAGCACCAGATAGCCTGCATACTCCGCACCGCGTACCTCGAAATCATTATATTCTTCGTAAACCCGAAAATCCGCGGAGGTTTGAAACGTAAACAGCCCTTTATTTTCTTCAGTAAACTGAATCCGGCAGGTCTCTCTTCCGGAGAGACGGTAGTCCTCTGTGGCGACTTCTTTCCCGATGAGATAGAACTCTGCCCGTAGTATTCCGTTGAAGGGTGTGCGGCTTTTTTTTCTAATCTGGACTTCGGCCGTGATAACGTCGATTACGTCGCCGTTTCGTACAAATTCTTCATTTCTCACCTTGCCTCGCTTTTGTGTGCGCACGTTCAGTTCGATCTCAGGGGCGATTCGGGTGCGGAGATATTCGGTGTCTTGCGCGGAAAGGGACTCCAGCGGGATCGAGTGCAATGCCCCGTTCGGTCGCCTTAGCTCGACAGCTCCAAAAATTTCCCGGACAAACTCCGCTGTCACCGGGTTGCCGGATGTGTCTTCCCAAACGCGCATTTCGGCGGAGACCGAACCGCAGAAAAGCACGGTAGTCAGGGCGAAACAGATAAGCGGACGATTTCTTTGGCGTCTAGAACAGTTCCACAGTTGCATGATATGAATTTTCATTACTAGTCGACCTTGCTCGAGGATGTTTCATCAGGTTAATAGACGTTAAACATTAAATCGGAATTCAAATCGGCTTCCCCCGGGATCAATGTGTATTCGATCTTCTCTTTTACCCGCTCGGGGATCTCTGCGGTTTTAAAGACGGGAAGGATGGGCATGCCTTGCTGGTTTTTAGCATAGTCCTCCGACTCGTCCTCAACGACCAGATAGGCGCAGAAGTGTCCTCCTGGAATTTCTCCGATCAGCACTTCCATTTCAACCGGAACACCCGGCTCCAGCTCAAACCAGTCCCCGACAGCCGCTTGCGCATGCCCCATAAAATACCGGTAGTCTTCCTCGTGGCGTTCCCAGTCGCAAAGATCAGAACGGAAAGATTCCCAAGACCCGTTAAAGACCACCGTTCCGTTCACCCGAACCAACAGTACGTCGTCCCCAAGGCCCCAGAAGCGGAATCGTCCGCCTTCTTTGCGCATGATTTTTCCTTTGTAGTGAACGCACCAGAGGTACGGGTCAAAATCCGGGCCGGACGGCACTCCGAAGTGGGAAGGACCAAATTCCGAAAAGATCGTCGGAATAAAAATCTGTGTTGCATAGAGCTTTTGTGGAGCGCGGAAATAGGGGGCAAAAACATATGGATTCCATCCCGACTCGACAAAGCGACGAATGGTCTCTTCATATCCCGGCTCGGCTATGCTGGTTTTTTTTCCGCGCCGGTCATACCGAAGCGAATAAAAAGTCCCCTCGAAATCATTGCCGACCGCTATGGATCTGGCTCCGCCGAACAGGCTCATTCCCGCAACGTCTGGAACCAATTCGTATCCGCCGACACCTCCGCTGAGCCCGGAGCCCGCATTGGAGATGTCCGGCAGTTGGATGTCCGGCATGCTCGCAACGCTTTTGCTGACAATGCGTTGGGTCGCGCGGGGTTTGTCCGCTTTTTTAACTTTCACTCTCGGCTTTTTCAGATCCATCTTCGGGCGGTCGATCGGCGGCGGCGGAACAAATTTCTTTTCCTCTTTTTTGATGACCGTAAACACCACCATGCCCCCGAGGAGCAACAGGA
>JAEIOF010000158.1 GCA_016342445.1 Verrucomicrobiota bacterium | reverse complement strand
CCCCCCACGTCAACATCACCAGGCTCAACAACGAAAGTCGGGTCTGTTGCATTTTGGCCCCGAGCCAATGAACGACCAGCGCCAAAATCACCACCGCCAAGCCGCGCACATCGACCTGTTTATCCACCGAAAAAATTTCTTTGCGCTTATACCAAATCACCCCAAGGCTGACGAAGGGGATGAAATAACCGTGCGAATAATCCGCACCGAACGAAATGGTATCGTGCCAGCGGGCAAACATCCACTGGAAGGCCGAACGGCTGCCGGTATTTTCGACCGTATTCCCAAGCATATGGAACATCATGAACATCAGGCCGATAACAACGGAAACCAGCCCGATCTGGACCAATTCGGGAACGGAGAGCGCCCCGAGGCGCCACCGCTCGCTCCACACTTTAATAGATGTCTTGTTTTGCATAAAAACCCCGAAGTAGTCGCGAAATGTACCACTCCGCGCAGTAAATCAACAGGATTTTATTCCCCAAGCCCTCTGAAAGACTGCAAGGACATCCAGGAGGGGAAAATCGAAACCGCATGATGGGGCGCCTCGCCAAGGGACACCCCTCGCCCCGTTGAATAATAGAGTCCTGTCCGCGCATCCATTCGGGCTCCGTCAAATGGGCTCTCAGAAAAACCGACGCGCATCAATCCTCCCTGAATATTGGGATCCGATGAATCCACTCGATATTCATTGCCGGCAAAAAGCCGATTAAGAAGCTGCACCTGCTTTCCCCATCGATCATCCCCGGTTCCAAACCGAAGGATACCCACGCCGTCCGCAACCGGAGAAACAAACACTGTCGACTGGTTTAAAATTTTAGACAAAAACTGAATAGTGGTTTTGGGGTCATCGCGCATCAGGCTGCGGCTGTCAGAATAAAACGCAGAGTCCGCCAATTGCTCATACGACGCGCGTCTAGCCATCTTGCCCTGCAGGGATGCCCCTAAAAGAAGATATCCTGACATGGGAGTGTTCAATACCGGAACGACTCCACCTCCATCAACATGAAATTCTACTTTTTGAACCGCATTCCAAACCAACTGATTGTGATCTATTGGATGCTCTGTGGCACTCCGCAACCGGAAAAGAAACGGAAGAGTTCCGCCCATTGGATAATGCCCATCTCCACTGGGGAACAGTGTCGGATGCAAAACATCAATCTTCGGCCGAGTTAACGAAGGAACATTCACCCCGATCACGAGAGGCAGGAGTGCGGCAAGGCAGACGGGCAAAACCATTCTGCGATTCAGCCCCGCCGAAAGTCGCCCAGATACAGCCAACAGCAGAATGGCTTCACAACCGCGCCAGAAATAGCGCGGAGCGTGCAATTGCGGAAGAAAAAACAACACGGGGAGCAGAAATGCCAACAACCCGGCAACCCCATACATTTTTTTGAGTGCGCCGCGCTCCTTTGAGGTCTGTACGGCCAAGCGAATCGAATAGATCACGAAGAGCAGTCCTGCGGCCCCAAAACCAAAGACCACATAGCCCGCGACCATTTTCAGATTAAAAAACGGATCGATGGAAACCGTCTCATTTCCATAAAGAACCCGCCCCCCAAGCAGAGCAAGGATACCTGCCAGAAGGAGTTTCCACTGCCTGAGAGCAACAGCGCTGCCCTTCAGCGCTCCGCGAGGGAAGAGACACGGATTTTTCCAACCATTGGAAAAATTGCTGAACAACGTTCCAACCATTGGAAACGGAGTGATTAGCCAGAGCAACAGCGGAAGCAACAGGATGGCATCTGCACGCGAGCCAACGGCTAGAGCAAAAAACAGAGCCGCCAACCAATCACCGCGCCGACCTTCTGAAAACAGAAAAACAGCGCTCAACAACAGAAAGGCCGAAGAAAGCAGGGAGCTGTTTACATACAGTGTATTGAGAAGAACCGCGGGGGCGGTTAGAAAGCATAAGAGCGCCAAAGGCGAAAGGGTTCGACGGAAGCGCACCACAAAGACCGTGAGCGCAGACCAGAAAATAAGCGACAGGCCCATATTAGCCGCTGCAACGGGATCGACACAGCACCGGACAAATTGCTGTGCTTTGAAAATGGCGGCGCACGTCCAATAGAGAACATAGGTTTTGTCGACCTGATAGTAGGCCCCCCAGTCTTGCGCACGCCCATGGGCCAGATCATATGATCCGGCCATAATCACGGCCTGATCATTTTTCCGCATCAGATCGCCTGTGCACCAGATGGAAACCACCGCCACAGCCACCAGCAGGAGGATGTTGATCCACTTTTTCATGCGTCGTAATACTTGAGTGCGCGGGCAATGCCGTCACGGAAACTGCGGGTGTGCGTGAAGCCAAGCTCACGCTGACGTGCGGTGTCGCCGCCACGGGCAAACACGCCCTCAGGTTTATCGGAGGTTCCTCTTACTTCCGGCGCAAATCCACAGAGCTCCGCGGCGTTCTGTGCAAATTCAATGAAAGAAGTGTAAATGCCGGTGGAAAGATTCAGCGCGGAGGCGTCACTGATCTGATCCATCGTAGTCAAAATGCCTTCGACGCAGTCGTCGATGTGAATAAAGTCGCGCATCTGACGGCCGCTGCCCCAAACTGTAATTTCCGACGCCCCGCGCTGGGCAAGCACCCGCTTGCAAACCCCGGGAAACGGATAGGAATCGTCCTGATCTTCGCCGTATCCCGAGAACGGACGGTAGCAAACGGACTCGAGGCCGTGTTTTTCAAAAGCCAGCTTAGCCAGATATTCATTGGTCAGCTTGGCCCATCCGTAGGTCATGTCCGGCATGCCGATTCGGTCTTCAAAGGTGATCATGTCTTCTTTAAGCAAAATGTAATGATCCGGTCGTTGCAGCTCAATCGGATAGGCGGCACTGGAGCTGAACACGACGTTTTTCGCCGGGCGTGTTTTTGTTGCCCACTGCCAATATTGCGCGTCGATAGAAAGATCATCGGCAACCGCCAGTGGATTATTTTCGATCATTTCCCGGCCTCCAACCATCGCCGCCAGATGAAAGGCATAATCGAAGTCTGTGTCACCATTCTCAGCGAACCAGTCGCGGCAGTCCTGCGGATAGAAATGAAACCCCCTTTTTTCCAAGGGTTGGAAAAGAGGCCACTGCTCTGGAACAATGCCTCCGCTGAGTGGAACAATTGGATCCACGCAATGCACTTCGTGTCCCTCATCGAGAAGCCGGGCGATCAAATGCCGCCCCACAAATCCGCACCCGCCTGTGACTAAACTTTTTTTCATACGCTCACCTCATCAAAAACTTGTTTCATGTTCCGGATAAAACACTCCTCTGTAAAGTTCTCTGCATAGCGCGCGCGCGCCGCCGTGCCCATACGGGCTCGCAGCCCTGTGTCCTGCGCGAGTTGCGCGAGCGCATCGGCGAAAGAATGCGCATCATGTGGGGCGCAAAGGAAGCCAGTTTGCCCATTCAGAACGACGTCTTTTGGCCCCTGCCAATCGGATGCCACGACAGGCAATCCGCACGCCATGGCTTCAAGCTGAACGATCCCGAAAGTTTCCCACGGATAAAATGTCGGAAAAAAGAAGACATCCGCCCATTGATAAAGGGTCCAAAGATCTGCCCCGGTTTTCTGCCCGCAGGGTTGTACCTCTTCCTCGAGATCCCACTCCAGCTGCAACCTCTGGAAACGAATGCGCTCCTCGTCCGTGTACCAAAGACCGGCCGTGCGAATCTGGAACACCACGCCGCGGTGTTTAAGCTCGCGGGCGGTCTTCAGCAGATCGAACAGCCCTTTGGCCTCCGTGTGGATACCGACGTAGAGAATTTTCA
>JAEIOF010000157.1 GCA_016342445.1 Verrucomicrobiota bacterium | reverse complement strand
ACTTATTGGCCGTAATGCTCATGCCGATTCCGGTATTACAGATCAGAATTCCCTGATCGGCTTCGTTTTGTGAAACGCGGCGGGCCACTTCGGCTGCGTAGTCGGGGTAGTCACAGGAGTCCGTGCTCCGTGTTCCGCAGTCTTCCACGTCAACGCCTTTGGCGCTCAGCAGCTCAACCAGCTTGGCTTTCAGTTCAAATCCGCCGTGATCGGCGCCAATTGCAATTTTCATTCTCAAGTCCTCTCTTCCATTAGATAAAGAATCAGGTCGGGAAGCGCGGCGTCAATCTCGTCGCGCACACGGCGATAGATGTCTAACGCCTCCCCGACCGGGTCGTAAATATCAGCCGCGCATTTTGCGATTCCGAACGAGTTTAGCAAGAAAACTTTGCCCTCGCTTTCCGGAGAAACCTGAAGGATCGCGTTGCGGTGGCCCTGTGTCATTGTAATCAGCAGATCGGCCTTCTCAATCAGCTCCGGCGTCAGGGTTTTCGATTTGAGTCCCGAGATATCAACTCCCAGCTCACGCATCGCCGCAATCGCATTTTCACTCGCGGGCCAGCCGTTCGCCGCGCAAACGCCCGCCGAAGAGATGTCCCAGTTGCAATCCGGCCCGAGCCGGTCGCGCAGCAGCCCCTCCGCCATCGGGCTGCGGCAGGTGTTTCCGGTGCAGACAAAAATAAGCTTTTTCATAGAAACCGGAGATTATCAGACCCGATCGGGAATGTCATCCGAATGCTTTGGAGTCTCCGCCAAGCCGGAACGTTCACCATAAAATTTTACATAGAGTCATTTCTGGCTATAATCTCCCGACTCCTTTGACTGGAAGCTTGTAGCATAGTGGGCTTTGTTCTCTCTTCCCTCTGTGTGTTTTGACTTAAAACCCTGAAGGGAGAATGGTGTCGTTACATGTTGCACGTGGAATGACCTTCCATGCTATCGGGAACATAAATGAAACAATTGGCATTTATCGGGCTTCTGGCGTTGGCGGCTGCGCACATTGCGCGAGGCGCGGCCCCTGTCGGGTCGCCGGTTTTCATACATGGACAACTTGCCGTTCAGGGAACGCACCTCGTTAATCAAAAAGGGGAGCCGATCCAGCTGAAAGGAATGAGTTCATTCGGGCTCAGCAATCTGGCGCAGTTTTCGAATAGACACTCCATCAAGTGGCTGCAAAGGGATTGGGGCATTACTCTTTTCAGGGCGGCGGTGGGGGTCGATGGCCCGAGAGGATACCTGGCGAATCCGAGGAGGATGGAGGATATCGTCGAGGAGATTGTGGAGGCCTGTACGACACTGGGGCTCTATGTGATTATCGACTGGCACACGTTTACTTCGGAGAGCAAGGAGGAGGCGAAGGTCTTTTTCGACAGGATGTCGAAAGAGTATGGGCATTTGCCCAACATCATCTACGAACTTTGGAATGAGCCGATGGAGGTTTCGTGGGATGATGAGATCAGGCCGTATATGGAGGAGCTTACCGCCGTCATCCGAAAAAATGATCCGGACAATATTATTCTGGCCGGAACGCCGCGGTGGAGCTCACTGGTTAATTTGGCGGCCGACAATCCACTGGACGATCCGAACACGATGTATGTTCTTCATTTTTATAGCGGATCGCATAAGCAGCAAATCCGCGACGGGGCGGACGAGGCGCTGGAGAAAGGCCTCCCGATTTTTGTTTCGGAGTTCGGGGTGTCCCATTACGACGGTGGCGGGAGGGAGGATCGCGCGGCTTACCTTGAGGAGGCGGATCGCTGGATACAGTGGATGTATCAGCATCAGATCAGCTGGGCCAACTGGTCGTTGTGCGACAAAGATGAGGCTTCCGCCGCATTGAAAAAAGGTGCGGATGTTCGCGGTCAATGGGATGAGAATGATCTTTCTGAATCGGGCCGGTATATCCGAACGCAGATCAAGCGCAGCAACCCGCTTCTTATAAAGTAGAACGGCTCGGGAATGCAATCAAAGGGGCGTCCGTTCGCGGGAGAATTTTTCGGAGGGCAGCCCAACGTAAGGAGTGATGGATGGGTGAAAGATTTCCAGAGGACTTCGTGTGGGGCGCGGCAACAGCCAGCTATCAGATTGAAGGCGCCGTCCGCGAGGGCGGACGCGGGTTGTCCATCTGGGATGCGATGACGCAGATTCCGGGGAAAATTCTGAATGGCGATACCGGGGATGTCGCATGCGATCATTATCACCGGCTCGAAGAAGACCTTGATTTGATGGTGGAGCTCGGGCTGAAGGCCTACCGCTTTTCCATCGCCTGGCCGCGCATTCAGCCGGACGGGAAGGGCGCGTCGAACCCTCAGGGGGTTGCCTTCTACAACCGGCTGATTGACGGGCTGCTCAAGCGCGGCATTGAGCCGTGGGCCACGCTCTACCACTGGGATTTGCCGCTGGCTTTGCAGACCGAGTGCGACGGCTGGCTTAACAGGGAAATCGTGGAATGGTTCGGCATTTATGCCCGCATTTGCTTCGAAAACTTCGGGGATCGCGTTAAAAAATGGATCACACTGAACGAGCCGTGGTGCTCGTCGGTTTTGGGGCACGGCATCGGCCTGCATGCTCCCGGGCGGGTCGATTGCAACGAGCCCTACGTGGTGGCGCATCACCTGATTCTTTCCCACGCCAAGGCGGTTGAAATCTATCGCAACGAGTTTGCTGCGCAAAACGGGCAGATCGGCCTCGTGAACAATTGCGACTTCCGCTTTCCACTGACGGACAGCGCCGCCGACCGGGCTGCCGCAGAGCGCAGCCTGGAGTTTTTTCTGGCGTGGTTCGCCGATCCGGTCTGGAAGGGCGACTATCCCGCCGTGATGCGCGAGATCCTTGGCGACCGGTTGCCGGTGTTTACAAAAGCTGAGCGCGCGATGGTGCTGGGCTCCAGCGATTTCTTTGGCCTCAATCACTATACCACCATGCTGGCTTCCGAACCGGAAGGGGCGCGGGAGGACGGTGAAGACCAGCATGTGCATCTCACCGTCGACTCCACGTGGGAAAAGACCCAGATGGATTGGGGTGTTGTCCCGGCAGGATGCCGCGAGCTATTGAAGTGGATCGATGCGCGTTACGACCATCCGATAATTTATATCACCGAAAACGGATGTGCTTTGGATGAACCGGATGTGCAGGCCGCGCTCAACGACACTGCCCGGCAGGAGTACCATCGGAGTTATCTGCGCGAGTGCCGCAATGCGATCGAGCAGGGCGTCGATTTGCGCGGCTATTTTGCATGGTCGCTCATGGATAATTTTGAGTGGTCGTTTGGATACGAGTACCGGTTCGGACTATGCCGCGTTGAGCCTGAAACACTGGAGCGGACGCCCAAGGCCTCGGCGCGCTGGTATCGCGAGGTCATCGAGTGCAATGGGGAGAATATTTAGGAGCGAAAAGGAACAGCGGATGAAAAACATTACGGTCGATACCGAAGCCATCCGCGACGAAGATTTCGCGCTGACCAAAAGGTGGACGGCCGAGTAGGGCTTCGCCGCCACCTCCTCCACCGACGGTCTGCGCGTCACGTTCCAATCCTTGGAAGTTCCGCACATGTGTCCGTTTGGAAACGCGCCGGGATTCCGCTGCTACAACGAGGCCGGCTCGCGTTCTCGAAATGCAAAAGCAGTCGATGGACATTCTACTGAAGCTCAAGGGCTGAAATCGCTCCTTCGCGCAGAATCCTGGTTTCGGTCTCCGTGCAAAGGACAACCGTGCTCGGGAGGCTGAGCCTCCACCCTTGTTTTTCTTCCAATGGTTGGAAACTTTCCAGGAAAAGCGGCACTGCCGTTTCCAGACATTGGAATGCTT
>JAEIOF010000156.1 GCA_016342445.1 Verrucomicrobiota bacterium | reverse complement strand
CATACAAATAGTGAAGTTGCTCATCCTGCCGGTTCATGGCAATCAGACAAGAGTCTTCCAGCTCAGCCCGTACATACAGCCCGAGCTCATTCCAGACAAAATGCATCGTTCCACCTTCCTGAGGAACACCTGTGCGATCTTTGCTGAAGGCCAGCCGAGTCGGCGATATTTCGTCCCACACGCTTTGATCGGGCGCTCCGGAACTGTATACAGCCTGAATGACGGGGCGATGACTCATAGCTCTCTTTATTTTTTTAAGAAAAATTCAATTGTCGCTTGAAGCCCCGTATCAAAACTGGAGGTCGGAACAAAACCAGCGGCTTTGAGTTTTTCGATGGAGGCCATGGAGTGCTTCACATCGCCTGCCCGCTCCGGCGCGTATTCAATTTTTGACGATGAGCCGGTCAGTTCGATGATCTTTTTCGCTAGGTCATTGACGGTCAGCCGTCCGCCATACGCCACGTTGAAGAAGCCGGGAGCGGTTTTATTCACGGCCAAAAACACATTGGCGGCGACGATGTCTTTCACATAGATGAAGTCGCGGGTCTGCTCCCCGTCACCGAAGATGGTGATGGTTTCATTCTTCACTGCCTTGTCGATAAAGATCGGAACCGCCGCCGCATAAGCGCTCTTGGGATCCTGTCGTGGTCCAAAGACGTTGAAATAGCGCATGACGCCGGTATCCAGCTTTCCTTCGCGACTGAACATTTTGCAGTAGTATTCGCCGTCGAGCTTGGTGATGGCGTACGGGCTTTTCGGTTCCGGCAACATAGTTTCGAGTTTCGGTACAACGGGGTTGTCTCCGTAGTTAGCGGCCGAGCTGGAGAAGCACATTTTCTTAACGCCGGCCTTTGCTGCTTCTTCAAGGACAACCAATGTGCCAATCGTGTTGATCTCCACGCATTCGACCGGTTTGCCCATTGATTCGGGAACGCTGATCATGGCGGCCATATGGAAGATGTAATCGACCCCTTCCACTGCGGCGCGGACCGCCGCGCGGTCGGTGATCGATCCCTCCATGAATTCATGCTCCAGACCAGCGATATTTTTTAGATAGCCCGAGCGCAGGTTGTCCAGCACCCGCACCTCGGCCTTGCCTTGGAAGTGCTCCACAATATGACTGCCGATAAATCCGGCTCCGCCGGTGACTAAAACTCTCATTTGTATTTCTCCATAACGCGCAGCATTGCATCCATTTGACGTTCCATCGATTCGACCATTTTAAACTGTTTGCGGCAACGATCTATGTTCTGCCCCGCGCGATGCGTCTTGAAATAGACATCGCCCTGCAGATAGTCGGTCAGGAAACGCAGCCCGATTTCAAAGGTGATCAGCCGACCGGAAAACGGCAACAGTTCACGCTCTTTCGGTGTCAGGAAACCAGAGGCGGTTTCGAGATAGCCCTGCACCAGCGCCTCGAAATAATCGATATCCATCTCTACTTTGGATAAATCGCGTTCATCCTCAGGGGCGCGGGTGGTCGTCGTGCGGATCATATCGCCAAAGTCGTACAGAACCGATCCAGGCATGACGGTATCGAGGTCGATTACACACATTCCTTTGCCAGTTGAGGTATCGATCAACACATTATTGAGCTTAGTATCGTTATGCGTGACGCGCTCAGGAATCTCTCTAGAGGCCATCAAATCAATCACGACATCCACCATCGCTTCACGCTGCATAGCGAATTCGATTTCCGCTTTCACATCCACCGCGCGTCCGTGAATATCTGCCGCAATAGCGGCTTTCAAAACATTGAACCGCGAGCGGGTATGATGAAAATCCGGAATAGTTTCATGCAGACGGCCCGGCAGGTCAGCGAGCTGACACTGAAATTCGCCGAAGGCTTTGGCAGCCTCATAGGCCTGCTCCGTGCTTTCGACGACATCAATTCCAACCGCATCTTCAATAAAGACGTATGTGCGCCAAAAATCACCGGCGGCATCCACATAATAATCCTTCCCGTTCTTTGTGGGAACCAGCGTCAAGACACGCCGGTCGATCTCTCCGGCACCCGCCTCTTCAAATTTCTTGCGCTGATGGCGCGTCACCTGCCCGATGTTCTCCATCAAACCCGGCACATTTTTGAAGATGTTGTGATTAATGCGCTGGTGGATGTAATGCACCTCGCGACCGTCCAGTTCGCAAACCGCCCGAAAGGTGTCATTGATATGCCCGCTTCCATACGGAGCCTCTCCCTGATAAATCCCCTCGCACTGAAAGGCAGTGGCTACGTCTTTAAATTGGTTTTTCATATGTTTCTCCAGATCGTTAAGCATCCTTCTGCCAATCCGGTTTGCCGTCGTACACCCAGCGGTAATATTCCGCCAGTTTAAGTTGCGACGCCGCTGCTTCATCAATAAACAGCTTGGCGGCGGGATGATGCTGCAGAATCGAAGCGGGCATAATCGATGCCACCGGACCTTCCACCGTGGCGGCGACCGCCTCGGCTTTGTTCGCACCAAAGGCGAGCATCAGGTTCATGCGCGCATCCATGATGGTGCCGATCCCCATGGTGATGCAGTGGTGCGGCACCTTAGATTCGTCGCCGTCAAAAAAGCGAGCGTTGTCAGCCACCGTCTGGCGGGTCAGGGTCTTGATGCGGGTGCGTGACGCGAAGGATGAGGTCGGCTCGTTGAACCCGACGTGTCCATCGGAACCGATGCCGAGCACCTGCAAATCAATGCCGCCAGCATCGGCAATGGCCTGCTCGTAGGCCGCGCAAGCGGTGGGAACATCTTCCGCCATACCGTCAGGGACATGAGTGTTTTCCCGTTTGATGTTGATGTACTCAAAAAGGTTTTCGTTCATGAAACGGCGGTACGACTGCTCATGATCGACGGAAAGCCCGATGTATTCATCGAGATTGAATGTCCTGACCCGGCTAAAATCAAACCCCTCTTCATTGTGCAGACGGATCAGTTCTTTATACAGCAGCAACGGCGTGCTGCCGGTCGCCAGTCCCAGAACAGCATTCGGTTTCTCATGAATCAGGCGAGCAACAACCCGTGCCGCAGCACAACTACCCTCCAACGCATCTTTTTTAATAATAATTTCCATTAGAGAATCTCCTTTAAATTGTCATTCATCGACAGCATGCATCCCTTTTCAAAAGTTTGGAAAAGTTGACCTTTTTCCCAGCGGCTTACGCGATAGAGGGTCGCAAAAGTAAAGTTCGGGATCGCTCCCCCCTGCCCGCCGACCAGCTCGCCGCCACGCCGGACGTTGTCCTGCATCCACGCCGGAAGCGAAAGGTGATAGGGATTGCGCGCAACTTCCCCAACATGCAATGAAAGTGCGGCCACCAGATCGGCCAGCGTTTCAGCGTCGCCCTCGACCATCAGGTTGGGATCGTCCATCGCGCCCCAGAATTCCGTTTCAATCACCGTGCAGGAAAAATCGTCCGGCATTTCTTTGAGCGCCTCCACAACCAGAAAATGGGTGGCGATATGCCGCGAGTTCCAATCCTTGG
This sequence comes from Verrucomicrobiota bacterium, assembly GCA_016342445.1. GTDB lineage: Bacteria > Verrucomicrobiota > Kiritimatiellia > Kiritimatiellales > Tichowtungiaceae > Tichowtungia. The sequence continues at coordinate 337 of JAEIOF010000156.1, read as the reverse complement.
AATGCGGCATAAAAACGATACGGGGCCGGATCGTTTTTAATATTTCAACCACATCGGATTTTTCCAAGCAACTTCGTTGCGGCTCGCGATTCCATTTGAGAATCTGCCAACCAAGATATGCACAAGCATCTACAAGCTCTCTCTCACGCCCCGCCTGCCGCTCAACATTGCTGCCGAAGGTGACGGGTACATTGATGATTTGCATTCCCGCCTCTCTCATCAGACGTAACGGAAGCAGGCCGGTAATGCACTCATCATCCGGATGCGGCGAAAAAAGAAGAATCTTCTGATCCGACTCCACCGGATCGATTTTCCCCGAAACCGAAAGCCCCTTGAA
>JAEIOF010000155.1 GCA_016342445.1 Verrucomicrobiota bacterium | reverse complement strand
AACGCTCTTCGGGTTGTGGCAACATTCGTCGTATGAAAAAAGTGGGTGTCATTGCCAATCCGAAACGTCCGCATGCCGTCGATATCTTTGAGCGGCTCGGCCGGAAAGCCGACGAGCTCAACTGGCGGCTCTTCGCCGATGCCGCCTCGGGAAAACACCTCCCGTCCGCGACCGTCATTGAGCTGGATGCGTTTCCCTCCACGGTGGATGTTCTGCTCGCCATGGGCGGCGACGGCACCGTCCTCTTCTGCGCTAAATTACTCGACGGAACCGGAATTCCAATCCTTGGAATCAATCTCGGCAGTCTCGGCTTCCTGACCGCGGTGAGCGAGGACGATCTCGAAGAGGCGCTCGACGCGCTGCACACCGAACGCTGCAAATCGGCCCCGCGCACTGTGGCCGACTGTTGCGTCATTCGCAACGGACAAGCCGGATCCGCCTACCGCATCCTCAACGATGCGGTCATCGGCTTCGGCGGCTCCTCCCATATCGCCACGCTCGATCTGGCGATCAACGGTGAAATGATCAGCTCTTTTTCATGCGACGGCCTGATTGTCTGCACCCCGACCGGAAGCACCGGACACTCCCTCTCCGCCGGCGGGCCGATTCTTCAGCCCGGCAACGCCTCCTTCGGGATCAGCGTGATCTGCCCGCACACCCTCAGCAACCGCCCGCTGGTTGTCCCCGACTCCAGCGTCATCGAAATCACCGTCCAGGCCTCCCGCAAAAACCTGCTGCTCTCCGCCGACGGACAGGATATTGAAGAGCTTTCCGCAGGGGACTCTGTACGTATCACCCGCAGCGCGAACCCGCTCTACTTCCTCTACCCGCCGGGCTACAGCTACTTCTCCGTCCTGCGCCAGAAACTCCACTGGAGAGGGTCGAGTCTTTGAACCACAGAACATCGAATAAAGAATATTGAATTTAGAAGTTCTATCCAACACTCCCATACTCCATGACTCCCATACTTCAACACTCTCTCGCCTACTGGACCCATAACCTCAACCCGGTTATTTTCCACATCGCCGGGCCGCTGGCCGTCCGCTGGTATGGTCTTGCCTACCTGCTCGGCTTCATCGGGGCGTATTTCATCCTGCTCCGAATGTCCAAACGCGACGAATTTGCCGTTCCCGCCGAAGCGCTCTCCTCGTTCATGGTCAACCTCGCGGTCTTCGGCGTTTTTCTCGGCGGGCGCCTCGGCTATGTCCTGCTCTACGCATGGGACACCTTCCTGCACGACCCGCTCTTTGTCTTCCGCGTCTGGGAAGGCGGCATGGCCAGCCACGGCGGAATGCTCGGCGTACTGGCCGTTCTTCTGTGGACCGCGCACAAACAGAAGTGTCACTTTTTAAACCTCACCGACGGCCTCGCGCTCGTCGCCCCGCTCGGACTCTTCTTCGGACGAATCGCCAACTTCATCAACGGCGAACTCTGGGGACGCCCGACGCAAGTCGCGTGGGCGATCATCTTCCCGCAAGCGGGCGACGCAACCCCGACGCCCCGCCATCCGTCGCAGCTCTACGAAGCGTTCGGCGAGGGTCTTCTGCTCTTCTCCGTCTTGTGGCTCGTTCGCCGCACCGCGTGGGGAAAACGCGAGGGAGCAACCAGCACCCTGTTTCTCCTCCTCTACGCCGCCGCCCGCATCACGGTCGAATTTTTCCGCGAGCCGGACAGCACCGTCTACTTCGGCTGGCTCACCAAAGGGCAGCTCTACTCATCCTTTATGATCATCGCCGCGATCATCATTCTCTGGAAAAGGAAATTATTATGCAAAGCATCCTAATCAAGAACGCCGATATCGTAAACGAAGGGACGATTCGTCCCGCCGACGTACTCATCCGCAACGGACGGATCGACCGCATCGGCGAAGCCATCGACGCGCTGGCCGACATTGTCATCGATGCCGCGGGCAAGGCACTTCTGCCCGGCATGATCGACTGCCACGTCCACTTCCGCGAACCGGGCCTTACCCATAAAGGTGACATGCAAAGCGAATCCGCCGCCGCCGTTGCGGGCGGCGTCACCTCCGTCATGGAAATGCCCAACACCCATCCGCCGGCTGTCACCAACGTCCGGCTCGAAGAAAAATTCGCCCTCGCCGCGCAGAAAATGTCCACCAACTACTCCTTCTACCTCGGCGCGTCTCTCAACAACCTCGACGAAATCAAAGCCGTCGATTCGAAAAACGTCTGCGGCGTAAAAGTCTACATGGGCTCCTCCACCGGCGACATGCTCGTCGACCGGTTCCAAACCCTGGAAAATTTATTCCGCGAATGCCCCGTCAATCTGACCGCTCACTGCGAAAACGCCCAACTCATCGCGGAAAACTCGAAGATTTTCCGGGATAAGTACGGCGACACCACCCCGTTCAGCGCTCATCCGATCATCCGCAGCACCGAGGCCTGCTTCCGCTCCTCCAAACTCGCGGTCGACCTCGCCCGCAAATACGAAACCCGCCTGCACATCCTGCACATCAGCACCGCCGCCGAACTCGACCTGTTCGACTCCAGCGTTGTGCGTGTCGGAACCGCCCGCGAAAACGAATGCTTTATTGAACCGCAAGGCGACAACATCACCGGCGAAGCCTGCGTCCACCATCTCTTCTTCGACGACTCCGCCTACGAAACCCAAGGTGCGCTTCTCAAGTGCAACCCCGCCATCAAAACCGCCGCCGACCGCGAGGCGTTGCTGAAAGCTCTCGTCAGCGACCGGCTCGACACCATCGGCACCGACCACGCCCCGCACACGCTGGAGGAAAAAAAGGGAACCTACTGGAGTGCTCCCTCCGGCATGCCCGTCATCCAATCCGCCCTCCCCTCCATTCTCGAACACTTCCACAACGATGTCCTCACCCTCGAACTCATCGCCGAAAAAATCGCCCACGCCCCCGCGCGGATTTTTAATGTGAAAGACCGCGGCTTCATCCGCGAAGGCTACTGGGCCGACCTCGTACTGGTTGACCTGAACAAACCGCAGACCGTCGCCAAAGAGAACATTCTCTACAAATGCGGCTGGTCGCCCTTCGAAGGCGTCACCTTCCGCTCCTCCGTCGACACCACCCTCGTCTCCGGCCAGATCGCCTGGCAGAACGGAAAAAACCTTCCCTCTCAGGGCCACCGCCTGCAATTCGACCGCTAGTTTTCCAATGCCTGGAAAAATGACTATGCCTTGCGGCGGGGGCGTTTGACTTTGTATTCGGCAGCGTCTTCGGCGACGGCCAGCTTATCGCCGGCAAAAAGTGCCCGACGTTCCAATGCGACTTCGCGAGCGAGGTAGATTTTGGCGAGGCTCTGATACGGAACGTCCATTTTATTGGCAAGGGCCTTCAGTTCATCGATCAGTGATTCCGGCAACCGGATGGAGATCGATTTCGTCGTCGGCTTCAGATTCGGCAAAGAAACCCGCCGCGCCGTAGAAAGATCAAAATAATCTAACGGCGAATGAGTTGCCCAGAATTCACGTTCCTCGTCTTCGTTTTTAAATTTTGGAATCTTTTTAGGGTTGGTCTTCATAAAAACGCCTCTCTTTCCTGTGCATATCACGAGCCGAAATCACGCGATATTTTGTTTTTCGAACAGTAAAGTACACCATCAACGTTCGCCCCTCATTCGTCACGCCATACGCCGCATATCGCGTTTCATTCTTCGAATGCGCCGGATCATCCAGAATAATCAGCGGCTGATTGAAAAAGATCTCCTCACACTCGCCGGTGGATACCTTGTGTTTCTGCCGGTTCTTGTCGCGATTCCCCTCATCCCACTCGAAACCGTCTATCTGACTGAACCCGCTTTGCATGGCCAAAACGTATACCTATCGCATATACAAAGCAAGGGCTTGTTTTCCGAACATTGGAAAGCCCAACCGAAAGTCATCAATCAGGAACCGTCAACCGCTCCCAGCCGGGAAGCGCAAGGATTTTTTCCAGCAGGACGGCGCAGGCGACGGCGTCGTAGAGCGCGTCGTGGGCTTCGCCGCGCGGGCAGAGTTCGCGGACGCGCGGTTCGAGGTTGAGCCCGGCGATTAAATCCCCCAG
>JAEIOF010000154.1 GCA_016342445.1 Verrucomicrobiota bacterium | reverse complement strand
GTACAGTTTCTCGGTTCGCCGAAGCGGGCGGAGACGACGGATGCATCGCACAGTGAGGCTCCGGCTCCGGAATCCTCATCGGCACCGGTTGGTGATGATGACGACATCCCGTTTTGATAAGGAAAGGATATAAAGATGGCATATAATGGGGACAAGGAAGAAAAAATGACCGGCCGCCTGCTCGAGGGCGTGACCGAAATTGATTACAAAGATGCGGAACTGCTCCGTAAATTCATGACCGAGCGCGGCAAAATTCTTGCTCGGCGTTACACCGGCGTGACATCCAAGCAGCAGCGTGAAGTCAAGCGGGCTATCCGCCAGGCGCGCGTTATGGGTCTTGTGCGCTAAGCTGTTTAGAGGAGAAGAGAAAATGTCTGTAGAAGTTTTATTGATGGATGCGGTTCCCGGACTCGGGATCGAAGGCGATGTGGTTCGCGTGGCCGATGGCTATGCCCGGAATTTCCTGTTCCCGAAGGGGAAAGCCGCGGAAGTGTCCGAAGGCAAAAAACGTCAGGTCGAGAAAAAGCGCATTGAGCGTCTTGAACTGATGAAAAAGGATCGGGTTGCCGCAGAAGAGTTGGCCAAGAAGTTCGAAGCCCTTTCCTGCACGATTGCGGTCAAAACATCTGAAGGCGGGAAAATGTTCGGATCCGTAACGGCCGCGCAAATTCTTGAAAATATGGCCGGGCAGGGCGTCACGCTGGATCGTAATCAGATCAAGCTCGCCGCGCCGTTGCATGAACTGGGCGTCTTTGATGTCGTCATCAGTCTCCATCCGGAAGTGCAAACCACACTGAAGGTATGGATCGTTGAGGAATGAGTTCTGCCGATCAGAGCGGGCGTCGCCTTCCGCCCTGTAGTGAGGAAGCCGAACGAGGGGTTCTCGGCTCCGCTCTGATCGAATCGGATCGCGTCATCGAACTGTGTTCGATGAAAACGCTTTCCGCAGACTCGTTTTATGTTCCCGCCCATCGGGTTCTTTTTGAGAAACTCACGGAGATGCATCAGGCCTTCAAGGCCATCGATCTGCTGACCGTGGGCGAAGATCTGAAGCAGGGCGGACTGCTCGATCAGGTCGGAGGGTATGCCTTCCTTGAAGGGCTGATTGACAGCACCCCGACCTCCGCTCATGCGGAGTACTATATTGAGATTGTTCAACAGAAACATCTCTTTCGCCGAATCATCGGCCAGGCCGCCGAAGCGATCGACCACTGCTACACCGAAGAGGACGCCGAAGAGCTCCTCAACCGGACGCAGGAACTTTTCTTTGAGTTGAGCGATCAAAAGTCCTCTTCTCAAGAAGAATGGAAAGAGGTGGTTCGCCAAACCACCGGCAATATCATTGACGGAACAAAGGTTGACGACGGCGTCCCCACCGGATTCGACAGCCTCGATAAAGAACTGCGCGGACTGCATAATACCGACATGATTGTGCTGGCGGCACGACCCTCGATGGGGAAGACCTCGCTGGCCATGAATATTGCCGAGCATGCCGCACTTGGAAGAAACAAAGAGCGCAAGGCCTATTCTGTGGGCGTATTCAGTTTGGAAATGTCGCAGGATCAGCTTGTCCGCCGAATGCTCTTCAGCAAAGCCGGCGTCCCCGCCTGGAAAGATTTCCGGTCTAAAGACGATGAGGCCCGTTTAATGCGCGCCGGGGATCAGCTGATGAAGGCCCCGATTGTTGTCGATGACTCCGCCGGTCTCGACATCATGGATCTGCGCGCCCGCGCCCGTCGTATGAAACGAGTCTACGGCGTCGATTTGCTGGTCATCGACTACCTCCAGTTGTTAGGCGATAAACGTCGCCAGCGCGATGGCCGTCAGCAGGAGACCGCCTCTATTTCAAACAGCATCAAGGCAATGGCTAAGGAGTTAAAGGTGCCGGTGTTGATTCTCAGCCAGCTTAGCCGTGCGCCCGAGCAGGGCGGCCGCGACGGGCAGCCGCGGTTGTCCGACCTGCGTGACTCCGGAGCGATTGAGCAGGATGCGGACGTGGTTCTTCTTTTGCAACGTCCCTCCTTTAACGATGCCTTCAAAGGAGACGCCGCCGCGGACGATACACTGGCCATCGTGCATATCGCCAAGCATCGCAATGGCCCGACCGGCAAAGTGGAAATGAACTTTTTCAACGACCTTACCCGGTTTGAGGATCGCGATACTCGTCATGCCACCGAAGAATAATCCTCTAAAAACAAAGAGTTCATCATGAATAAAACACGACGCATTCTAATAAACAGCCTGATTGCAAGCCTTCTGCTGGCCGCGCCCGGCTTCGCCGCCATTACGATTGATGCCATTCGTATCGAAAATATGGACAAAGCGGCGCTCGACGACTCCTTTGTGCGGGCCTACACCTCGCTGAGAGCGGGGCGGGAGCTCGAAAGCGAAGCGGATCTGAACGAAGCGGTTGCGCAGGATGTCGACAATCTCCGCAAGTCGGAGCGTTTCTCCTATGTGCGGGCGTTTGTTGAGCAGGACGGTGAGCAGCTGACGCTGGTCTACAGTGTGGCTCCGCGTCTGCGTTTGCGCCAGATCGAAGTCGTTGGCGCAGAGAAAATCGGCAACCGTAAAATCAAAACCGAACTGGGCCTCGAGCTGGGCGACTATGTCGATGAGGCATTAGTTGGCGAAAAATCCCGCAAGGTGGAGACTTACTGCCGGAAAAATAAATACCCCGCGGCAACGGTCACTTGGGATTTGACCCCTGATGAGCAGACCGGCGCGGCGGATCTTCAGGTTACGGTAAACGAAGGCTCCAAGTTGCGCGTTAAACGCATTCGTTTTGAAGGCGACCGGTTTATGGATAACAGCCGTTCCGCACGCACCGGCCGGTTTTTTAAGCGACTGGTTCCGGGATTGGGCCGCCCCGGCGGGGGACTGGCCGAACAATTTGAAGTTCGTGAGCTGAATAATGAGATCAGCCAGAAGAAAACCTGGTGGATCACTTCCTGGTTTGGGGTTTACCATCCCGAGCTGACCGATTTAGATCGCGCGGCGATTCGTGACTTTTATCTCAACCACGGATTTCTGGATGTTCAGGTCGACGAGCCGGAAGTCCGGGATCTTGGCGGCGGCAGCCTCGAGCTCGTCTATCGCATTCGGGAAGGCGACGCCTATCGCCTTGGAACGGTGGATTTTGATGGAGCAACTTTGTTTGAGTCCTCGGAGCTCGAAAAACAACTTCACCTCAGCACGGATCAGGTCGCCTCGCGCGCCGCAATTGATGGCGCCGCTTCGTCGGTCAATCGCTTCTACGGCAACCGCGGATATATTCGCAACTATGTGCAGCCGGTCATTCAGACCGACTCGGTGACGCATACGGCGGATGTCCGCTTCAGTGTGCATGAGGGAGAGCTCGCCTACATCAATGAGATTACCATTCGCGGGAATGAAAAGACGCGCGACGAAGTGCTTCGCCGCGAACTGGCCGTGTATCCCGGAGAGCTGTTTCATCAGCAGAAGGTTGAAACCAGCGAAAACCGCCTCAAAAACCTCAACTATTTTGAAACCGTCAGCCGCTCCTACGTCCCGTCGGCGGTTACCAATGCCTATGATCTGAGCTTTAAGGTCAAGGAGAAGACCATGGGCTCGTTCATGATCGGGGCCGGATTCTCCAGCGTGGACAGTCTGGTGGGATTTGCTGAAGTATCGCACGGAAACTTCGATATCAAACGCTGGCCCCCGGTCGGCGACGGGCAGAAGATGAAAGTCCGCGTGCAGCTCGGCGCCGAGCGCAACGACCTCGAGGTTTCGTTTGTCGAGCCGTGGTTCCTTGACCGGAAACTCGCGCTGGGCGTCGATCTTTACAGCCGGACCGCCGACTACTACAGCGATGATTATACGTTGACGACCCTCGGCGGACGAGTTTCGCTCAGCAAACCGCTCAGCCCGTTCACGCGCGGAACCCTCAGCTATTCGCTCGAGCGGTTCGAAGTTACAGGGGTGGATACGAACGCCCCGACCGAAATTCAGGCCGAAGAGGGTTCGCGGACCAAGTCGACGGTTGGTCTCAGTATTTCTCGCGACACGCGGGATCAGTATTTTATTCCGACCCGCGGGAATC
>JAEIOF010000153.1 GCA_016342445.1 Verrucomicrobiota bacterium | reverse complement strand
ATGGGCTACGGACTGGTCGCCCGTATTGGTTCAGGGATCAACCCGGAGCAGATGCACGCCGAACGCGTCGACGGTTACAATCCGCTGGCCGTTGCGGATGCCACCGAGCGCCAGAAACAGCTTCTGCTCGACGGCAAAGGCCCGGCGCTTCTCGACGTCGTCACCTATCGCATTTCCGGTCACTCGCCGTCCGATGCATCCTCCTACCGCTCGAAAGAAGAAATCGAAGCCTGGGAAGCCTCCGACTGCGTCAAGCTGTTCGGCGAATACCTGATCAGCAACGGCGCACTGACGGAAGCCGATGCCGCCGCGCTGAAGGAAACGGTTGTCGGAAAAGTGACCAAAGCGCTCAAGCTCGCGACCGACAAAACGGTTTCTCCATACACGGATATTCGTCTGATCGAAGACGTGATGTACTCAAACAAGAAGGTCGAAAAGTTCGATGATCGCACGCCGGACGTGCTGATGCCGATGGAGGAAAACCCGCGCGTTCAAAAACTGAAAAGCAAAGCCCGTTATGCGTTTGACGAAAACGGTAAGCCGATTTCCGCCAATCGTCTCTATACCTATCGCGACGGGATCTTCGAAGCGATGATGCACCGCTTCTATACCGATCCGACTATGGTTGCCTACGGGGAAGAAAACCGTGACTGGGGTGGGGCATTCGCCTGCTACAACGGACTCACCGAAGCCATTCCGTATCATCGTTTGTTCAACTCGCCGATTTCCGAAGGTGCAATCGTCGGTTCCGCCTGCGGTTACGCGCTGAGCGGCGGCCGCGTCTGCGTTGAGCTGATGTACTGCGACTTCATGGGCCGCGCCGGTGACGAAATCTTCAATCAGATTTCCAAATGGCAGTCGATGTCCGCCGGCATTCTGAAAATGCCGCTGGTTCTGCGCATCTCCGTCGGTAATAAGTACGGCGCGCAGCACTCGCAGGACTGGACCGCGATGGTCAACCACATCCCGGGTCTGAAAGTGTACTATCCCGCGACGACGAACGATGCCAAAGGCATGCTCAACCTGGCACTGGCCGGAACCGACCCCGTTATCTTCTTCGAATCGCAGAAGACCTACGGCATCGGCGAGCTGTTTGAAAAAGACGGCGTGCCGGAAGGTTACTTCGAAACACCGGAAGGCGAACCCGCCGTGCGCATTCAGGGGTCAGATCTGACGATCATCACGGTCGGTCCGGTTCTTTACACCGGCATGAAAGCGGTTGAAGAGCTGAAGGCTAAATACGGCCTCGAGGCGGAACTGATCGACCTGCGCTTCGTCAACCCGCTCAACTACGATAAGCTCGTTGAGTCGGTTAAGAAGACCGGTCGCGTGGTGCTGGCCTCGGATTCTGTGGAGCGCGGAAGCGCACTGCACAATATCGCCAACAACATTTCGCAGCTCTGTTTCGACTATCTCGATGCGCCGCCGGTTGTGATCGGTGCCAAGAACTGGATCTCGCCGGCCGCTGAAATGGAGTCGGATTACTACCCGCAGGCCGACTGGCTGATCGATGCGATTCATCAGCGCATTCTGCCGCTGCCGGGTCATGTCGTGAAACACAACTACACGGGCGGCGAAATGATGCGCATCGCCCGCAAAGGAGTGTAATTGATGCAGGAAATCAACAACCACGTTCACTCGACATTCTCGTTCAGCCCCTATGCTCCGGCGGATATTCCCGCCAGGGCAAAGGAGGCCGGGCTGGGGACGGTCGGGATTATGGACCACGACTCGGTGTCCGGTTGTGCTGAGTTTCTGGATGCGGCGAAGAAGGTCGGCATTGCCGCCACCGCTGGTTGCGAAGTGCGCGTCAACATGGACGGCACGCTGGTGGAAGGGCGCAAGACCAACAACCCGGACGAGCCGAACATCAGCTACATTGCGTTTCACGGAATCCCGCGCACGCAGTTCAGGGCGGTGGAGGAGTTCCTGAAGCCGGTTCACGACGCGCGCATCGCGCGCGACCGCAAAGAAGTCGGCCTGCTCAACGCCAAGCTGGCGCAGCTCGGCGCGCCGCAGCTCGATTTCGAAAAAGACGTGGTTGCGATTTCCGAAGCGGCCCGCGGCGGATCAATCACCGAGCGCCATATCCTCTACGCGCTGTCGCTGAAGCTGATTGCGGCGTACGGCAAAGGGCAGAAGCTGATCGATTTTGTTGAGCAGCAGATGAAAATCCCAATGCCTGGAAAGCTCAAAGAAGTTTTGCTGGATCTCGACAATCCGCACTACGCCTACGACCTGCTCGGCGTCTTCAAAGCGGCTTTGGTTCCGGACTTTTTCATCCTCTCCGGCAAGGATGAGTGCATCAATGTGCGCGACGCGGTGAAGTTCGCCAACGACATCGGCGCGATTCCGGCCTACGCCTATCTGGGCGATGTCGGCGAGTCGCCGACCGGTGACAAGAAGGCGGAAAAGTTCGAGGATGATTATCTCGACGAACTGGTGCCGGAATTGAAAGCCATCGGTTTCAAAGCCATCACTTATATGCCGCCGCGTAATACCCGTGAGCAGCTGGCCCGCCTGCGGAAACTCTGTCAGGCCAACGACCTGATGGAAATCAGCGGCGTGGACATCAACAGCTCGCGCCAGAGTTTCAACTGCCCGATTCTGCTCGAACCGGAATTCCGCCATCTGGCGGATGCGGCGTATGCGCTCATCGCGCACGAAAAGCTGGCGGCAGAAGTTCAAAACCTTGGAATTTTCCATCCAAAAAATCCGAAAAAGTTTCAAACCTTGGAAGAACGGATCGCGTTTTATTCAAACATTGGAAAACGAATTGACCACACCCAACCCGAAAAGGCGGTAGACCTAATATGAAAGCACTCGCAATTTCCCCGCTGCTGCGCGGACTGACATTTGACGGAGAGAAGGGCGACATCGTCGTCTTTAAGGAAGCGATTGAAAATGCGGAGCTGAGCTGCTCCGCCGATGAGCTGGCCGAAAAATTCAAGCCCGGCATGCGCTCGGTGAGCGTCGAGGGCGTCGGCGGGTTCCTGCTCGGCGAAGATTATGACGATGCCGTGAACGGAACTTCCAATGTTCGGAAAATCACCGGCCGCGCGGCGGTGGTGAATAACAAGGTTGCAGTGGTGACCGGCGGCGCGCAGGGCTTCGGCGAAGGCATCGTGCGCGAGCTGATTAAAAACGGCGCGATCGTGTTTATTGCAGATATGAATGCCGACGGCGCGAAGAAGCTGGCTGCGAGCCTGAATGCAGACGCGGGCCGCACAACGGCGTTCGGTGTCGCCGTGAACGTGACCAATGAAGATTCCGTAAAAGCGATGATCGACGAAGTCGTCATGACGGTCGGCGGCATCGACCTGTTCGTCAGTAACGCGGGTGTGCTCAAGGCGGGCAGCGTCAAAGAGATGACGCTGAAAGATTTCAAGTTCGTGACCGACGTGAATTACATCGGCTTTTTCTTGTGCACGAAGCACACCGCGCCGGTGATGGCGGCGATGAACAAGCCGACCGGAAAGTATTTCACCGATATTGTAACGGTGAGCTCCAAATCGGCGCTGGAAGGCTCCAACAAAAACGGTGCCTACGCCGGTTCAAAGTTCGGTTCGGTCGGTCTGGTGCAGAGCTTCGCCAAGGAGCTGGTGACGGACAACATCAAGGTGAACACCGTTTGCCCCGGAAACTTTTTCGACGGCCCGCTCTGGAGCGATCCGGATCGCGGACTGTTTGTTCAGTACCTGAACACCGGCAAGGTGCCCGGCGCAAAGACCATCGCGGAGGTTCGCCGCTTTTATGAAGCCCAGGTTCCCATGAACCGCGGCTGCTTCGGCGACGATGTGACCAAAGCGATTCTCTACTCGGTGGAGCAGAAGTATGAAACCGGACAGGCCATTCCGGTCACCGGTGGACAGGTGATGCTTAACTAGAAACCTGAAACCGGAAACTTGAAATTTAAATCAGTCTGATCGACCCGATCTATCTGATAGAAAGGAAAATGCGATGAAGACCAAAGCAGTAAGATTGTACGGAGAAAAAGATTTAAGGCTGGAGGAGTTTGAGCTTCCGGCGATCAAGGAGTCTGAAATTCTGGCAAAAATTGTCTCTGACTCC
>JAEIOF010000152.1 GCA_016342445.1 Verrucomicrobiota bacterium | reverse complement strand
AAACTATTGCTCACCCTCAGCATCAACCTGCAGATTCTTCCCGCCTCCGTGCTCAACTACGTCATCCCGCTGGCGATCGCGCCGATTCTCGCCTCGATTCTTCTCGGCGGCGTACCGGGCATTCTCGTCGGCTTCTGGACCAGCTTCGCGCTGGCCGCGGTACTGGGCAACAATTTCGAAGTGTTTGTGCTCGGCCTGATGGTCTCCGTCACCGCCGTCTACACCACGCGCGATGTCAAACGCCGCACCAACCTCTTCCGCGCCGGCCTGTGGGTGGGGGCCATCAAAATTTTCTTTGTGCTGATTCTCGCGGTGTTAAACCAACCCTCGTGGGGAGTGATCGCCTCGCAGATCGCCGCCGCCATGCTCAGCGGACTGGCCTGCGCGCTGATGGCCCTCTTGTTGATTCCGGTCTTTGAACATGTCTTCAACATCACCACCGACATCAAGCTGCTCGAGCTCTCCGACCTTAGCCATCCGCTGCTGCAGAGCCTCGCGATCAACGCGCCCGGCACCTACCATCACTCGCTCATGATGGCCAGCCTCGCGCAGAATGCCGCCGAAGCCATCGGGGCCAACGGCCTGCAACTGCGCGTCTGCGCCTACTTCCACGACATCGGCAAACTGGTTAAACCCGGCTTCTTCAGCGAAAACATCCAGTTCACCGAAAACCCGCACGACGACCTCGCGCCGAGCATGAGCACGCTGGTGATTGTCGCCCACATCAAAGAGGGCGTCACGCTGGCGAAAAAATATAAACTGCCGCAGGTCGTCATCGACGGCATTGAGCAGCATCAGGGAACCAGCCTCGTCTCGGTTTTCTACCACCGCGCCAAGACGCAGCAACAGAAGGAAACCGACGGACAGCCCGCCATCAACGCCGAGGATTTCCGCTACGAAGGCCCCAAGCCCCAGAATCGGGAAATGGCCATCCTCATGCTCGCCGACGGATGCGAAGCCGCCTCGCGCTCGCTCGAAAAACCGACCCCGGTGCGCATCAACAACCTGATCAGTGATATTTTCGATGCCCGCCTGCGCGACGGACAGCTCGACGAATGCAACCTGACGCTCGCCGAACTCAACACCGTCAAACAAGCGTTTGTCTTCTCACTCACCAACATGCTCCACGGACGCATTGCCTACCCTAAAGATGAAAACGCTCCTGCTAGATCGTCAAAACAAAATCCGGCTCAACCTGCCAGCAATCCGCCGGCTGACCGCTAAACTGGCCGAACGCCTCGCCGCCGCCGATCCGGAATCCGTCTGGAGCGAAGTCACGTTGCTGCTGACGGACGACGCGGGCATTACGCAAACCAACCGCGAGTTTTTCGGCAAGGATCGCCCCACCGACGTCATCAGCTTCCGCTACGATCCCGTCCCCGGCGAGGAAGACGAAGCCACCGGCGACCTCATCGTCAACGTCGAGTGTGCCGTTCGCGAAGGCGCGGCGCACGACGGAGCCGACGCGGAGCTCGCCCTCTACATCGCCCACGGCTTCGACCATCTCTCCGGCGCCGACGACGATACCCCGGCCCGGCGCGCCGCCATGCGCCGCACCGAAATGCGCTGGCTTGAAGAGTTGAAATCGGAAGTTAAAAAATTGATATTGGCCTAAATGAATACAACCCGTTTACTCTACAGCGCACTCTCCCTTCTAACCGCCGGTTTCTGGTCCGTCCTGTTCGCAGCCTTCCGCGAAACCGGCAACGCCGGCATCGTACGGCTGGCCGATAAAAAACCGGCATCGAAAGACCGCCTGCTCTACTGGGCCGGACGCTGGAGCCTGCTGCGCACCACCCTGCGCTTCTGCCTCACCCTCTTTGAAATCGCCGCCGTCGGCTTCGCACTGTCCGCCGTCAACTTCTCCCATCCTGCCGAATGGATTGCGCTCCTGCTCGGCATGACCCTGCTCTACATGATCTTCATCCGCGTCATCCCCTTCGTACTGGCCGAAAGCTATGCCGACCGCCTCTCCGTCGCCTTCCTGCCGCTGGTCGCCGCCGTCACCCGCCTGCTCACCCCGCTCGTCTGGCCGGTCTACGCCATGGAGCGCGGGCTGCTCGCCCGCGCGCTCTCCGCCGCCGACGAAGAAGACCGCCCCACCGCCGAAGAGGAAATCATGACCCTCGTCGACCAGGCCAACGACGAACATCTGGAAGAGGAAGAGCGCGATATCATCCGCAGCGTCTTCGAATTCGGCGAAACCGTCGTCCGCGAAATCATGACCCCGCGCGTCGACATCGAAGGGCTCAAAGACGACGCCACCATCGACGAATGCGTCGACAAAGTGAAGCACTCCCGCCACTCCCGCTTCCCCGTCTACCACGAAACCATCGACAACGTCCGCGGCGTCATCCACGTCAAAGACCTCCTGCTCCTGCTCGCGCAGGATCAGGAAAGCCGCTCCGTCACCGACATCACAAAAAAAATGGTTCTCGTCCCGGAAACCATGCCCATCAACGACCTGCTCAAACAGATGCAACTGGAGCATTCCCAGATGGCGCTGGTGGTCGATGAATACGGCGGCACCGCCGGCGTCGTCAGCATGGAAGACATCATCGAAGAACTCGTCGGCGAAATCCGCGACGAATACGACCTCGCCGAAAAAGAGATCCAGAAGCACTCCGACGGTTCCATCCTCATCAAAGCCAGCCTCGCCGTCGCCGACCTCAACGAAGAGCTCGACCTCCACATTCCCGAGAGCGACGAATACGACTCCATCGGCGGCTACGTCATCTGTGAACTCGGCACCATCCCGAAAACCGGCGACACCCTCACCGCCGCCGGCCTCGACATCACCGTCCACAACGCCACCCCCCACCGCATCCACACCCTCCTCATCAAACCGGTGGCGTAACCAGAATATCGAGCCTATCGCGACAACGCCCGCGGATTAGGGCAAATTTTATTTTCGCTCAGGGTGACGCGTTTGAGGTTATAAAAATGAGATCAACACGACAACACGGAAGAGAAATGTTTCTTATCGCCCTTGCGGCAATTGCTCTGGGAGTTTTCAATCTCGCGATCAAGCGTTTTGTCGATGGAGCTCTCTGCATTATTGCTGGAATCTGTGTTCTTTTAATATGGAAAAAGAAACACAACAAATGATCTGAACCATAGGATAAATAGCCCGACTAGGGCGTTCCCTCTAACGCATAAATAAAACCCCAGAAAACCGACCGCCCATGTTCATTCAGCAAATTTCAATCAACCCCGTTTTCTATTTCAGCTGGATTGTTCTGGCCGCGTTTTCCATCTGTTGCCACGAATACGCGCATGCGTACACCGCTCTGCGGGTCGGCGACGACACCGCCGCGCGCGCGGGCCACCTGACGCTGAACCCGCTGGTTCAAATGGGAATCCAGTCGCTGATCATGCTGGTGCTGTTCGGCATTGCCCGGGGCGCGGTTCCGGTCGGCCTCGAGAACGTGCGGAAGCCGCGCAACCGGGCCCTGATTTCTCTGGCCGGGCCGCTGTCCAACCTGATTCTCTGTTTCATCTTTTCGCTACTACTGGTGATTGCGCAAGCGGCAAAGGCGGACAGGGTCGTTCAGTTTCTTTTTATCGGCGGCGCGGTCAACGGCATGCTCTTTGTTCTCAACATCCTGCCGGTTCCGGTGCTGGACGGCTTCGCCGTTCTCTCCGCATTTAACGCGAAACTAGAAGTCTTCGCGCAAAAACACGCCACCGCTGTTTTTCTGGTTTTCATCCTGCTGCTCTGGAACACCCCGCTGGGCTCGCTGATTTTCGGCGGTGGATATGCTCTGCAAGGTTTCTTCGTCGCCCTCTTCCAGGGGCTCGTTGCCTAAAGCAGAATGAGCGTCCCGCTCGTCCATAAGCAAGCGAGACGCTTGCTCTACTTTCGAACATTGGATCTGAGCTTTTGCGAAGTGCTTTTGGTATTCGCCCGAAGGCGTAGCGACAGATAATTTTCCGCAGGGAAATAACGGATGAAACAAGTGGTTCAAAGAAGAGACCGAAGGGAACGTCAAAAACCTCGAGCCGGCAACCCCGTTGAGGTATACCGTTTGAGTATATTTCATCAAATGTGCTTTTCCCGACAAATTCGGTCGGGTATAACGTGCGCCTAATGAATCTGACCGAAACAGCAGAAAAGCGA
>JAEIOF010000151.1 GCA_016342445.1 Verrucomicrobiota bacterium | reverse complement strand
ATGATCCAGTTTCCGATTGTTGCAACGCCGCCATTCCACTCGACCGCCGCGGGCGCACAATCAGCGGGCGTGATCTGAATGATTGCCAGATAACGCGTTTTGACGGTCGGCGCGGAATTGACGGAAAGGTGCCACTGGTCAGGGAGCTCGCGCACGCTGCCGTCGTAGGCTGTATGCTTTTGCCAGTTGACGGCCGGAGAGAAAAACTTCGTGGTGAGGGCCGATTCCGTTTTTACGCTTCCCTTCACATCGACGTGACCGGTGAACAATCCGTTACTGGCCTTGAACTGGTTTTGGCCCGTCTGTTTTATTTCGCCGGGACTGTGCAACAGCCAGCTCCACTCAACCGGATGGTCGCCTTCGAGATCATCGTAAACCACCAGCGTGTTGATCGGATGAATAAACAGAATGTGCCGCTGATATTTGGTGACCCCGGCATCGCCGAAGCCGTTTTCGCGCGAGTGCGCCACCTTGGACTTCGCGAAATTTTTGATCCACATTGAATCGGTCAGCTCGCCGCCGTAGGCGTGCGAGGCGTCGCCCATGGCGTAAGATATTTTTTCCAAGGTTTGGAAACGGCGAATCTGCCCGTAGCCTTCATTGCCGATCGACTGCCCGATTCCATCGGCCAGAATGGTGTTGTGCCCGCGGCTGTGACGATACTGCAGCAATGTGTGCGGATCGGAGAACGACGTGTAGTAACCGCTGCTCAGGAAGAGAGGCTTGCCGCCCGCAATAATGTTGAAGGCGTTTTGGCTGGCGAGGCAGTGGCTGCCTGAGCCAAACGGGCTGGAGCGGAAGGCAACATGAATGTCGTCCTTCAACGCCGCAGGCTGCGTATGGATGGAAACGACGCCCGTATCCGGCATCGCCCGCGCCAAGGGAAGATCAATGGGCGGCTGGGCCGCAGGCATGGGTTTATCGCTCAGCGCCACGAACCATTCCAGCCCTTCGCTGTCGAGCTTGTGCTTAGCGGCGGCGTCATAGACACGCTTCTTTTTGCCATGCTCCCATTTTTCCAAGGTTTGGAAATACCATGCCGCATACGGGTCGTTCATCTCCCGGGCCAGCATCTGCATAAAGACGCCGCGCTTCCAGTGCGGGTGCGTCTGACTACTGTGGCCATCGCCAAATCCGGCAGAATAGGACCCGGGGGGATAGGTGGCCAAAACGCTCTTCGCAGCATTCTGATACCACGGATGCTCAAAGGCATCGACTCCCGCCAGCCGCTTCCAGAGTAGCGGGACCTGAATGAGCGTCACAAAATTCGCGGTGAGATATCCCGTCCCGTTATGCCAGCCGCCGTCATAATTAAAACCAGATGCCGGCGCGCGCGCGAACCAGAGCTTGTAGGTGTAATGAAGCCACGCGTCAGCCCGCTCGTCATGACCGTATAGTGCAATCGTACTCCGCAGTAGACTCGCGTACGTTTTTTGCCACGTGTGGTTATCAAACAACTGCGTTTCCAGCCGATTCACATGATGCGCGTACTCCTTCTCAGCCCCGTCCGCAATCGTTTTCTGAATGGCCGCACGATCCGCCGGATCAAAAAAATCATAACAGCTGTCGAAGGCGAACACCAATGTGTCCTGCACCGCTGACCGCGTAAAATCGTTCAGACCAACCAGACGGGCATCCAGATTACGCACGCCTAGCGTCAGCTCGACACACTTTTTCCCATACAACTCGTCGCCCGTGAGCAGCCACGCCTTGGCCAGATAAACAATCGGCGTCTGGACCTGCCCGAGAAATTTTTTGGTATCGTTAATGGCCAGGCGCTTGACCGTATCATCGTCGATCCGGCTGAAATCAACCTGCGGCGGCTTGATTTCCTCCAACGAAGTTTTCAAAAACAGATCAGCGGCATCGAGCACTTCGTTCCGGAGCTCCGGACTGATCCGCGCGGCAAAGGCCTCGCGCTCCCCCGCCAGCAGTAATAATCGCGGATGCGATTTCGGCATCCGCGCGGCAATCGCTTCAAACGACGGAATCTCTTGCGAATACTCAGGGTTTTCCAATGCCTGGAACATTTGAACCGGCTGATTATTTACCTGCCAATACCAGGTTCCGGGGGCCAGCTTTTTACCCGGATAAGCAAACGCCCACTGCATCGTTTCGCGATAAACCTCATCGCCCGACAAGTCGGGAGTGCGCCCCAGCTTAAATTGATAATCGCCCTGCCTCTCCGCCGGCCAGAGGAACGGACAGGGATTCGCCCGCACCACGCTATTCTCATTCGGGTAAAACGTATCGCGGCTCTTCGTGTGCGGCGCTGATTCCGCCAACCCCGACAACCCGATCGCGCAAATCCCTGCGCACAAAATCATTTTTGTGTTCATACGACTCTCCTTAACTTTATACATCGACCCTACTTCGTGCCCGCCGGAATACTCACGTGAACCGGCATACCGGCATAGAGCGGAGCCTGATAGTTATACTCGGCATCATTGCTCATATCCGGAAGCTGCACGTTGACACGAACACCCTTGCCGAACGCCTCGACGGTAACGGCCTCGCCCGGACGCGGATAGATACCGCCGAGCTGATAGTTGTAAACGCCGGGGGCCAGCGGGAGGCTGATCTTCAGGTTCAGTTCCTTCGCCTCTTTGTCATGCAACGGATCGGTCGCGCAGAAAGACCACCAGCCATCCACCGGACGCAATTGCAACAGCGCTGGCCGGTCGGCAGAAACCGTCAATCCGTCCTCCGTCGAGAGTGTGCCCGCTTTGTAAAACGCCAGCTGAACCAGCCCGAGCGAGGAGTCGGCGACGCCTTGAATGCCGTCGCCGTTCGACAGAACGGAGATGCGACGCAAAACATCTTCCATATAGTCCGGCATTTCGGCCGCCGTCTTGTTGGCGGCGACGATGTAGACATAGCGGGTCAGGCCGCTTTTAGACGGATTGGATCCGTGACCCAGTGCGAAATGGATCACCGCCTCGCCGCCGGCGGATTTTGGATCCGTAACCTGTACGGCGTCTCCACCACGAATGTATAGCGGTTGCGCGCCTTGCGGAATCAACACATAGCCGACCTGCCCCTGATGGATCCAGCTCGGCCGGGTCGGGTTCAGCGTCAGATCAACTGACTCGCCCTGCTTGATTCGCACCGGCTTCGCGCCATTGATGGAGTAGGTGATGTCATCCAGCCAAAGTGTCTGATCGATCGTCGTAATGATCTCACGACCCTGCCCCGGATTTTCGCGTTCGACATTACACCCCATGGCCACGGCTTCGGTTTCGGTGAAGAAGTAGGCTTTATCCGCCCGGGCCGAGGCATATTGATTAGGCTGGGCGCGATATTCCATTGCCGCAAAACCGTAGCGTCCATCCGAGGCCATCCCCGCGAACGGGCTGCCTCCGCGATGAATATCGTATTTGATCGGAATCTTATCGGTCCGCCACTCCTCCGTCAGTCCGGGCAGCGCATGCCAATCCCAGCTGGAGCGGGTCTCTTCATATTCGTCGCCGCGAACCTTAGCCTGAAGAATGCCGCTGCCGGAATGATAGGCCTTGCCGACTTTTTCAAAATCTTCGGCACCGCAAGTCCGATCGTTTTTCATCTTCACGGAATAGTAATGCGGCTTCTCTCCGTTTTCACCCCGGCGATGCACCATGAACTGGCCAACCCAGAACGGATAGTTTCCTGTCCGCACATGGGTTTTGTTGACAAGGGAATCGCGCCAGGTTTTCAGTTCGGCTTCGTTGGTGATCACCGTCGAAGACTGCTTGGCGTTGAATAGATCATCGAGGTCCTCCGGCATGCCATCAACGAATTTTGCCATGTCGCCGGAATAGCTGCGTCCACAAACCGCAAAATCCATCGCGCCGTTGTAGATCATTTTGTCATAGGTATAGAGAAAGCGGTCGGAGATGAACTGATAGCCGTGGCTACCGAGATCCACTGGCATATCCCGCAACAGGTTATAACCGTCGATGACTTCCGTCAGCCAGCCGTACCCGTAGGCGTGCATGGCGATATCAGAAGAACCCGGCAGGTGATGCGATACGGTGCCGTCGGGTTGGAATCCGGACTGCTCAAAATAGTGGGCCGGGCGGTGAAAATGGGTCACCCAGAATGTCAAATCCGACAGCACACCGTGCGGCGTCCAGCCCGGCATAAACTGGAGATTCTCGCCGTTTTTACCGGTGTAGAAGCCGGGATACCAGGTCGAGATATAGGTGATCGGCCGGTTATAATCGGCCC
>JAEIOF010000150.1 GCA_016342445.1 Verrucomicrobiota bacterium | reverse complement strand
TGCGTTTTGAACAACCCCGGAAATGATTTTGCACCGGGTTCGTTTGTTCGCGCGCAAATCGGAGTTGAATCGGTGCAGGCCGCCGTCCGCGTCGAAAAAGATGCGGTGCAGACGATGAACGGCGAGACGATTGTCTTCATTCAGGACGAACACGGCGCAGAACCGCGCGACGTACAGATTGGTCTTTCAGACGGAACGTTCGTTGAAATCAAAACCGGACTCGAAGCCGGCGAAAAATATGTCGCTCACGGCGCGTTCGCGCTCAAGGCCGAGCTGGTCACCAGCGGTCTCGATCCGCATGCGGGGCACGGACACTAGAGAGAAGTATGAAAGATGAACGATGAAAGATGAATGGGAGATCCTTCAGCTTTCAGTATTTCTTGTTCGATATTCTGCGGTTCTGAATGGAGTGAAGCATGATAAACAAACTGATTGAATTTTCCCTGCGGGTGCGCGGGCTGGTGGTGGCCGTGATGATCGGCGTGATCGCTTTCGGAATTTATTCCTATCGTCAAATGGCGGTGGATGCCTTTCCCGACATTTCGCCGGTGATGGTGCCGGTCTTTGCCGAAGCACACGGCATGGCTCCGGAAGAGGTGGAGCGGCTGATTACCTTCCCGATCGAAAACACGATGAACGGTCTGCCGGACGTCGAGCAGATCAAATCGACGTCGGCATTCGGGATGGCGGTGGTCTATGTCTATTTCAAGGACGGTACCGATATGTATTTCGCGCGCCAGCTGGTTGCCGAGCGGCTGGCGGCGGCGATGGCCGATCTGCCGGAAATGCACGAGCCGCCGAAGCTCGGGCCGATCTCAACCGGGCTGGGGCAGATTTTCATCTATTATCTGACTCTGGATGCGACCGCGGATACGGAAGGCAAGGCCCCGGATGTTTATCTGCGCGAACTCAACGACTGGGTGGTGAAATACCAGCTTCAGTCCGTTCAGGGCGTCACCGATATTCTGTCCATCGGGGGCCACGTTCTTCAGTATCAGGTGCGGGTCAATCCGTATGACCTGAAGCGCTACAACATCTCGATGGAAGAACTGGTTGACGCGATCCGTTCGAATAACCGTAACGCGGGCGGACAGTTTCTGGTGACCGGTTCTGAGGAGTCGCTCGTGCGCGGCATCGGTCTGCTCCAAAATCTGGAACAGATTCGCGACATCCCGATTCGTACGGTCGATGGCGTTCCGCTGACGGTCGGGGCGGTCGCTGACGTCGAATACGGCAGCGAAATCCGCCGCGGGGTGGTGACGCATAACGGCAAAGAAGAAGTGGTCTCCGGGCTGGTTCTGAAACTGTACGGAGAAAACACCTCGGTCGTGATCGAAAAACTCTACGCCAAAGTGGCGGCGGTGCAGGCCTCGCTTCCACAAGGCGTCAAGCTGGTGCCGTACTATGAACAGTCCGAGCTGGTCAATCTGGCGACTGGAACCGTGAAGAAAGCGCTGGTGGCCGGTGCCGTTCTGGTGATGCTCACCTTGCTGCTGTTTATGGGCAACCTGCGCAGCGCCATTATCGTGGTGCTCTCGCTGCCGGTCTGCGCCTTGATCGCCGTCATCATGATGGGACTCAAAGGCGTCTCGGCCAACCTGATGTCCCTCGGCGGGATCGCGGTCGCCATCGGAATGCTCGGTGACGGTGCCATCGTGATGGTCGAAAACATCACCCGCCACCTCGGGCTTCCTGAAAACCGGGAGCGCGAAAAACTGAAGGTCATTCTCGATGCGGCCCGCGAAGTCAGCCGTCCGGTCTTCTTTTCCATCGCCATCATCATCATGGTTTTTCTGCCGATCTACACATTGCAAGGCGTCGAAGGCAAAATGTTCACGCCGATGGCCTTCACCATCACCTTCGCGCTGCTCGGCTCCATCGTCACCGCGCTGATCCTGTCGCCGGTACTGAGCTATTGGCTCGTCACACAGGGGGCGCACAAAGAGAGCCGGCTGGTTGAAAAACTGAAAAACGGCTACCGCCCGTTGCTCGAGCGTACCCAGCGCCGCAGTGGACGGGTCGTCCTTGGCGCGGTGATTGCTTTTGTGATCAGCCTGCTGATTTTCCCAATGATTGGAACCGAGTTTATCCCGACGCTCGAAGAAGGCTCGATTCTCATTGGCGTGGCGATGGCTCCCTCCATTTCGCTCGAAACCGCCACCGAAACCATCATGACGCTGGAGCGGGAAATTGTGGAATTTCCGGAAGTGGAAGAAACCGTTTCGCGCATTGGACGTCCCGAAGCGGGCAGTCATCCGCATCCGGTCAATTACGCCGAAATTCATATCGCGATTCAGCCCGGCACCGACAAAGCCAAGCTGATTGCCGCGATGAATGAAACGCTCTCCTCTGTTCCGGGCGTACAGCTCAACTTCACCCAGCCGATTCAGAATGCGTTCGATGAACTGCTCTCCGGAATTAAAGCGCAGCTGGCGATCAAGGTGTTCGGGGAGGATCTCGATGTCTTGCAGCGCACGGCCGCCGAAATCAAAGAAGCCGTCGAGGATGTTCCCGGGCTGGTCGATCTGTCGGTCGAACAGAGCTTCGGACAGCCGCAAGTACAGATCATCGCCGACCGCGCCGCCTGCGCCCGCTACGGAATTGCGGTCGGGGATGTGCTCGAACTGGTGGAACTGGCCATCGGCGGCGAGCCGGTCGATCAGATCTATCTCAACAACCGTCGCTTCGGCATTCACGTGCGCTATCAGGAATCGTTCCGCGCCAGTCCCGATGCCATCCGCAACCTGCTGGTGCATACGAAAGACGGCTCGCTCGTTTCGCTCGAACAGGTCGCCACCGTGCGCGAAGTCACCGGCCCGTTGCAGATCAACCGCGAAAAAAACCAGCGCCGCTGGATCGTGCAGGGCAACGTGCGCGGACGCGACCTCGGCAGCGTCGCCGCCGACATCCGTGCGCGGATTGACGAAAAGGTCAACCTGCCGAACGGATACTTCGTCGAATACGGCGGACAGTTCGAAAATCAGCAGCGCGCCATGCAGCGGCTGACGCTGATCGTCCCGCTCGTCTTTGCGGGCGTGTTCATCCTGCTCTGGATGACATTCGGCGCGTGGCGCGATGCGCTTATCATCATCATCAACGTTCCGCTCGCGCTCATCGGCGGAATTGCGGGATTGCTGATTACCGGGGAATATCTATCCGTTCCGGCGGCGGTCGGCTTCATCGCACTGTTCGGAATCGCGGTGCAAAACGGCGTCGTACTCGTCAGCTACTTCAATCAGCTGCGCAGGGACGGGCGGAGTTTGCCGGATGCCATTCTCGAAGGCGGACTCCTGCGTCTGCGGCCGGTTCTCATGACCGCGCTCACCACGGTGCTTGGGCTGCTTCCGTTGTTGCTCTCGCGCGGCATCGGTTCGGAAGTTCAGCGGCCGCTCGCGATCGTGGTGGTATTTGGTTTGACCACCTCCACACTGCTCACGCTCTTCGTCATCCCGGCAGTCTACTCGCTCATCGAACGCCGCTTCCCGGAGAAATTCGAAACGCTGATGGATTGACCGATTTTCGTTCGCAGTGAAATCCCCACCCCGCCGGAGCAGGGGGGGGCGGGGGGCCGCCGTCGCTAAAAGCTATGGCCGACAAGCAGTCCGATAATTCGAAATTCGCCCTTCAGAACAATTGTCAAATTATCGGACTGATCCTGTCTCCTGGCTCTCGTCCGCTTTGCAACAGCAGATTATTCCACGCAGAGCCGCAAAGGCCGCAGAGTTCTTGATGGTTCGACCTCTTCGACAGACTCAGGGCGGGCAGGCTCACCACAGGTGTTTGGAAAGGTCATGACCGCAAAGACCCGAAGAAATTGACGGAAGGGAACGGGAGGGCAGATATATCACTATGTGATATATAGGTCATAGTGAGGGTGGGGTGAATAAAGCTTTGCAACAGCAGTTTATTCCACGCAGAGGCGCAAAGGCCGCAGAGTTCTCGATGGTTCGACCGTTCGACATTGCTCACGACGGGCAGGCTCACCACAGGGGGGTGGAAAAGGCAGGGCACCTAGCCTTTTGTCGATCAAGCTTTCGCAAAAGAGCCTCTCGGATGCGGGCGTCATTAAGTTTGGTTGATTTCACGAATGGAACCTCAAAATTATTTAAATAATATCTCTTTCAGATACCGTAGGCACAAATGCACGGGCACCAGTTTTCAACACGAAGAACGGTAGCTCAGAAGTGACTATAGCGTCAAGGTTGGCTGGATATGTCGAAAGGGCCAGTCTACTCCAAAGTTTCACAAGTTTTTAACCTAAA
>JAEIOF010000149.1 GCA_016342445.1 Verrucomicrobiota bacterium | reverse complement strand
ATGTGGCACTTTTGCTGGGTTTGTTTTTTCTGGTGATTAGCGTTCAGAAGCTGATGAATCCGCAGGCGTTTGCCGCAGCGGTTTTTCGCGGGCACATCATGCCGTATCCTCTGGTGAATATTGCCGCGCTATTGTTCATGAGCCTAGAGTTTGTTGCGGCCTTCGCCGTGGTTTTTATGACCCGCTGGCGGAGGGCGGGGCTCTGGATTCTCGTGAGTGTGCTGCTGATCTATACGGGTTGTGTCACATTCAACCTGTTGCGTGATCTCAACACCGTCTGCGGCTGCTTTGGAAGCGGTACGCGCATGGCGGCCATCAGCTGGAAGATCGTCGCGCGCAATCTGGGCTTGATTGCCGCCGCCTTGTTCGCCCTGCGGTAAGAAAGTCTTCCCGTCTTAAAGAACCGGGGTCATGAGGCTGGCGAGGTTCTCGAGAAGTTGACGGTGGCGCGCGCGCTTCCGCCATTCGCTGAGAAGAACTTCTTCACTGAGATCGATATCTTCATGAATAATATTTTTCATGGCATCGGCGAAGGCGGCTCCGTAGACGGCGACATTCGTTTCGTAGTTGAGGTTGAGGCTGCGCTCGTCGAGGTTGGCGGTTCCGATCAGTGAAAATTCCCCGTCGATGACGAGCGCTTTGCTGTGCATGAAGGGCGGCTTGCGTTCGAATATTTTCACTCCGGCGGTGAGGAGTTCTTCGTAGAGTGCGCGGCTGGCGCAACCTGCGTAGAAGTGATTGTTTTTTTGCGGAACGATCAGGCGGACGTCGAGGCCGCGCAGGGCGGCGGAGTGCAGGGCGCGCAGGATGTCGACGGGCGGAACGAAGTACGGCGTGACGGCGAAAATCTGTTTGCGGGCGAGGATGATGGCATTGAAGAAGCTTTCAGTGGCGACATCTTTTTCGGTGGAGGGGCCGCTGTTAATGAGGCGGGCGGTGAGTTCGCCTGCGGGTTTGGCCTGCGGGAAGTAGGTTTCGGTCAGCAGGGTTTCTGGGGTTTCTTCGGTGATGAAATACCAGTCGCGCAGGAAGGCGTATTGCAGTTCTTGAACCAGCGGGCCTTGAATGTCGAAGTGAAGATCTCGGATGGGGCCGTGTTTGTGGGCGGAGGTGTTTTCATCGTGCAGGTTGATGCCGCCGAAGAAGGCGCGCTGCCCGTCGATGATGAGGGCTTTGCGGTGGTTGCGCAGGTTGATCTGGAATTGACGTTTAAACGGGTTGGCCTGTGTCCAGCCGGCGATTTGGAAGTTGGGTGTTTTGCGGAATTTCCGAAAGAGTCCGAGCAGGTGGGCGGCGGTGGAGCCGAACCGGTCGTAGAGCAGGCGGAGTTCGACGCCTTCGGCGGC
Organism: Verrucomicrobiota bacterium; assembly: GCA_016342445.1. GTDB lineage: Bacteria > Verrucomicrobiota > Kiritimatiellia > Kiritimatiellales > Tichowtungiaceae > Tichowtungia. The sequence goes on along the minus strand of JAEIOF010000149.1, from coordinate 3,038 downwards.
CTTGGCAGCAAGCGCCTCCATGAACTCGCGGCCCGTTTCATCGTTGCCAATGATGAAGCTTTGCAGGTGGATGTGGTGTTTGGCCCCGCGGATGGCGGCGAGCATTTTCGGGTAGGCTTCGTCGCCGGTGACGAGCGGCGCGATGCGGTTGCCCGCGAGCGCCGGGTGGTCCGGGAGCAGGGCGTCCAGGGCGCGGTTGAATTCGTGTTGGAGTGCATTTTGAGCCGGTGCGCCATCGAGATTGTGCCAGTAGGCGCGTGGCGCGGCCTCCAGCGAGTCTCTACGGGTGCGCAGCAGGTGTTCTTCGGTCAGAAATTTCTGGAAACCGAGATCCGCCACGCGGTCGACGCCGAAGCTGAGATAGAAGACCGCGCCGAAAACAGGAAAAGACCAGGCCAGAAAAATCCAGAGGATGGTGGAGCTGGCATTGCGGCGGCGCTGGAGGCAGTGGAGGGTGATGAGGATAAATGCAATCAGGTGACAGGCGGTGCCGAGTGCCAGAATGGCCGGGTGATTCATCATGGGAGCACTATGCTCTTCGCATCCAAATTGGTGAATCCGGAAGTTGAATAAATAGCGGGCTAGGCCAAGGCGCTACGGATCGGGTCGGTGTAGAGCGCGGGTTCAAGCAGGAAGGAGTCGTGGCCTTTGTCGGAGGGAACTCTGAGATAGCTGCAGAGTACGCCGTTTTCCAGCAGACGATCACGGATTTCCTCCTGTTCGTCGGGATAAAAACAGACGTCGTCGTCGATGGAGATGACGAGATATTTCTGGTGACGGCAGCGACCCAGGAGTTCGGCGTAGTCGGTGAATCCGGCATCGTTGAGGACGTCGAAGGCGGACCATGCGGCAATCAGCTGAATATAGGTGTTGGCATCAAAACGTTGCACCAGCTTGCGTCCCTGATGCAGGAGGAATGATTCCAGTGGTGTGTGGATTTTGTACCATGAGAATTCATCGTTCTCCTGCTCAAAGCGGTCATGTGCCCGTTCCTCAATGACATGGAGGGAGACGAAGGTCTTGTGCGAAATCATTCGGGCCAGCGCGAGGCCGCGGGCTGGCGGCACGCCGTCGTAGTAGTCGCCGTTGTTGAAGTTGGGGTCGTTTTCGATGGCCAGAATCTGTTCGAGGTTGTGGGCTCGCGCCAGAATGGTGGCTTTGAGGCCGCAGGCGATCGGGATGACGGTACGGACGCGTTGCGGGTAGCGGGTGGCAAAGTTGAGGGTGAGAACGCCGCCGAGCGAGGCGCCGACTACGGCGTGAAGTTTTTCGATGCCGAGGTGGTCGAGCAGGGGGATTTGGGAATCGACAATATCGCTGAAGCGGATGTGCGGGAAGTTTCCGCCATAGGGTTTGCCGGTTTCCGGATCAACAGAGGAGGGGCCGGTGGAGCCATAGCATCCGCCCAGATAGTTGGCGCAGATGACAAAGAAGCGGTCGGTGTCGACGGCTTTTCCGGGGCCGACAAAGTCGTCCCACCAGCCGCTCTGGCAGGCGGCATCCCAGTGTTTTCCAACCGTTGGAACCTCGGGATTGAAACCGGCGAGATGCTGCGAGCCCGTCAGAGCATGGAAGACCAGAATGGCGTTATCACCCGTCGCGCTGAGTTCGCCGTAGGTTTCATAGGCAAGCGTGACTGGCCCGAACGTTTTGCCGCAGGCCAGCTTGAGCTCGTCGTACTCAAAAAACTTTGTTTGGATGTTTTTCATAGGTTTCACCGGAATATTGGAATACTGGAATTTCTTCCAATACTCCATCATTCCTTCACTTCAATATTCCATTTCTTATTTCAGGGCTTGAGCGATGTCGGCGAGAATATCGTCGATGTGCTCCAGGCCGACGGAGAGGCGGATGAGGCCGGGCGTGATGCCACCGTCCGCCTGCTGTTCGGTTGTGAGCTGCGAGTGCGTGGTGGACGCCGGATGAATCGCCAGGCTTTTCGCGTCGCCGACATTGGCGAGGTGCGAGAAGACCTTCAGTTTTTCGATAAACGTCTTGCCGGCTTCTTCGCCGCCTTTGAGTTCGAAGACAATCGTTGCGCCGTATCCGTTGCTTAGAATGTTTTTTGCAATCTTGTGCGACGGATGGCTGTGGAGTCCGGGATAGCGAACCCATTCGATTTCGCTTTGATGCTCAAGGAACGTCGCAACAGACAGCGCGTTTTCGCTGTGACGCTCCATGCGCAGCGCCAGCGTTTCGATGCCTTGCAGAAATTGCCACGCGTTATCGGGCGAGAGGCAGGCGCCGAGGTTGCGAAGCGGCACGAGCCTCATCCGAAGGATGTAGGCCAGCGGACGGAGTTCGTCGGGCAGGTCGATGGCGTAGCGGATGCCGTGGTAGCTTTCGTCTGGTTCGGAGAGGAGGGGGTGTTTTCCCGAAGCCCAGTTGAATTTGCCGGAGTCGACCACGATGCCGCCGATGCCGTTGCCGTGTCCGCCCAGCCATTTGGTGAGGGAGTGGACCACAATGTCCGCGCCGTGTTCGATTGGGCGCAGCAGGTGCGGGGTCGTGAAGGTGCTGTCGACAATCAGCGGCAGTCCGTTGGCGTGGGCGATGTCGGCAATGGCCTGAATGTCGGAGACATCCAGCGACGGATTGCCGATGGTCTCAGTGTAGAGCGCCTTGGTTTTGTCGGTGATGGCCGCCGCGAAGTTTTGCGGATCGGACGGATCAACCAGTTTTACCGTGATACCGAGCTGCGGCAGGATGTTGTTGAACTGCGTGTAGGTTCCGCCGTAGAGGTTGTTCGATGCCACAATTTCATCGCCCGCCTGAGCGAGGTTGATGATGCTGTAGAAGATTGCGGCCGTTCCGGAGGCAACCGCCAGTGCGGCGGCACCGCCTTCAAGTGCGGCGACGCGCTGTTCGAGCACATCGTTGGTCGGGTTCATCAGCCGCGAATAGATATTGCCCAGCTCTTTGAGGCCAAAAAGGTTTGCGGCGTGCTCTGTGTCGCGGAAGACATAGGCACTCGTTCTGTAGACCGGAACGGCACAGCTGCCTGTGGAGTCCGGGGTGTATCCTGCGTGAAGCGCCAG
>JAEIOF010000148.1 GCA_016342445.1 Verrucomicrobiota bacterium | reverse complement strand
TGCAGCCCGCTGATTCCGGTCAGATCCCGGCCGTCAAACTCCTCCCGTCGAATGCCGAGACGCGAGCGCGGAGCGCAGGGGTCGTAGATCGCATGATCCTGCGTGGAGCACTCAGGATTGATGCGCAGCCCCAACTTCGTACTTCCCGTTTCCAAGGCTTGGAACTTTTTGAACTGCGCGAAGGAATTGAAATCGATTTCGTCGCAAAGAATCAATAGTTCGCGGATGTCGGCATCGCTGTAGGCGGCGGCGAACGCATGAACCTCGCGGTCGAACTCCTCACGACCGAGCCGGGCTTCCCACGGCGAGCTGGCGCAAACGCCGTCGAGTTTTTTTCCAATCATTGGAAAAAGCGGCCACATCGCAAAACCTTTGAGAGCAAGAAGGATTTTGCAACCCGTGCGCTCCTTCACCGAGGCAAGCACCTCAAGATTCTGCTGAAGCTTCGCTTCATCGACAACAAAACAGGGAGTTGGAACCGTTTGAAAATTCATGCGGCGGTTTTAGCGTCCGCCCTGTGCGATTGCACGCCAAATCGTGCGCAGGTCAGGCGTGACGGAAGGTGATCCGCCCCTTGTTCAGATCGTAGGCGGAGATCTCGACGCTCACGCGATCGCCAATGGCAATGCGGATAAAGTTCTGCCGGATTTTTCCGGAAACGTGCGAGAGAACCTTATGCCCATTCTCCAACTGCACACGATACATCGTCGCCGGCAGCACCTCCACCACCGTTCCTTCAAGCGCAATCAGATCGTCTTTTTGTTTCGCCATACAGTCTCCCGCACAGAAATCTGAGAGGCTATATATTCTTTCTAAAAACGAAAACAAGTCGAAATTCAGCGGGTGGCAACAATGGATTCCGCAAGGCGCAGTCCGTCGATCCCGGAGCTAACGATGCCGCCGGCGTAGCCCGCCCCTTCGCCGCAGGGATAGAGCCCGCGAATGACGGATTGCCCCTCTTCGTCGCGCACAATGCGCACCGGACTCGAACTGCGCGTTTCGGAGGCATAAAGCAGTGCTTCGTCGAGCTGAACGCCGCGCATACTGCGCAGCATCTTCGGCACCGCACTGCGCAGCGTATGCTCCACAAACTCCGGAAGAAGGCCGCGCAACTGCGCCGGACGTGCCATCGTGCAGGATCGCTCAGAAGGAAGATCGGATTCCGCTCCCTCGAGGAAATCGACCAGCCGCTGGGCGGGCAGCGAATAGTCCGAACCGCCCGCCGCAAACGCCGCCGCTTCCATTTTTTTCTGAAATTCAATTCCGGCCAGTTCGGGTTTTCCAAGGTTTGGAAAATCGGATGGCATCACGGGAACCAAAAATGCGGCGTTGCCCATCGGCTTGTCGCGTTTCGACAGGCTCATGCCATTGGTCGTCATCAGGCCTTCCGAGGAAGCGCAGGAGATGACCAGTCCGCCGGGGCACATGCAAAAAGTGTAGCAGGAGCGGGCGTTTTCCTCTTCGCGGCGGGTCAGGCGGAAGCTCGCTTTTCCAAGGTTTGGAAAACTTCCGCCCCACTGCGCGGTGTCGATGCGGTGCTGCGGGATTTCAAGCCGCACGCCGACGGCGAACCCCTTGGGCTCGAGCGGCACGCCCTGCTCCGCCAGCATTTCGTAGATATCGCGCGCGCTGTGACCGGTCGCCAGCACGCAGGTATCTGTACGGAATTCTTCGCCGGAAATGACCGCGCCGCGCACGTTGCCGTTTTCAATCTCCAGCCGGTCGAGCCGCGCACCGAAACGGACTTCGCCGCCCAGCTCGATAATCCGGCTGCGCAGAGCGGGCACCAGCTCTTCGAGTACGTCGCTTCCGATATGCGGCTCGGCATCAATCAGAATATCGGGTGACGCACCGCTCGCGACGAAAATTTCCAAAAGCCGCCGAACGCGCGGACGATCCTTACTGCGCGAGGTCAACTTGCCGTCAGAAAAAAGCCCCGCGCCGCCTTCGCCGTAGAGCACGTTGCTTTCAACATCGAGCGTGCCGTCTTTCCAAAACGACTCCACCCGCTTGGCGCGCGGCGCGGCGGCTTCGCCGCGTTCAATCAGCAAGGGTTTGAGTCCGGCTTCAGCCAGCGCGAAGGCCGCCATCAGTCCGGCGGGGCCGGCCCCGACCACCAGCGGGCGCCGACCGGAAAACCCGGCCACAACCGGCGGGACAATCCGTTCGACGGACGGCGCTTTTTCAACATTGCGCAGCCCATTGCGGAGCGACCCGGCAAGATCGACCTCCACAGTAAGCGTCATGCGCGGAGAGCGCCCGCGCGCGTCGATGGAGCGGCGGAGGGTTTGCAGATTGCTCAGCGCCGCCGGATCGCAACGCAGATGTTTCGCTGCGGCTTTCAAAAGCTGCTCCGGCGAGTAGCCGGGCGGCAGGTCGAGTTGATTGATTTTTAGCTTCATCCGTTTTTCACTTTATTTCGCCGCAGAAAGGTATAGTAGTGGTCACTTATTTTACGACCAAAAAGGAGTCTCATGCACACGCGTCTGATCCCCCAGATTTTTACCTGCTACCGTTCCGGCTACTCATTAAAAAAGTTTTGTAACGACCTGATCGCCGGAATGATTACCGGGATCGTCGCCCTGCCCCTGGCGATTGCCTTTGCCATCGCCTCCGGGGTCAGCCCGGAACAAGGACTCTATACCGCGATCATCGCCGGGTTTCTCATCTCCTTTTTCAGCGGAAGCCGCGTACAGATCGGCGGGCCGACCGGCGCGTTCATCATCATTGTGTACGGCATCGTTCAGCAGTACGGCATGGCCGGCCTGACCGTTGCGACACTCATGGCGGGCGTAATTCTCGTACTGATGGGCGTCTGCCGCCTCGGCTCGATCATTAAATATCTGCCCTATCCGCTGATCATCGGGTTCACCACCGGAATTGCAGTCATCATCGCGGTCACCCAAATCCCGGCCTTTCTCGGTATGCAACTGGAGACGTTTCCCGGTGCATTCATCGGCAAACTCGAAGCCATTGGAACCCACCTGAGCTTAATCGACCCGCTCTCCGCCGGACTCGGCCTGCTCGCCCTGCTGATCATGATCATCTGGCCAAAAATCACCCGCCGCATCCCCGGCTCGCTAATTGCGATCGTCATCACCACGTTGCTGGTTTCACTGCTCAGCCTTCCCGTCGAAACCATCGGAACCCGGTTCGGCGGAGTCCCGAATCATCTTCCCTCTTTTGCGTTCCCCTCCGTCAATCTTGAGTTGATGAAAAACCTCTTTGCACCCGCGATGACCATCGCGTTGCTGGCGGCCATTGAGTCGTTGCTGTCCGCAGTCGTCGCCGACGGGATGACCGGCCAGCGCCACCGCTCCAACATGGAACTGGTCGCGCAAGGTATTGCCAACATCATCTGCCCGCTCTTCGGGGGCATTCCCGCCACCGGCGCCATCGCGCGCACGGCCACCAACATTAAAAACGGCGGCACCACTCCGCTGGCCGGAATCGTTCACGCCGTCACACTGACCCTGATTCTGCTTTTCTTCGGACGCTACGCCGCACTCATCCCCATGCCCGCGCTGGCCGCGATTCTGCTGGTCGTCGCCTACAACATGAGCGAGTGGCGCTTTTTCGTGAAACTTTTCCGAAGTCCGCGCAGCGACGTCCTCGTGTTGCTCGCCGTCTTCGGGCTCACCGTCTTTGCCGACCTGACCGTCGCGATTGGAACCGGGGTTGTCCTCTCCGCCTTCCTCTTCATGCGCCGGATGGAAACCGTCACACAGGCAGGAATTATCCATCTCGACGATGAGAACGAAGAGGAGAAAACCGTGCCGCTGGATGTGCCGCAAAATGTGGAGGTGTTCGAAATTGACGGCCCCTTCTTCTTCGGAGCCGCCAGCATGTTTCAGGATGAAATCCGGAAAATAAAAATGCCGAAGGTTCTCATTCTGCGTCTGCGGCATGTTCCGGCCATCGACGCCACCGGCTTGCGAGCGCTCGAAGAGATGGTGGATTCTACGCGCCGAACCGGCACCATTCTGCTCATCTCCGGCATTCACAAGCAACCCACTGACGCCATGAAAAAAGCCGGATTGATTCAGAAAATCGGGCATGACCGGATTCACAAAGATATTGCACACGCACTGGAGCAGGCTCGCAGCCTACTCGCCGGCAATTGATTGTGCGGCAAGATAGCCGGTGGTCCAGGCCGCCTGCAGATTGAAGCCGCCAGTCAGCGCATCGATATCGAGCACCTCACCCGCGAAATAGAGACCGGGAACTAAACGACTTTCCAAGGTCTGGAAGTTTACCTCCTTCAGCCGGACGCCGCCGCAGGTGACAAACTCCTCTCGGTGTTTGTTTTTTCCAATGATTGGAAGAACGAAGCCGCTCACCTGCGTCGCGAGTTGCCGCAGAGCCTTTGAGGAACAGCCGCCCCACTCGCGCTT
>JAEIOF010000147.1 GCA_016342445.1 Verrucomicrobiota bacterium | reverse complement strand
CAGAATTATACCTTTACGATTTGTCATAAGAATCTCCCTTTAGATTATCTACCTGCGGGTTCTTCAGCTTAAGCCCTGCCCAGACGCTCTCCCGAATATTTCCCAGAGCGAATCGGCCTCCACCATCCGCCTTCGCATGAAGCTTCGGCGGGACAGGCCACTCATTACAACGTTCTATCCTTTACCAAGCCGTTCACCCGAGTATCGGCCTTCACGGATGGGTTTCCACCACCAAGGATTGTCGAGATACCATTGGATCGTTTTCCGAATACCGGTATCAAAGTTTTCCCGAGCCTTCCAACCCAGTCTCGTTTCGAGCTTGGTCGCATCAATAGCGTAACGCATGTCGTGCCCCGGGCGGTCTTGAACAAAAGTTATCAGATCCTTGTAGCTCGATAACTTTTGCCCAGAGGTCGGAGATCGGAGATCGGAGGTCAGCGACTCTGACTTTTGACCTTTGACCTTTGACTTCTGAGATAATGGCGCGAGTTCGTCTAGAATCGCGCATATTGTCTCCACTACTTCTAAGTTTGTTCGCTCGTTGCGGCCCCCCACATTATAGGTCTCGCCAGGCACACCTTTTTCGACGGCGGTGACCAACGCGCGAGCGTGGTCATCAACATAAAGCCAGTCCCGGATTTGATCACCTTTTCCATAAATTGGAAGAGGCTTCTCATCCAGCGCATTAAGGATCACCAGCGGAATCAGTTTTTCCGGGAAATGATATGGGCCGTAATTATTCGAACAATTCGTGATCACCACCGGCAACCCGTATGTATGGTGCCACGCCATCACTAAGTGATCTGAAGAAGCTTTGCTTGCAGAATATGGCGAGCGCGGATCATAAGGCGTGGTTTCTGTGAACAAACCGGTTTCACCTAATGAGCCGTAAACCTCATCGGTTGAAATGTGATGAAAGCGGAAATCAGAGGACAGAGGACGGAGGTCCGAAGACTGATTCCTTTGCTCCGCATTTTTGGGGAGAGATGCCCAATACTCTCGCGCCGCTTCGAGCATGCTGTAGGTGCCGACAATATTGGTTTCGATAAATGCAGACGGACCGTCAATCGAACGGTCCACGTGTGACTCCGCAGCCAGATGCATCACCGCATCCGGTTGAAAATCTGCGAAAAGAGCCGCGATCTTTTCCTGGTCACAAATGTCGGCCTGCTCAAATCGATATAGAGGGCTGTCGGCAATCTCCTTCAGAGATTCTGTATTGCCCGCATAGGTGAGCTTATCCACATTCAGAACCTGAATGCCCTTCTCTTTCACCAGATAACGGCAAACCGCCGACCCGATAAATCCTGCACCACCTGTTACAAGTACCCTTTTCATAGTCTACTCCGTTGCCGGCTTCCGGCAGATCCGCCGAAGGCGGAAAACGCCGAACCCGTTGAAATCGTTAAAACACTGCGTTCGTTTAAGTCGTCGAAATCGGTAAAAACGCTGCGGTTAATATTTTCTGGCCACGAATCCACACTGATTTTTCCGCTTCGCCAATGGGCGACGGGGAAGTATCCCTCTTTACACCTAGCAACGGCGGAGCTTCTTCTAATCGAAGCCGCTGGTCCCCATACGGGGATTACCCGAACTGCTAAAACTTAACAAAACCTGTTCTTTACTGCGGCCCATTGGCCAAACAGTCATTAGTGTAGATTAGTGGTTAAGACTCTTCTGAATTTCAGCCCGCAAAGCATCTCCATGCTTGCTGACGAAGTGCGCCAATTCCTCTTCCCAATTACCAAACTGGTTGATCCCCAGTTTTTTCAAGGCGGCATTCTCCAGAATCGAATTAGCGGGCCGCTTCGCCGGGGTCGGATATTCAGCAGTGGTACAAGGTGCCCTGCAGTGTGGCACATTCATTAAACTCAAGAATCGAGAGGCCAGATCGAACCAGTTGCAATGCCCTTCTGAGGTCGCATGAAAAATGCCGGTTGCTTTTGCATCGACGACCGCCGCGATCTGCCGCGCAAGCGTGTGCGACCAGGTCGGCGATCCAAACTGGTCGTTGACCACCCGAATCTCGCGATCCGGATTCTGCAACGCCAACCGCAGCATGGTTTTCAGGAAATTCTTTCCGTTTGCTCCGTACAGCCACGCTGTGCGCAGAATCGCCGCTTGCGCACCGCTCTCCAAAACCGCCCGTTCTCCAGCGAGCTTGGATCTGCCATATTCGGAAACCGGCACCGGCGGGTCGGTTTCGACACAGGCTTCGAACAACGGCCTCTGCCCGTCGAAAACGTAGTCGGTTGAAATCTGCACCAAAAACGCCCCGTTGGCCGCCGCCCATTCCGCCAGATGCTTCGGCCCGTCCGCATTGACTTTCCAGCAAACCGGATCCGTCTCACACGCATCCACCGCCGTATACGCCGCGCAGTTCACAATCACTGACGGAGCGAGCTCGTTCAGTTTTTCCAAACATTGGAATCGATCGGTGATATCGATCTCCGGAAGGTCGACCCCGCCGGCATTTTTCCCCAGCACCGCCATACAGTCTGTGCCGAGTTGCCCTTTGTGGCCAACAATCAGTGTTCGATTCATATGCTACTTTGTATAACGGGTGAGAAAATCATCATACGCTTTCGCTATACCATCCTTAAGGGCCACCTGAGCCGTCCAGCCGAGGGCGTTGATGCGCGAGGAGTCCATAAGCTTGCGCGGGGTGCCGTCAGGCTTCGATGCATCCCATTCAATCTCCCCTTCAAAACCAACCACCGCTTTGATGGTTTCGGCGAGCTCTTTGATGGTGACTTCCTTACTCGATCCGACGTTGATGTGAGACTGAACCGTGCCGGACTCATCCGTAAACGCCATGTTTTCATAGTTGCCGTTTTCGACGAGGAACACACAGGCCTCGGCCAGATCATCGGAGTAAAGAAATTCGCGCAGCGGCGAACCGGTTCCCCAACACGCGAGGGTGACGTTGCGCGTCCCGGAGGTCGGAGGACAGAGATCGGAAGTCAGCGTGATGCCGGACTTCGCAAGCCAATCGAGGAGATCACTGTTTGATGTTTGAGGTTTGAAGTTTGAAGTTTCTACCTCTGCCAACTGAGAACTTCCAACCGCCAACTCGTGTCGATAGACACGGGCGAGTTCCTCGAAGTCGCCACGCTCCAGCGCACGAGCCAGATGCATTTTGCGGATCATAGCAGGAAGAACATGGGAGTTTTCCGGATGATAGTTGTCACCCGGGCCGTACATATTCGTCGGCATAGCGGAGATGAAGTTGGTGCCGTACTGCCGATTGTAGGCATCGCACAGCCGGATACCGGCGATCTTGGCGATGGCGTACGGCTCATTGGTCGGCTCAAGCGGCCCGGTCAGCAGCGCCTCTTCTGTAATGGGCTGCGGCGCGAGTTTCGGGTAAATGCAACTTGATCCAAGAAACAGCAATTTTTTGACCCCGTGCTTGTACGCCGCATGAATGACGTTCATCTCGATCATGATATTTTCGTAGATAAACTGCCCGCGGTAGATGTTGTTGGCCTGAATGCCGCCAACCTTGGCCGCCACCAGCACGACCACTTCCGGTTTTTCTTTGGCAAAGAACTCCTCGACCGATTGCTGATTGATCAGATCCAGCTCATCAATGGAGCGTCCGATCAGGTTGGTGTAGCCGTGCCGCTCAAAGGCCCGCCAAATTCCGCCGCCCACCAGCCCTAAATGTCCCGCTATATAAATTTTTGAATTCTTATTCATAAAACTTCCTTTCTAACCGCTAATGCACGCTAATTAACGCGAATGCGCGCTAGTTAAATATCCGTAAGATTTGGTTTTAACCACTAATCCACACTGATTTTCCGCTTTCGCCAATGGGCGGCGGATCGGCAGTTTCTCTGCTTTATTTGACGGCGGGGGTTTATCTAATCGAAAAACTCTGTTCCGCCGTTAGGGAGAGGAATAAATGGGAACGATTTTTATCGGGTTACCGGAGATACAAACCTGTTTGCATCCCGGTGAACCGGTCAAAATCAAGCCCTGTGCATCAGGGCTGTGGTCTGCCCCCAGGTCTTCGACGGGGCAAGCCGACCATACCTTTTATTCCGACCCATCCGGGGATTACCCGGATGCTACTGCTATAAAACCAATGCCAACCTGCGGCCCGTTGGCCAGGCAGTCATTAGTGAGAATTGAACCGTTCCCGATGGTCACTATTTTTGAGTACAAAAATTATTTATCGCTGCGCTTTCAGGTGGTTAGAACTCTCCCCCCTAGAATCCTTTTGAGTACGGAGCGCCATCGAGGATTTTGAGATCCCCCTCCGTCATGATTTTGACGAGCTCTTCGAATTTGACGATCGGCTCCCAACCGAGCTGCTTTTTGGCTTTTGCAGGATT
>JAEIOF010000146.1 GCA_016342445.1 Verrucomicrobiota bacterium | reverse complement strand
CAAGCAACCGATTCTGGTCGGAACCGCGACGGTTGACACCTCCGAGGTGATCAGCCGTCTGCTCGACCGCCAGGGCATTCCGCACAACGTGCTCAACGCCAAGAACCATGCGCGCGAGGCCGAAATTGTCTCCATGGCCGGGCAGCCCGGTGCCATCACCATCGCCACCAACATGGCGGGCCGCGGAACCGATATTAAACTCGGCACCGATGTCGTCTGGATGTCCGCCGAACAGCGGGCCTCCACCTCCCTTTCGCTCAACGACAAACCGGACGGCGAAACCCAAACGCTCAAACAACTGCTGTTGGACAAACCCTGCGGGCTCTATGTGATCGCCTCCGAGCGCCACGAGTCGCGCCGCATCGACCGCCAGCTGCGCGGACGCTGCGCGCGTCAGGGCGACCCCGGCATCTCCCGCTTCTACGTCTCGCTCGAAGACGATCTGATGCGCCTGTTCGGCTCCGACCGCATTGCAAGCATCATGGAACGCCTCGGCATCGAAGAAGGCGAAGTGCTCGAACACCCATGGCTCAACAAATCGATCGAAAAAGCACAGCAGCGCGTCGAGCAAATGAACTTCGGCATCCGAAAAAACACATTGAAGTATGACGACGTGATGAACCAGCAGCGCGAGGTGATCTACGGCTTCCGCCAGACCGTTTTGAACAGCGAAAACCCGCGCAACGAACTTTACGATATCATCACCGATATCGTCTCCGACAACGCGGACGTGGCGATTAACGGCGGCAAAGACGCTTTCGCCGAATTCGTCACCTGGGCCAACGCCACCTTCCCCATCGGCCTGCGCGCCGACGATCTGGCCGCCGACGCCGATGCCGACGCGCTGATCGATGCGGTGTTTGACCGCGTCAAGGCCGCTTACGAGCTGAAAGTGGCGAGCGAAACCCCCGAGCGGGTGAAACAGCTTGAGCAGATGGTGATTCTGCAGTCCGTAGACGAACACTGGCAGGAATATCTGCGCAACATGGACAGCCTGCGCGAGGGGATCGGCCTGCGCGCCTACGGGCAGCGCGACCCGCTCGTCGAATACAAGCGCGAGGCCTTCAACCTGTTCGGCGATCTGATGGACCGCATCAAATCCGAAATCGGTCAGAATATCTTCCGCACCGGCTCCTCCATGGAAAACCTGCAAAGCTTCTGGACCTCGCTCAATAAGATGATGGTGAGTAACCAGGCGCAGTCGCAAGCCTCCGCCATGGCCGCCGCCAAACAACATGCCGGCATGGCGCCGGACGCGGGGCATAATGCGCCGCCTGCGGTGCATCACGCGCCCGGCGCAACACGCCCCGATGGCTCAAAAGTCGGTCGCAACGATCCCTGCATCTGCGGAAGCGGCAAAAAATATAAAAAATGCTGCGGCGCAGAATAAGGACAAAAGAATTCCAAGGTTTGGAAAACAAAAGAGCTCAAAATGGCTAACTGGTTTGTTGATCTAAATCCGGTGATGCAAGCCCTGCTGGCGACCCTCTTCACGTGGGGTGTCACCGCGCTCGGCGCCTCGCTCGTTTTCTTTTTCAAAACGATCAACCGTAAAGTGCTCGACGCCATGCTCGGCTTCGCCGCCGGCGTGATGATCGCCGCCAGCTTCTGGTCGCTACTCGCCCCCGCCATCGAAATGGCGGAGGCCGAGGGCTCCGTTCCCTCATGGATTCCCGCCGTAGTCGGCTTTCTGCTCGGCGGCGTTTTTCTGCGCGGAATCGACCTGGTTCTGCCGCATCTGCATTTGGATAAGCCGCTGGAAGAGGCGGAAGGAATTCCAACCACATGGCGAAGAAGTGTACTGCTTGTGCTGGCGATCACCCTGCACAACATTCCCGAAGGACTCGCCATCGGCGTTGCCTTCGGCGCCGTGGCCTACAACCTGCCCTCCGCCACGCTGGCCGGCGCCATCGCGCTCGCCATCGGGATCGGCATTCAAAACTTCCCCGAAGGCGCGGCCGTCTCGGTACCGCTTCGCCGCGAAGGCATGTCGCGCCGCAAATGTTTCTGGTACGGCCAGCTCTCCGGCGCGGTCGAACCGATCGCCGGGGTGATCGGTGCGGCCGCTGTTTTGCTGATGCGGCCGATTCTGCCCTACGCCCTCTCCTTCGCCGCCGGCGCGATGATCTTCGTGGTGGTCGAAGAATTGATTCCTGAATCGCAGGCCGAAAAAAATACTGATATCGCCACGCTCGGCGCCATGCTCGGCTTCGCCGTCATGATGGCCCTCGACGTCGGTCTCGGCTGAGGAGGCTGAGCCTCCACCCCGTTTTCCATTCCTTGGAAAAAACCAGCAAGCGGCCACGCCGTTGCTCCAACCTTTGGAAAGATTGCGCCAGAAACAATTTTTGCTTAGACTGAACGCCTCAAAAAAAGGGGGTCTTATGAAACACATGCTTCGTTTTGCCGTTCTGCTTCTGCTCGCCGCCGGCCTTTCCGGATGTGCCACCAAAGTCGACCGCGTCGCCGTCGACAAAACCATCGATCTGAGCGGGCGCTGGAACGACTCCGACTCGCGCTTCGTCGCCGAGGAAATGATCGGCCAGGTTTTTGCCCATCCGTGGGCCGACGACTACATCGCGCGCACCGGGAAAAAGCCGGTGGTGATTGTCGGGACGATCCGCAACATGAGCTCCGAGCATCTGGAAACCGGCGTGTTCGCTAAAGACATCGAGCGCGAGCTGGTCAATAGCGGCAAAGTGAAGTTTGTGGCCAACGCCTATGAGCGCACCGAAATCCGTCAGGAGCGCCTCGAGCAGCAGCAGTTCGCCACCGAAGAAACGGCCAAGCGCCTCGCCGCCGAAACCGGTGCCGATTATATGCTCAAGGGAAGCATCAAAACACAAATGGATGTCGAGGGCCGCGAGCAGGTGAAATTTTATCAGACCGACCTCGAGCTGATCGCCATCGAGAGCAATGAAAAGGTTTGGATCGGCACCAAGAAGATCAAAAAGGTTGTGAAAAAACCGCTCTTCAAACTTTAACAACGGGTGTTGACGTTTGTGCCTCGATTTCTGTCAGTCCTTTATCTTTTGATCTCGTTGCTCTGTCTCTCCGGCTGCGGAACACTGTGGACCGAAAAGGGGCAGTACATCGGCGCGGATCAACTGCTGGCGCGCGGCGATTTCGCCGCCGCTAAAACGCAGATCGAAAACAACCGGTGGCGTTATCCGGCTAAAGACCGCGTGCTGTATCTGCTCGATCTCGGAATGCTTCAGCACTACCTCGGCGACTACGAGGCCAGCAACCTGTCGCTGGAAGCCGCCGAACGGGGCATGGATGATGCCTTTGTGAAAAGCGTTTCGCGCGGCGCGGCCTCGCTTCTGCTGAACGACAACGTGCTCACCTACGCGGGCGAAGACTACGAAACGATTTATGTGAACGTGTTTAAGGCGCTGAATTACCTCGCGCTCGACGAGTTCGACGAGGCCTTTGTGGAGATCCGGCGCATCGACGAAAAACTAAAGGTGCTCGAAAGCCGCTACTGGAAAATCGCGCAGAAATACGAGGCCGCCAGCGAACTCGACGAGCCGTTTCGTGTCGGCAACAACCGGTTTCAGAACTCCGCTCTGGGCCGCTGGCTCAGTCTGCAAATCTACCGCGCCGAAGGGCGGATGGATGAGGCGGCCATTGACCTGAAAAAAATCGACCGTGCCCGCACCCTTCAGCCGGACATCTCCCCCGGCGTCAACCTCACCGCCGCTCTTCAACCGCCCGCTGCCGGAACGGTGAAGGTTCCGCTTCTCAGCCTGATCGGACAGGCACCGGAAAAACGGGCCGACACCTTCTGGATTCACACGCAGCTCAATCAGATTTTTATCGCCGGCTCGCAGGAGCGCCGAACGGGCGGACAACAGCTAGCGGGTGCCAGCGTGATCCCCTGGCCCGGCGTTGAGCCCGGCTACACCTTTAAGTTTCAACTGCCGACGATCAAAAAACGGGGCTCGCGTGTGAGCTCCGCCGCGGTATTCATCGATGGGCAGCGCGGGCCGCGCCTCGAACCGCTGGAGAGCCTGGAAAACGCCGCCGAGGCCGCCTTTGAAATTCAAAAGCCGCTGACCTATCTGAAAACCGTTTCGCGGACGGTCACCAAAGGGATCGCGGCGGCGCAGGCGCAACAGGCCGCTAAAGAAAAATGGGGCGAATCCCAAGGGCTGCTCGCGGGGTTGCTTGCGGGAGTCGGAGTCAGTGTGAGCGAAAACGCCGATCTGCGTATTTCTCGTTTTTTCCCCGCCAAAGCTTATACCGCCGAGCTGGAGCTCTCTCCGGGGATTCATCAAATCGCGGTTGTCTATTTCGGGGCCAACGGCACGGTGCTTTACACCGACAACCTCGGTGCGGTAGAAATCCGTCGGAGCGGCATAAATCTGATCGAGTCGTTTTATTTAAATTAGGAATGCGGGTTATGAAAACCAACTGTCTCT
>JAEIOF010000145.1 GCA_016342445.1 Verrucomicrobiota bacterium | reverse complement strand
CCGGTCTCCGGGGCGGCTTTTTCTTTCCAATGTTCGGAACTTTTTCACACCGTTTTTCCAATGGTTGGAAAAACGGATCCCAAAAGTTCCAGTGTTTGGAAAAAAAACAGCCAGCCCAGCCGCAGTCAGTTCCAGGCATTGGAAACTTGTGCCGTCGGCGAATTCCATTATTATTCCGGCTCATTTTTAAACCAAAAGGAGATTCAATCATGAACAAACTGACGCTTCGCGATCTCGATGTGCAGGGCAAAAAAGTCCTGATGCGTGTGGACTTTAATGTGCCGGTCAAAGACGGCGTGGTGGGCGACGATACCCGCATCACGGCGGCGCTTCCGTCCATCAACTATGTTCTCGAGCATGGCGGTTCGCTTGTGCTGATGAGCCACTGCGGACGCCCGAAAGGCAAAAAGAACCCAGAGTTTTCGCTTAAACCCGCCGCCGACCGCCTCGCGGAGCTGGTGAGCGCCAAGGTGACGCTCGCCCCCGATGTGATCGGCCCGGAAGTGAAAGCGCTCGTCGATGAGTTGAAAGCCGGCGAAATCCTTGTTCTTGAAAACGTCCGTTTCTATGCCGAAGAAGAGGGCAAGGCCAAGCTGGCCGACGATGCGACCGACGAAGAAAAGGCTGCCGCCAAAGCGGAAATGAAAACCAAACAGGATGCGTTTTCCAAAGAGCTGGCCTCCTTTGGTGATGTGTATGTCTCCGATGCCTTCGGCACCGCGCACCGTGCGCACGCCTCGATGGTCGGCGTCACCAAATATATCGACCAGTGCGCCGCCGGCTTCCTTCTCGAAAAAGAAATTGAATACCTCGGTAAAGCGCTCGAGAGTCCGGTCAAACCGTTTGTCGCCATCATCGGCGGCGCGAAGATCTCCGGAAAAATCGATGTAGTCACCAACTTCCTGGACAAATGCGACAAAATTCTCATCGGCGGCGGCATGGCCTACACCTTCTACAAAGCGCAGGGCAAAGCCATCGGCGGATCCCTCGTGGAAGAGGACAAGGTTGAACTCGCCGCTCAGATCCTGAAACAGGCTGAAGAAAAAGGCGTTGAGTTCCTTCTGCCGATCGACAACACCGTGGCGGATGCCTTCTCCGCAGAAGCCAACGTGAAAGTGGTTGGCGACTCCATCGAAGACGGCTGGATGGCCCTCGACATCGGCCCGAAAACCATCGAGCTGTACTGCGACGCGGTTGCCAATGCCAAAACCGTGGTTTGGAACGGCCCGATGGGCTGCTTCGAAATGGCCCCGTTTGCCGCCGGAACCTTTTCCGTCTGCGAAGCGGTGGCCAAGTCCGACAGCATCAGCATCATCGGCGGCGGCGACAGCGTAGCGGCGGTCAATTTGTCCGGCGTCGCCGACCAGATGAGCCACGTCTCCACCGGTGGCGGTGCCTCTCTCGAGTTCATGGAAGGCAAGCAACTCCCCGGCATTGTTGCGCTGACCGATAAATAGAGTTTCCAGCCCCTGGAACGCTTAAAGCCTCCGGTTTCGACCGGGGGCTTTTTTTTGCCCGTTTTTGGGCGTTGCGTATCGTGGGCGGGTTCGGTAGATTCTCCCCTCATTTTTAAGCCTTTTAACTGAATGGAGATCCTGATGAGAAAACCGATTATTGCCGGAAACTGGAAGATGAACAAAACCATCGAAGACGCGCTTACGCTCATCGAAGGGTTGAAGCTCGAACTCGCCGACTGCATGGACGTCGAAGCCGTCGTTTGCCCGCCGTTCACTGCGCTTAAAGTGGTTGGCGATGAGATTGCCGACACCCAGATCAAGCTGGGCTGCCAGAACATGAGTTCGGAAGATGACGGCGCCTATACCGGCGAAATCTCCCACACGATGCTCAAGGAGCTGTTCGTCAAGTATGTCATCCTCGGCCACAGCGAACGCCGCGAGTACTACAAGGAAACCGACTTCTGGGTGAACAAGAAGGTGAAAAAAGCCCTCGAGAAAAACCTGCGCCCGATCGTTTGTGTCGGTGAAAAACTTGAAGACCGCGAAGCGGGTAACACCGAGTCGGTGGTCGAGGCACAGGTTCGCGGAAGCCTGGCTGATATCACCGCCGAACAGTTTAAAGATGTAGTGGTTGCTTACGAGCCCGTTTGGGCTATCGGTACCGGCAAAACCGCCACCAGCGAGCAGGCGCAGGCCGTGCACAAGTTCATCCGCGGTGTCATTGCGGACATGGTCGGCCAGGACGCGGCTGACGGTCTCCGGATTCAGTACGGTGGCAGCATGAAGCCCGACAACGCGAAAGAACTGCTTTCCCAGCCGGACATCGATGGCGGTCTGATCGGCGGCGCGGCACTTGACGCCCGTTCGTTCGCGGCCATTGTTAAAGCCGGAATGTAGAGAACCTCTCAGGAGAAAATGATGAATGTATTTCGAACCTTGTTAGTTATTCTGGAAGCCGCCTGCTGCCTCGCGCTGATCGGGCTGGTTCTGTTGCAGAAATCGAAGAGCGAAGGCCTCGGTATGGCATTCGGCGGCGGCGGGAACGACTCTTTGTTCGGCGCACGCGCCGGCAACGTGTTGACCAAAGCGACTGTCAGCATCGGCGTTCTGTTTCTCGTCAACACGCTGATCCTCGGCATTCTATTTGCAGGAAGTGCCAACGAGTCGCTGATGGACAGTGCCGTCATTCCGACAGCTCCTGCTCAACAGGCTCCGGCTTTCCCTGAAATCCCCGTGCAATAATGTAGTGTGCGCTCTATGAGCGCACTTCGGCCCACCGGGCCGACTCTACAAAATGGGAGTATCGTAATGGAGCAATGGACTAATGGAATGAAGAGATTCTTCCACGGTTCCGTTGCTCTGTTTTTTTTGGTTCTTCTTTCAGCCTGTGGCAGACAGGGCCTCGACACACTCCGCTTTGAAGACGAACAGGTTCTCTACGGACAGACCTCTCGCATTCAGGGGTTTGATCCCGCCAGAGCGGGGGATGTCGCTTCTTCCATGGTCATTGCCCGTGTTTACGAAGGGCTTCTGCAGTACGCCTATCTCGACCGGCCCTATCGCGTCGAACCGTCGCTGGCCGCCGCGATGCCATCTGTTTCCGCCGACGGCCTCACCTACACCTTTGTAATCCGCGACGGCATTTTCTTTCAGGACGACCCCTGTTTTTCCGAAGGGAAGGGCCGCGAGCTGACCGCCGAAGATTTTGTCTATTCGATCAAGCGCGTCGCCGATCTCAAAAACGCCTCCTCCGGCTACTGGGCCTTCATCGGGCGAATCATCGGGCTCGACGACTTCCGCGCCGCCTCTGAAGGCACCGCGCCGACCGATTACGATGCGCCCGTCGAAGGGCTTCGCGCGCTTGACGAGCGGACCCTCCAGATTCAGCTTACCGGCCCGTACCCGCAGCTCCTCTGGATTCTTGCCATGCACTACAGCTTCGCCGTCCCGCGCGAGGCCGTTGAATTCTATGGCGACGACTTCGTCAACCATCCCGTCGGCACCGGCCCTCACATTCTCCGCAAGTGGAAACGCAACTACCGAATCGAATTTGTCCGCAACCCCAAATGGATTGAGACGGGCCGGGTGGAACTCTATCCATCCGAAGGCTCCGCCGAAGACCGCGCCGCCGGATTGCTTGATGATGCGGGCAAGCAACTTCCCTTCCTCGACCGCATCGTTCAATACGTCGTCGACGACAGCGCCACCCAGTGGATGATGTTTCTCGCCGGCCAGTTCAGCCTGAGCGGCATTTCGCGCGACAACTGGGACGTGGTCATCACGCCCGACAGCGGACTGGTCGAAGAACTCAAAGAGCAAAAGGTGGAGCTGGTCGCCAGCCCGACGCTCGACCTGTTCTATATCGGCTTCAACATGGACGACTCCGTCGTCGGCAAAAACAAAAAGCTGCGGCAGGCGCTCTCCTGCGCGTTCGACCCCGGTGTGCTCGTCAAATACTACAACGGACGCGTGACCCCCGTGTACGGCCCCGTCCCCGACCCGCTCGCCGGATTCAAGCCGGAACCGACCGCCTATTCCTACAACCTAGAAAAAGCAAAAACGCTTTTGGCCGAGGCCGGCTACCCTGACGGCATCGACCCCGAAACCGGGCGGCGGCTTGAGCTGACGATTGAGCTGGGCGGTGCCCAGTCCGATGTGCGCGAACGTGTCGACCTGCTGATCGACATGTTCGACCAGGCTGGCGTCGTGCTCAGAGCCAGCTACAACAACTGGCCCACCTTCCTCGATAAAATGGATCGCCGTCAGGCGCAGCTCTTCCAGCTCGGCTGGGTTGCCGACTATCCCGACCCTGAAAACTTTCTACAGCTCTTCCACAGCGCCAACGTCTCGCCCGGCCCCAACCACGCCAACTACGTCAACCCCGACGCGGACCGCCTCTACGAAAAAATCCGCCTGCTTCTGCCCGGCGAAGAAAAAGACCGCCTCTGCGAAGAGATGGCCGATCTCATCATCGAAGACTGCCCGTGGATCTTTATGTACCAGCCCATGAGCTACGCGCTCA
>JAEIOF010000144.1 GCA_016342445.1 Verrucomicrobiota bacterium | reverse complement strand
ACCCCGTTGAAGGTCAATGTCACGGCCTGCGTGGCGGAGTTGACCATGAAGAGATATTGCTGCCCATGGAGTTCGCGCATCGTATAGGTAACGGACGGATAGTGGTTGGTTGCACCTCCATAGATCAGCTCGAGCTCATTCGGGCCGGCGGTCACGGTGTGCGTAACCCCGGACACATCTGTGCCGTAGAGAAAAACCGGCGCGAGATTACGGTTCAGGTTGAGATCGGCGGCGACAGAGAGATAACCGTCGAAATAAGCCTGAAAGTCGTCTGAAAAACCGGCGCGATTCCGGTAACCGGACCAGATGCTGATGCCCTTTCCGCCCATGATGAGTCCCATGTAGGCATCGTGCCGGCACCAGTCGCGGATGAGATGCTCTTCGCCCTCTTCCGCGTCAGCGGCCATCCATAAAACAATCCAGGGGACGGCGCTGGTGTTGGCCGCGGCAATGGCCTCCAGCTCCTGCTCCATCGACCAGCGCGCCCAGATGCGATTATGCCGATAGGCGCTGGTCGTACTGATATAGGTTCCCTTCCCGCAAATATCCTGATAGGGAACTGTCTGTGAAAGTCCGTCGGCATTGCGGGCGTTCGGCTCATACATCATTACCGGTCGCCCGTACGGATCGTTCGCGCGAACAGTTGCGGTAACCAGTTCCAGATAGCGCAGTTCAGCGGGCTTCCAATAGCGCAGCTCTTCCGGATTCAGATCCCACAGCCCGATAGACGTGTTCGTTGCCACTGCGCTCACGGCCGCCGCGGTATCGGCAATAATCGTTGCGTCATTCGGCCAGACAAACCCCGCATCCTGCCAGTCCGCCCCGTTCATGCAGGCCGGACGCACCTTGTAGCTGATGTGTGTATTGTAAAGATCGGCCCACGCCAACACCCCCGACTGATCCGTGCCGTAATAGGGTCCGATACCGGTGGCCCCGCCGGCGAGCGCATAAACCGAATCGGCTTCGGATGTTGAATAGAAGCTGAACCAGAAGGTGTCCCCGTTCGGATATGGACTCTCTGCGGCCGTGACCGGCCAGAAAAACCCCGCGATCACCCCGATTATCAGAACCAGCAGCTTCTTTCTGTCCGCTTTATTTGTCATGCGTCTCTTTTCATTTACGGCACCATGACCGTACTGCGATAAAAGCAGTTTTCATATTTGTTGCTGTCCGTAATCGTCAGAATGCCCCCCGTGCCGGACAGGCCATTCGTCAAGGTGGTCCAGGTTCCGGACAGAAGGTTGGTTCGGTAATCAACTCCATACATCCGGTTGGAGGAGGTCGCGAAGGAAATTTCCTGGTTTCCGGAAACAAGGATCGGCGTGATCGCAGCGACAAAAAATTCCGCGTCACTCCGCGGATTCGTGTCCGCAATATATTCGTCCCAGTTGGTCGCTCCGTCGGCATCTGAATCGAGGCCTAGCCCCGCCAGCCCGCTCGCGATCTCTGCCGGACTGAAATGAAGATCCCGCCACCCCAGATAAGCCGGATCCACCAAATCAATTGTCGAATTTGTCCCGGCAGGAACGGTCACCGCAAGCTGCTGACCGGCCCAGGAAAAAGCCACGCTCAGATCATTCAACAAAACCGTCTCGGGTTCGTGCGGCGAATAGAGGGTAAGTGACGCAGGGGCATCGGAACTGACAACCATCCGGTTCGGGACAGTCCCGCCCAAGACCTGCTCTGTTTTTGCATGGAAAGAAACGGGCGTTGTGGCACTCAGCAGGCTCAGTCCGTTGTACTGGACCGCCGTAACTTCGCGGCCAAAGAAACTGTCGCCAAACCGGCGGCCGGCCATTTTGCCGGTCACGCTCCATCCGTCGGAGCCCGAAACCGAAGCCCCGTTGAGCGGCCACAGGACATCAATGACCGGCGAGCCGGAGGCCACAACATGGCATCCTTCGGCCGTGGCATTGGTCCAGGCCGTTTGTGTCCAACCAGTCATCAGATCGTCAAAGCCAAATGAAATCAAGGAGGTTCCCGCCGTACCCGTCCGCGAGCGTTTCAGATTGTTTCCACGGCGCGTCAGCACCGAATTCTTGTAGTAGAACCAGGTTTCCTCGATGACGGAACTCCATGAATCCCCCGACAAATCCTGAACCTTCAGCGTGGGCGTGCCGGAACGGGCGGTGAGATCCCACTTCCCGGCACCCGTGGACGACCACGGATTGCTGGTACTGTTTTCACTGTACGTGTCGCCGGAAGCCGCCGTGACGAGTCCGTGCAGCTGCAGATCCAGATTGGCCGATGACGTGGTCGCAATATCGTCGCGCAGCAAATAAAGGTCACCGCCGAGGCCAACCACTTCGCGCTGCCAGCTGGAGAGCTTCGAACTGGTATACATTGGGGTGGGATCGATCAGGACATTGAAAAAATCGCCCGTTTGATAGTCGGTACTGTTTGCCAGCACATGCAGGGTTTTCCCCCAGGTGTTGGAGTTGCCCGGCCAGCTGGTGTTGAATACCGTTCCCCAGTCGTCGCCATCGGAATACTGCCCGGTTCCATCGACCAGCAGCACATTACAGTCTTTCGCATAACGCGGCACAGCATAGCCGAGGTTCACAATGTACGGAACGCCCGAACGGCTGAGCATGAATTGCCCGTCATCGCCCTTGCTATGTCCATGCGAGTGCTGGCCGGAGCGCATGGTAAAGTGCTGAGCAGTATTCGCCCAGGATGTGCGCCAGAAAAAGAACCCGTAATCATCAAAAAAGTGCCAATTATTCAGGTCGGTCTCCGGATTAATGGACGGCAGCATTGCGTCGTAGAACATATAGCGGTAGGCATTCTTTTTGGTTGAACCGCTATGATCCAGCTCATTGGCCATCCACTGCGCAACCGGATCCTGCGTGGCCTTGGCCAGCAGCGCAATCTCATTGTAGGGATTGCCCCAGTAATCCGGATCGGCATCGTCGTAGCGCGAGATTCCGCCATAGTTATCGGTTCCGCCCGGCATGATCCCGAAGATGCCGTAGGTGCCGGTATTTTCGAACCAGTCGATCCCGTCAAAAGCGGGATCGCCGCCGACTCGGCGCGTTTCGAACCAAAGAAGGAGCTTCTCAATGCCATACGTCCAATAGGTAAAGCCCTCGCCCGTCGATCCATCGCTCATGACGGTATCCATCAGGTTGGAAATCGTGTTGTAGTGTCCGTTGAGCAGGCTCGTCCAGTTGGCCTGGCGGGCTGGGGAAACTTCGTCGGAGGCATAAAGCACCGCCGACACGGCCGCAAACGCGTTCCAGCAGTGGTTTCCGGTCAGCTCGCCGTTGTCGGTGGTCCGGAATCTTTCATAGGAATTACGGAAGCGGTCGGCATAGTCAGCGAGCTTCGTGCCGGCATCGATTCGTTCGGTCGGAGTGAGGTTGTGATACTGCAGGTCGTACCAAATGGCCAGCGCCCGCAGAATTTCACCGGTCTCCAGATTTCCGTGCGGCCCGTAATCCGGCCAAGACCAGTAGCCTGAGCCCCATTCCGTCCAGTTAAGGATGGTCCAGAACCAATTCTCGCTGGTGGCCTGATAGCCAAGAGATGGATCGATCAGCGGGACAAGGGCAAGCGCCACGATTTTATCCTCATACCCCAGAAGATCTGTTGCCGTACGCGGCGTCGTGGTCGGCGTCGTGCCATTCAGGTTGTTGCATGTAGAAATCAATTGCGCCCATTCGTCGGAATGGGTGGTGAGACGTTGGGCCTGCAATGCGGCCAGGTCGTTGGTCGAGAAAAACAGGCGGGGGTGTTCGTAGACCGGTGGCGGTTCGGTGGACGTTGTAAGGGTAAGGTTATCCACGAAGATGTCGCGTTCCGTATTGTTATTGTCCTCGATAAACCGGAGTTGCAACGTGTCGCCCTCATCGGCTGCGGTGGCGGTGTAGGCGACGCTGAAACCGACCGGCACGTAGGCCACATGGGTATAGCCCTGTACGGTGGTAATCGCCGACTCGTTCAGCAGGCCGCCATCCGTCAGGTTCCAAAGCTGCGCCTTATATCTGCAAAAGCTGCTCTGGTCATTATACACACTTCCGGAAAACACCAGCATCTCGCCATTCGTCATGGTTCCCGAAACGGTCAGCCCCATGGCTTCGTCGCCCGGAGTGGCATTCTGCGAATCCAGCCTCAACCCGCCATCATCCTTCACGCCGTCGCCGGTGAGAAACATGCCGGAGGTATAGGCGAGCCGGATGGCCGCATTCCCGTCGTCATAGTCCCCGTCACTGACAGGGTCGTGCTCGATTGTCGTTGCCGTGGCACCCACACTGATCCAGCTCGCAGTGGTATCACTATCGAAGTCATCACTGATTCCAATAACAGCCGATGCGATCAAGAACAAATTTTTATTCGAACAACACATACATATTTCTCCGGTTGATATAGACAGGCGCATGCACCTGCGCGCTTGCCTCCAGACTCATTCATTCATTAAAATTTCCGTAATCTCTTCCATTAGGACAACGGCAATCACCGCAAAACAAAGCCCTTCTCCACTCAAATTGATAATACCATGGGTATACAAAAAGGCAGAAGAGGCGATCTACGCAGACCGTGCCCTCTATTCGCGTCACAGCGACCG
>JAEIOF010000143.1 GCA_016342445.1 Verrucomicrobiota bacterium | reverse complement strand
AGAAATCTTCGAGATGATTTTCGAGAATCTGGCGCAGCAGCACCTCGCGGCTGGTGGCGACGATTTTGGAGCGTTTGCCCTGATAGAGTTTGAAATCTCCCGAACCGGGCTTGACCTCCAGCTTTACCATATGGCCGCGCGGATCGGATAAAAAGAGATGCGCCAGATCCATCAGCGGATAAGCACGTTTGGAGTGGTGAATTTGCCGCACCAGCGAGGCCAGCATTTTTTGATCGGGCAGAAATTTGATCTCCACCGGAAGTTCCTTGAATTGCGGACGGGGGGCAAACTCCCGGCGCTGCGGCTGTTCGCCGCGCGCATCTCTGCGGTCATCGGGCCTGCCGCGCGGCGGCGACCGACGATCATCCGACCGCGGGGGCCGGCGGTCAGCGCCGCGCGGCGGGCCGTCGCGGCGATCGCGCGACGGACGGCGCTCAGACCGGTTGTCCGAGGCATAGTGATTGGCGGACGGCGCTTTTTTGGCCCACTGCGGGACAAAATTCAGATCGAGGAGAATCTCCTCATCGGGCCGGGATGCGCTCTTGGGTGTGGTTGACGGGTCAGACATTGCAAAACCTTTTGATTTAAGGGGCCATTAGTATACGCTTTCCAACGGTTGGAAAAGAAAAAACAGGGATCAACCACAGATGAACACAGATAAAAACAGATGCCATCTGACCCAAACCAGCATGACGAAAATTTCTTACCCGCGCATATCCGAGTTCATCCGCAGTTAAATTTCCATTATGAATACAAACGCTATAAAAACTGAAGCCCTCGAAAAATACTCCTCCGCGATCACCCTGTCGGACATGGAAATTTTCGTCTTTCCGGAACTGCTCTATGCCCTGCTGCTCGCCAATATCATGAGCCCGCGCATCTGGGCGTGGCGCGACGATCCGTGGTTCGCAAAAATCGACAAGATGTCGCCGACGAAAAAGGTCAACCGACTCAAGCAGTACATCATCGACCACTACGAGTTCAACCTCGACCTCGACACCTGGGGGCTGACCGACCAGCAGACCGAGCTGGATCGGTTCTCGCCCTTCATGGACGCCGAAACCATCAGCCGCAGCAACGCGCTCTTCGGCTATCAAGGCGACCAGCACTATTTTGATCTCGATATCCGCCGCCACTTCGGTCTCGAAAAATATGACAGCACGGTGATCCCTTACTGGAAAACTGAAACCGTCGAAGCGATGGACGCCTTCGCCCGGCGCGCCGAATACCGCGTCGGCGCGGGCGAATGTGTTTCGCTCTCCACCCTCTACGCCGCCGCGCTGTTCATCATCTGCAAAATTCCGCTCAAAGACATCTTCCTGATGGCCACTCCGCTCCACTCCCAGAACTTCATTGCGTACAATGGAGGATTCCTCACCAACAACCGGCGGATCGTCACCAAAGCCATGTGGTTCAACGGCACCGAGCTGACCGATAAGGCGCAGCGCGCGCTCCGCAACGAACAGATCACCATGGTCTTCAACAACAGCGGCTACGTTCACTGCATCTATCCCGACTCCACCATGGATCCCGCCGAATACGACCGCTTCAAAAGCACCATCGGCGACTACCTCTCCACCGAAATCACCTTCGAGATTCTCGCCAACTTTCTGCGCCAGAACTCGCGCTTTCAGAAGTGCTTCCAGATCTGCCACAACTACCACGGCAAAAAGCGTTGGATCGCCGCCGAGCGCGCCTACGCCTACGAACACGCCGGGCCCTACAAAGTCAGCGACAACACCCGCGACAAACTGCTCGAAGAAATCGATGCCGAAGAATTCTACTGCGACCCGCTGCCCGACCGCATCTGCCTGCCCAAACTCGAAGAGTTTTTCAAAAACAACCCCATCAAACATTTTGATCCCGAGCACATGGCCGAACTCGGCAAAAAGCTCGAATGCCAAAACGAGCAGAAGAACGAAATGCTCGCCGCGCTCGCCGGCTTCGTGCATTTAGAACCCGAGTTTCCCGCCGTCGCCAAGGCTATGGCGGGCGAGCCAACCATTGGAAAGAAAAGTTCCAAGGTCTGGAAAAAAGTGGAACTCACACCGGATATGGAGCGCGGCGAAATCATTCAATATGTCGAATCGATACGGACAGAAAACCAGGCGGCGGATCTGGCCTTCTACGCCTTGCGCGATATGAGCCGAAGCGACTGGACCCCCTTCCTGAAAGCCGCGCTCGAACGCAATCCGGTCTGTATCGAAGCGACTAAAGAGCTGAGCGACGACGAACTTTTCCAAGCCTTGGAAAACATGGACAGCGAATCGATCTATGACGGATCGCGCCTCGCCCAGCCCGATGAAGTCTGGAACTTCCAGACCGGCGACGGCCTCGAAAAGGCCATCCTGCTTTCCAATGTTTGGCTTGCCCGCCATAGATCAAAGAGCGAAGGCGGGAAGAAGCGGCGTCCGGAAGAAAAAATCGAACTGACCGTTGCGCCAGATCGGGTTGAGCTAAAACTCGCCGAGCGGGTTGTCGCCTTCGAATCCTCCAAAGGGCTCACGGCCAAGCACGCCTTGTAGACAGGGACGGCTGGCGGAAGCTGAAGCGAATGCCGCACTCAAACCATCCGGCGGAGCTTGCGGCGCAGCTCGTCTTTGATCGGCGCGGACTGTTCGAGAATCTCATCCACCTTGAAGAATTCGAGCAGGCCGACATGACGGATGACCGGCTTCAGATAGATGTCGGGCGGGTTGAAATTCAGACGGTGACGAATCATCGACGCTTCCATAATTTCAAAGCTGCCGATGACCGTGTCAAAAAACGTCGGGCGGTGTTTTGCATCCGCATGGCGGATGCCGCCGACATCCATGGCAATGACCAGACTGCACTCCTTCTGGAGCAGATCGTAGGGAAGCGGATTCACCACGCCGCCGTCGAGCAGCAGACGCCCGTCGCGCTCAACCGGCGTGAAGACACCGGGAATCGCCATGCTGGCGCGCACCGCCGAAAGCAGATCGCCGGAGTTAAATACAACCTCCGAGGCATCGCCGTAGTCGGCGGCGGTGAGCAGCAACGGAATTTCAAGTTCCTCAAAGGTGGTGCATTTCACATGGTCCGACAGAAACCGGATGATTCGTTCGCCCTTGAAGAGTCCGCTGCGGTCAAACGACGGGTCGAGCATCGCCGCCCAGCGGCGCAGGTCGCGCCGGTGAAGCGTTCCGTCCCGCTTTTCCGGATGCGGGGTCTGCCAGTGATGCGCCAGCTCGCGGATTTCCAGCCCGGAGAGACCGGAGGCGTAGAGCGCGCCGATCACCGCGCCGATGCTGGTGCCCGCGATGCGGTGCGGACGGATGCCGAGTTCATCAAGCGTTTCGAGCACCTGAATGTGTGCCAGCCCGCGCGCGCCGCCGCCGCCCAGCGCCAGCCCGATCCGTTGACCCTTCGGTTTTTTACGAAACAGTTTCATCGTCGGGGTAACGGTATTCTTTGCCCTGATAATTTGTAAGGACAATCTCGTGGCCATCGCGGCGAAGAACCGTATCGGGAAGCAGGGTGATTTTTCCGCCGCCGCCGGGCGCGTCGATGCAGAAGTGCGGCAGAGCGAGACCGGACACCCTGCCCTGCAATTCGCACATCAGATCGAGCCCGCGTTGAACCGGGGTTCTGAAACTGGACGAGCCGAGCACCGGATCGCACTGAAAGAGGTAGTAGGGTTTCACCCGCCGTTCGAGCAGGCCATAGAAGAGGTCGGCCAGCGTGTCGGCCTCGTCGTTGATTCCTTTCAGGAGGACGGTCTGGCTGACCATAGGGACGCCCGCGGCGGCAAGGGTGTCGAGCGCGCAGGTGGTTTCAGCGGTGAGCTCCGCCGGATGGATGAAGTGCAGCTGAAGCCAGATGCGGTGCTTCGCCAAAATGGCGGCCAGCTCCGGCGTGACGCGCGACGGCAGGACGGCGGGAACTTTGGAACCAAGCCGCACGGTCCGGATATGTTTACTTTTCCAGACTCTGGAAAACAGTTCGTCGAGTTCGGCATCGGAGAGAGTCAACGGGTCGCCACCGGAGATCAGAACATCTCTGATTTCTGTATGCGTTTCCAAGTATTGGAAGCAACTGCGTTGCGGCTTGCTGTTTTTTTCCAACCCTTGGAACTTTTCATCCGATTTTTTCCAATGGCTGGAAAAACCCATTCCCATACCTTTAAATGTATGGGCGTGCGTTATTAGACGGCCGCGGGTGCAGTATTGGCAATGGACGGCGCAAGTCAGGGTGGCGAGCAGAAGAACTTTGTCTGGATAGGTATGGATGAGGCCGGGGCACGGGCTGTGCGCCTCTTCGCCGAGCGGGTCGGCGAGTTCGCCGGGCGCGGGGGCTCGGTCGTCGAACGGCTCGACGGTCCGGCGCAGCGGATGGTTCGGCCCGAGAGAATCGAGCAAGTTTTGATAATACGGTGTAATGTTCAGATTGAGTTGCATAAACAGGACGATAATTGAATTGCACAGGGGGTTCCAAACAAATTAGTGTCCCGCGATTTTTTGACTTAAGAAAACCCAAGGTTTTAGAAAATGAAATGTGTACGAAATGTTGAAGTAACTGCCGATATGATCGAAGAGCGCACGCTCTTTCACCTGCGATACAGCCGGGG
>JAEIOF010000142.1 GCA_016342445.1 Verrucomicrobiota bacterium | reverse complement strand
ATTAAGAGAGGTACTGATGTAATGGTTGCCGGTAAAGTTGTCGTTGTTTGTGGCTACGGCGATGTCGGCAAGGGATCCTGTCAGTCCCTGCAGGGACAGAACGCCCGTGTGATCGTCACAGAAATCGACCCCATCTGCGCGTTGCAGGCCACCATGGCGGGCTTCGAGGTGATGCCGATGGATGAGGCGTGCAAGCTTGGGGATATTTTTGTTACCACCACCGGCTGTAGCGATGTGATCACCGAGCGGCACATGCGGCAGATGAAGAACCAGGCGATTGTCTGCAATATCGGTCACTTTGATTCAGAAATTCAGGTGGAGAAAATCCGGAAATACAAATGGATCAACATTAAGCCGCAGGTCGACAAGGTTGTTTTCCCAAAAGGAAACTGCATTCTGTTGCTGGCAGAAGGTCGCCTTGTCAATTTGGGATGTGCGACCGGACATCCGAGTTTTGTGATGTCCAACAGCTTCACCAATCAGGTGCTGGCGCAAATGGAAATATGGCAGAAGCACGGGA
Organism: Verrucomicrobiota bacterium; assembly: GCA_016342445.1. Taxonomy (GTDB): domain Bacteria; phylum Verrucomicrobiota; class Kiritimatiellia; order Kiritimatiellales; family Tichowtungiaceae; genus Tichowtungia. The sequence continues at coordinate 4,083 of JAEIOF010000142.1, read as the reverse complement.
CGAAAGATCAGTATCCGATTGGCGTTTATGTGTTGCCGAAACATCTTGATGAAGAGGTGGCCCAGCTGCACCTCGGCCGGTTGGGGGCGAAGCTGGATCGGTTGACCGCGGCTCAGGCGAAGTATTTGGGTATCCCCAAGGATGGCCCGTTTAAGCCGGAACACTATCGCTACTAGCTAATGCGGTGTTAACGAAAGCCCCTGAACAGGGGCTCTTCTTTTTGCAGGGATGGTTTTCGTGTGGGGATTCTCCCCACTTTTTTGCTTTGAATATTTATTTTTGTTTAGTATGTTCCTCTGAGTCTTAAAAAAATAAGAGGTGAATATTATGGCAACAAACCCCATCGGAAAAGGTACCAAAACCATCGGCATCAACATGTCGAAAAAAATGGCGGATGATTTGGAAAAACGCGCGACATCAATGCATATCTCCAAAAGCAAATACTGCAAAATCATTCTGCAGCAGTGGTTGGATTCAGGCAAGAAGCTGACGCTGGCTGAAAAGAAGTAAAAACTTCTATCTTCGCATTCTGAATTAAGGGCGGTTTGGGTTTTGTATCCAATGCCGTTTCTTTGTGAAAGCTCCGGGTTTCCCGGGGCTTTTTTTGTTGTGTGGGGAGATCCCCCATTATTTGTTATTTTTTCTGGGAAGATTTGTGGAGCTCCAGCGACTGATAAGACGAGAAATCTAGTTTCGGTATCTTAATCAGGAGGCGTTGCATGGTGCAGGAAAATCTAATTCGGTTGGTTGTTGTGCAGGATTATTGTTTGTTGCGGAATACGTTGGCGGAACGAATTAATCGAGAAAGCTTGATTGAGGTGTGCGGTCAGGCCTCTTGCAATGCGGAGGCTTACCAGTTGGTTTCGCAATATAAGCCTGAGTTGGTTTTGATCAATATTTCGCTGAGGAGTCCCGCTGGATTTGCACTGCTCCGGCGGTTGAAGAGAAACTTCAAAGGGATGCCCGTTCTGACGTTTTCGTGCGATCCGGAATTTGAGCATTTGTATGCTGAGATGGCGATGCGCGCGGGAGCTGATGGTTATGTTTCTTCGGCAGATGATGAGGAGACATTGGTTCAGGCCATTCATAATGTGACGAGAGGCCATCTGTTTTTAAGCTCACATCTGGAACATCATCATCGAAAAAGTTCAGAGGAGAAGATGGTTTTTGAAAACCTGTCCCATCGAGAAATCGAGGTTTTTTGTTTAACAGGATGCGGGCACATGCCAAAGGGGATTGCTGAGAAATTGAGCCTTAGCGTGAAGACGGTAGAAAGTTATCGCGAGCGAATTCGGGAAAAGCTGGGGCTGAGGGATGGGGCGGAGCTGTTGTATTCCTCTACGACCTTTATGCGAAAAGCCTCCTCCCGTCGCCGATCGGTTCGGGTGAAGGATGGGCGGATTAGCGGAGCTGTGCTTTCAGCCACATCGTTGTAGGCGGATTTGTCGGAATTGAGTTCCACTCCGCTTTTAATATTGCACGTTCTTCGTTCATGGAGAGAAGGCTGGCTGTGCCGATCTCCGTTTCCCTCGGAGAAACCGTATTCGTATGGTCGCGGGTGATAATTTCAAAAGTTTCGCCAACCCGTGCTCCATGGAATCGGCCCCATTCGACCTGAAGCATTCCTTCCGGGGTCAGCCGGGCTGGAAGCAGCAGCGGACGGGCCTGATTCACCGTGGTCATAATGCTGGTGGCGAGGGAACGGCAGGCCTCCGGCAGATCAGTAGCGTTGCTGAATGGGTGTGAAACAGAGATGAGTACCCGGGAGGTTTCTGTATCTACAATTCGAAGATGAATTTCATTTTCACCATCCATCGGAATAATTTCTCCGAAGAGAATCAGGCTGGCGGGGAGTAGTTTTCCAACGTGCATTGCGACGCGGGAATCGGCCAATGAGGAATGGCTTAGTTCGACCTCGCGCAGCACGTCGTCAAATGCTTCGCGTTCGACAAGGACGCATCCGCCCATGGCGTCGAGACTTTCGCGCAACCGGTTGCGGACCAGAGTGGTTTCTTGCAGGTCCCGACCGGTCGGCCCGAGACAGGCCAGAATGCGCGGCCGGACAAAAGAGACGTCCTTTTCTTCGCCGGAATATTTTTCAATTTGATCGACCAACTGTTGCAGGCGGTTGTTTTTTCCTGACTTCGGGAGAAGTTCTGCGCTGCGGAATACCGGTTCGGTTGAAATAGATTCTGCGGGCAGTGACGACTGGATTGCGTCGTCCTTGCGAACAAAAACAAACTCGCCGCCTGCGTGAGAGGGAGTGGCGAGCGGCCCCATCCGGACGAGCTGTCCCGTTAGGCGACTGACCTTTTGGCGAATAGCGATGCCAAGGTCGGATGCGGAGAAAATTTCCTGATCGGCATATTGCAGGTGGTTGAGGATTTCCTGGGCAAAGACGCTGTGGCGGATTCCGCTGTCGAGTACGGGCTCGAGATTGCCGCTGGTAATAAGATAACGGGAGGGGATTGCCATCGCGCGCCGGTACCACAGGCTGGATTTAGAGGGTTCATCGTCCCCCCTGAACAGGGAGCCGCCATAGCACGTGTCGGCAATCAGCAGAATGTGCCGTGCCGGGGAGGCGCTGATGACCCGGTTAATACTTGTGTTCCAAAGCCAGTCTTCTTTGGCGGGTTGTTCCATTCGAGATCGTGCTGCAGCAAAGGGGATCCAGTAGCCTTCGGCCATTTGCTCATCGTAAAAACCATGCCCGGCAAAGTAGATGAGGAGCGCATCGTTCGGCCCGAAGTCCATTAAGCTATCGAGGACGCGTAGAATGTTCGGGCGGGTGGCTTGGTGATCCAGCAGTTTGACGACATGAAATCCGTATTGTTTTTCGAGCACGTCGCCGATGGCTTCGGCATCGGCGCGGGCGGTGCCGAGAGCGGGCCATCCAGTTCCCGCATAATCACTGATGCCAATGACCAGCGCGTGGCATTTTAAAGACGCGGCTTGTTCGGCAGGATTGGCCGGTTTTCTGGAAATGGTATTATCGGCTTCCGGACGGTCGCAGGCGGCGGCCATCAGAAGGATGGCCGTGAGCAGGATGCGCTGGACAATCATTTTCATCGCGTAAAGACGTAGTCTCCCGGTCGCACGGAATGTTCGGCAGTTTCGGATGTGACTATACCGCGAGAGCTTGCAGACTCAATCTCCGAGACAATCAGTTCGGCGGGCCGGGTTTTGTTCTGAAGGACGTGACCTTGCTCGAAGGCCCCGTCGGAGCGAACAATCAGGAAGCGCGTGCCGTTTTGCACGCCGTTTTGCGTACCGGCATTAATCGCGATGAGTTTCCCGCGCTCAACGATCAGGGCCGTTATCAACGGGAATCGCTGCTCGAGCTTCATGATCAGCCCTCCGATTTGTTGCTCCAGCTGCTGTCGATTTTCGAGGTAGACGTCTTCAACAAACAGTTCGTCTCCGCTTTTGGCATCTACAACTTGCGTGTAGATCGTTTGGCCATCGCCGTCGCTCAGCACCCGATTGAGGAAAACCAGGTCCGAGTCGAGACGTCCCCCTCTGTTCAACGCCGCTCGCGGGTCGCTCAATTCGGTAGAGGAGAGCGCTTGTTCGTTCAGGATCTTCTCAGCCTCGTGGTCGGTGGCCAGCAGATAGAAGCGGGCCGGGTCACGAGTGATTTCTTCTCCCATAAGGAGCTCTATTCTTCGTCCGAAGAGCTTGTCGGGCAGTTCTCCGGAGATGGGCGGTAGGGCTGTGGCCAATCGGTAGTGTCGATCCAGATATTCGGGTTCACGCCGGATGACATGAATCTGCTTTTCGGTCCGTTTCCCGACGGTGTCCTCGGCAACAATGGAAAAATGATTCGTACCGAGGGAAAGCGGAACGCGGTGCAGACTGCGGAAAATCCGGCTTTTTTCTGTTAGCAGCTCGATCCCGTTCAGTTGGATGTTTTTCAGGGAAACATCATCTTCAGCGCGAATATCCAGAGCGTATTCATCGTTGTAGAGCGTAATGGTTTTGTCTGCGTCGGCGAGAATCACCCGGGGCGGTGCAGCGTCCTGCGGTTGCCGTGCGAGCTCAGCGAGCTCCTTGTCGTTGAGGCTCCACTCAATCTGGTTCCCT
>JAEIOF010000141.1 GCA_016342445.1 Verrucomicrobiota bacterium | reverse complement strand
GGAACCGGCATCTACATTCACGACGTTGAGGCCGAAATGACCCGCCTTTCCAGAAAACTGCTGACCGCCGACGGCCTCATCATTCTCGCCCTGTTCGCCATTCTGGGCAACCTGCTTTTCCAGAGCCGCCGGATTGAGCGGGAACGCACGCGAGCTGAAAGCGGACTGCGCGAAGCCAAAGACCGCTACCGCGCGCTCGTCGAAGCCTCCGGCGAAGGCTATCTGCTCGAAGTGGACGGCGAAACCGTCTACTCCAACCACGCCATGCAGGAGATGACCGGCTACAGCGAACAGGAGCTGGCCGCCACAGACATCCTCACCCTGCTCGCCCCCGGCGTCGAATCCAACGCCTTCGCCGCCGACCACCTGCGCAAGCTCTATGCGGGCGAGGCCTCCTCGGCCCGTTTCGACGCCGTCCTCAAAACAAAAACCGGCGGCACCATCCAAGCCGAGGTCTCCACCTCCCGCATCTTCTTTTCCCAAAAACACGGGCACGTCATCCAATTCAGAAACCTCGCCCGCAGTCCCGAAGAAACCCTGCGGGGCTTCCACCTCGCCGCCCCGCCGCCCCGCACAGATAACGACCCCTCCTCGACCGGCGGCCCGCACCGCGATATTGCACAGAGCCAAACCGCCGGCGACGTGGTCCGCGCACTCAAACAGCTTCCGGCGCAGATCCGCACACTGACCGACCGCGGCGCGCACCCCGAAATCCTGCGGCAGCTCATCGGCGAAACCTTCGACGCGGCCATCCGGCGCTTCATCGACCTCTCGCTCGACACCACCCCCGCCCCGGTGCCCTTCGCCTTCCTCTCGCTCGGGAGCAATGCCCGCCACGACATGACCCTCTTCTCCGATCAGGACAACGCCCTCATCTTTGCCGATGTGCCGGACGGTCAGCTGGCGCAAACACGCCGCCAGTTCCTGCGGCTCGGCGACGAGGTGTGCGGGCGGCTCAAACAGGCGGGCTACCCCTACTGCCCCGGCGGCATCATGGCCGCCAATCCCAAGTGGTGCCTCTCGCTCTCCGAATGGAAAGCCCAATTCAAGAAATGGATTCAACAGGCCGAGCCGCAGTCCATTCTCGAAATCAACGTCTTCCTCGATCTGCGCTGCGCATCCGGCAGCGAGGAGCTTGTGCGGGAGCTTAAAGCGACGATTTACTCCCTGACGCAAAAAAGCCCCGAATTCTTCATGCACTACGCCGGCAACTGCCTCCGGTACAAAGCCCCGCTCACCCTCTTCGGGCACCTCAAAGGCCACAAACAGGGGGGCAAAAAAACCATCAACATCAAAGAGAGCATCAAACCGATCGAAACCTTCGCCCGCCTCTACGCGCTCAAACACAAGCTCTCTGAAACCGGAACCCTCGACCGGATCAAACGGCTTCAGCAACTCGGGGTATTACAGGAATCGACCGCCCGCGAAATGAGCTATGTGCTCAACACCCTCTGGCAAATGCGCTTCTACCATCAGCTCTCCACCGCCGACGGCCTCGTTAACGACGAACTGGATCTTGAAGCCCTGACCGATATCGAGCGCCAGAACCTGCAAAACATCCTCTCCAAAATCCCCGCCTTCCAAACAAGGCTCAGCTACGACTTCCTCGGCACTGCCGCACCGTAGGTTTCTCAGAAAGGCGCAAAGCCGCCAGGAACGTCAGAGTGATTGTTCTGCGAACGTTGCGTCTTGAGCGAGGAACGGACGGGCGAGAGCTTTTATGCAAGGGCGGCGTTGACGATCTCTTTGGCTTCAGCCTGAATCTGAGCGAGATGCTCTGCGCCCAGAAAACTTTCGGCGTAGATTTTGTAGATGTCTTCGGTGCCGGACGGACGCGCTGCAAACCAGCCGTTCTCGGTGCAGACTTTCAGCCCGCCGATGGACGCGCCGTTGGCGGGCGCGTGCGTCAGCCTGGCAGTGATCGGCTCGCCCGCGAGCGTTTCCGCCGTCACCTGCTCCGGAGAAAGGTTGGCCAGCTTGGCTTTTTCTTCGCGGGTGGCGCCCGCATCGACGCGGGCATAAACCGGGTTGCCGAATTTGGCAGTCAGTTCCTGATAGTGCTCGCCCGGATCCTTGCCGGTGACGGCAAAGATTTCGCAGGCCAGCAGAGAGAGAATGATGCCGTCCTTATCGGTGGTCCAAACGGTTCCGTCCTTGCGCAGGAACGAAGCCCCGGCCGATTCTTCGCCGCCGAAGCCGTAGGAGCCGTCGACGAGTCCGTCGACAAACCATTTAAAACCGACCGGCACCTCGCACAGTGTGCGACCGAGGTCGGCGGCAACGCGGTCGATCATCGACGAGCTGACCAGCGTTTTGCCGACCGCCGCGTCGGTGCGCCAGCCGGTGCGATGGGTGTAGAGATAGTTGATGGCGACCGCCAGATAGTGGTTCGGATTCATCAGGCCGACCGATTTGGTGACGATGCCGTGACGGTCGTAGTCGGGGTCGTTGCCGAAGGCCAGGTCGAAGTCGTCTTTCAGGCCGATCAAGCTGGCCATCGCGTACGGCGAGGAGCAGTCCATACGGACTTTGCCGTCGTGATCAACGCACATGAAACTGAAGGTCGGGTCAACGGTGTCGTTAATGATGGTGAGGTTGATACCATATTTTTCGGCGATCGGCTTCCAGTAGCGAATGCCCGCGCCGCCCATGGCGTCGGCGCAAATATTGAGACCCGATTGGGCAATGGCCGCCATGTCGATGACGTTTTCGAGGTCGGCGACGTAGGGGGTGATGAAGTCGTACGCAACGGTGGTGTCGGCGGCCAGCGCGTCGGCCAAATAGAGGCTGTCGACCTCTTCGTTATCATCGGCAAGCAACTCGTTGGCGCGGTCGGCGATCCATCCGGTCACATCGGTGTCGGCCGGGCCGCCGTTCGGCGGGTTGTATTTGAAGCCGCCGTTATCGGGCGGGTTATGCGACGGGGTGATCACGACACCGTCGGCGAGGCCTTCGGTGCGCCCCTTGTTATAAGCCATAATGGCGTGGGAAATCACCGGCGTCGGAGTATAGCCGCCGTCCTTATCGATCATCACCGTCACGCCGTTGGCGGCGAACACCTGCAGGGCGGTTTTTTCGGCCGGAGTGGAGAGCGCGTGAGTATCTTTGCCAACGAACAGCGGGCCGGTGATGCCCTGCTCCGCGCGGTATTCGCAGATGGCCTGCGTGATCGCCAATATGTGATCTTCGGTAAAGCTGGCGTTCAGCGAGGAGCCGCGGTGGCCGGAGGTTCCAAAGGCGACTTTCTGGTTCGGGTTGGTCACCTCGGGCTGGGTTTCGTAATAGAGGCTGATCAGCTCAGCAATATCGGTCAAATCTTCTTTCGGCACAACTTTACCAGCTAACGGATGAATGGCCATAATTCACGTCTCCTATTAAACATTAAAAAATCGGCCTGCTGTTTAGCAAAGCGGCATGGCGGACACAAGGCAAAGGGCCGCACACTTTTCCGATGGTTGGAAATTGTCCGAAAACAAGAGCTGGTTTATCCTGCGGCTCATGAAAACGAAATCCCTTCCTGAGCAGTTCCGCGAAGCGGCGAAGCAATTTGCCGACCGCCCCGCCATCGTCACCCCCGAGAAAACCGTCACCTACGCCGCGCTCGACGCGCAGTCCGACGCCATCGCCTCCGGACTGATCGCGCGCGGCACGAAGCCGGGCGACCACATCGGGCTCTACGGCATCAACAGCGCCGCCTTTGTCGCGCTCTACCTCGGCATCCAGAAAGCGGGCGCAACGGTGGTTCCGATCAACCTGCTCTACAGCCCCGAAGAAGTGGCGTGGATTCTCAACGACGCCGAAGTCAAAACCCTCTTCTACTTCAGCCCCTTCGCCCCCGCCGTCGAAGCCATCCGTGAAAATCTTCCAAGGCTTGGAAACGTTCTCTGCGTCGAACAGGAACTGCCCGCCCTCCTCGACTCTGAACCCCGAACCCTGAACGCCGAACTCGACTGCGACTCCGTCGCAGTCATTATCTACACCTCGGGAACAACCGGTCACCCCAAAGGCGCCATGCTGACCCACCGCAATCTGGTGAGCAACGGACTTTCCGCCGGAGCCGCGCTGGAGCTTCGCCCCTGCGAGGAACGCTTTCTGGTGGTTCTGCCGATGTTTCACGCCTTTGCCTCGATGGCGGGCGTCATCATCCCCCTGCTCCACGGCTCGTCGCTCGTGCCGGTGCCGAAGTTCGATCCGGCGCAGGTGGCCGATCTGATTGAAAAAACAGAAGCCACCATTTTTCTGGGTGTGCCCAGCATGTACAACCTGCTCCTGCGTCTGCCGGAAAAACACGCCGCGCAAATCGCGAAACTGCGTTTCTGCGTCTCAGGCGGCGCGGCGATGCCCATCGAAATTATGGAGCAGTTCGAGAAACGCTTCGGTGTTCTGATCTATGAAGGGGACGGCCCGACCGAATGCTCGCCGGTCACCTGCTTTAATCCGATCGACGGCCTGCGCAAGCCGCAATCGGTCGGCCTGCCGATCCCCGGCGTCGAAATGAAAATCATGGACGAAAACGGAACCGAAAAGCCGCTCGGCGAAATCGGCGAAATCTGCGTGCGCGGCCCGAACGTGATGAAGGGCTACTGGAAACAACCGGAGGAGACGGCCCAGTCGTTTTTCGGCGAGTGGTTCCGCACTGGCGACCTCGGCACCGAAGATGAAGACCACTATTTCTACATCGTCGACCG
>JAEIOF010000140.1 GCA_016342445.1 Verrucomicrobiota bacterium | reverse complement strand
GAGCTCCCTTTGGCGCTGTATTTTAAAATCGGTGCGTCTGTTTTTTTCATAGTGACTCCAGTTTTCCAGTCATTGGAAAGCAGCTACGTTGCATTACCGTGCTTCGCATCGCAAGAGCAGAATTCTCCCGTTCATTTTCCGATGCAAAAACGGGAGAAAATGTTGTCGAGCAGTTCGTTGTGATAGGTGCGACCGGTGACCTGCCCGAGGCTTTCGAGCGCGTCGCGCAGATGCTCGGCCGCCAGCGCGACGGTTTCGTCCTCAAACCCGCTCAGCATTTCGCAGGCGGCGGCCAGCTCGACGCGCGCGGCGACCAGCAGGTTGCGGTGCCGCTCTGAAATCACGGCGTGCACCGGAGCATGGAAATCGACCCCCGCCTCAAGTTTTGCGGCAATCGCCGCCTTGATTTCACTCAAACCGGCGCCGTTAATCAGCGAGGCTTCGACCGGTTGGCTGTTGGTTATTGGATATCGGTTGTCGGTTATTTTTCTATCGGCTTTGTTGAGAACCACAACCGTTCGGGACGGATAGAGCTTGGAGAGGTGCTCCGCATCCTCCTCGGAGACCGGTTGCGAGGAGTCGATGAGGTAGACGGCGATATCGGCAACCTCGGAGTGGGCGCGGGCGCGGCGGATGCCCTCGCGCTCGATTTCGCACTCGGCTTCGCGCAGGCCGGCGGTGTCGAGGATGCGAAGGGGAATGCCGTCGAGCACGAGGCCCTCTTCGAGCACATCGCGGGTGGTGCCGGCCAGCTCGGTGACGATGGCGCGCTCGGAGCCGAGCAGCGCGTTGAAGAGTGTGGACTTGCCCGCATTGGGGCGGCCCATGATGACGACGCGCGCGCCTTCGCGCAGAAGCCGCCCCTCGTCCCAGGTGTCGAGCAGGTTTTCCAGGGTTTGGAAACTTTGGTCGAGTTTTTTTCCAAGGTTTGGAAAAACGTCGTCGGGCAGTTCGTCTTCGACGAAGTCGAGGGTGGTTTCGATATCGGCGGCGGTTTCGACGAGGCCGTCGTAAAGCGCGTTGAACTGTTTGCTGAGTCCGCCTTCGAGCTGTTCGACGGCGGCTTTGGCGGCGCGGTCGCTTCGAGCGTGGATGAGGTCGGCGACGGCCTCGGCCTGCACGAGATCCATTTTTCCGTTGAGGAAGGCGCGTTTGGTAAACTCGCCCGGCTCGGCCATGCGCGCGCCCGCATCGAGCGCGCGGCGGAGGATTTTCTTCAGGACGACGGTTCCGCCGTGGCCCTGGATTTCGACGGTGTCTTCGCCGGTATAGCTTTTGGGTGATCGGAAGATGAGGCAGAGGCCTTCGTCGATTTCTTCGCCGGAGGTGTCGGTGATCTTTCCAAAGACAAAGGTTCCGCCCTCTTTCGATGAAGGAAGTTCCAAGCATTGGAAGATTTCGTCGGCGATTTTCCAAACATTGGAACCGCTGATGCGGACGATGCCGACCCCTCCCTCTCCGGGCGGCGTGGCAATGGCGGCGATGGTGTCGGTGGTACTCATGGTTGAACTTTCTAGCAGAAGGTGGCTTTCAAGGCGAAAGAAATGGTATATCTGCATGGGTAAAGAGAAAGGATTGGCCATGAAAAAGCTGGAAAAGAGCCTGAAGAAAATCTATCGGCAAAATCCGAAAACGGAAGCCGTTCTCATCGAAGTGGCTCTGGGGAGCTATGAAGAGATTTTCAACGAGTGGGATCCGGCACCTTATCAACGACGCGACCTGAATCCCGCGCTACACCGCTATCTGGAAGAAAGCGCTGATGAAATTCCACTGCGTCATCCGGTTGAGCTGCTCTTTAAAGCCCGGCCCGCACTTTTTGACGAAACGAAGGAGCGGCGTTCAAAGGAAGGGCTCGCCACGTATCTGTTTTTCATGATGAACGAAAAGCGAAAGGCGTTGCGCCGACTCTACCGGTTTTCGCTACTCTTGCTGGGGGCGGCGGCCGTAACGCTGACGGGCGCGAGCTACTTGAGCAAGCTGGAACAGCCCGGTATGCTGATCGCACTGCTCAATGAGGGGCTCGTTATCGGATCCTGGGTCTTTTCCTGGGAGTTGATTTCACTATCGGCCTTCCAGCGGTTTGTCCTGAAGCGGGAGCTTAAAAAGTGGGAGCGCATGGCGGGTGCCGAGCTCAAGTTTGTTTACGGCGAATAAGTCGCCAGCCCGAATTCCCGCTTGCCCGATGCGGCGCGAGCGATAGAATCGGAACCTTATGAGAAAAATCGCACTGCTCCTCTGCCTGTCCGCCGTCTCTCTTTTTGCTGAAGAGGCGATTCCAAAAAATATCATTCTGTTTATCGGCGACGGGATGGGTGTTGCGCAGATCACCGCCGCAAAAGTGGCGAAGGGGTCGCTGGAAATGGAGCGCTGCCCCGCCACGGCGCTAGTGACGACCTGGTCGGACTCTTCGTTGGTGACCGACTCGGCGGCGGGCGCAACCGCAATGGCGACCGGCATTAAAACAAAAAACGGGGCGCTCTCGCGGACAACCGCTCAAAACGGTGGTGGAGGTTGCGGAGGAAAATGGGATGGCCACTGGCGTCGCAACAACCTGTGCGCTGACACACGCCACGCCCGCCGGATTTATCGTGCATATCCCAAGCCGCAATCAGTATGTACAGATCGCTGAACAGATTGCCGCCAGCGATGTGGATGTCTTGTTCGGTGGCGGACTGGATCATTTCAGTTCAACAAACGGCCCCTGCCTGCCGCTGTTGCAGAAAAAAATGAAAGTCGCCCTCACGACCGAGGAGTTCCGAAAGATCAAAAATCCGAAAAAGGCGGCCGCCCTGCTCTATCCAGTGCATCCGCCATGGGCCACCGAACGAAGCGTCTCTCTCAAAGAGCTGACGCAAAAGGCGATTGAGATTCTCTCTCGGGACAAGGATGGATTTTTCCTGATGGTGGAAGGCTCACAGATTGACTGGGCCGGACATCAAAACGACGGAACCAATGTCGTGAGCGAAGTAATCGATTTTGATGATGCGGTCGGAGCCGGGATTGATTTTGCGCAAAACAACGGCGAGACGCTGGTGATCATCACGGCCGACCACGAGACAGGCGGCTTCGCCCTGCTGGGCGGGTCGGTGGAAAATCAAACGGTCGATAAAACCGGGTTTGTTCATGGCGGGCATACTGCCACGATGGTTCCGCTGTTCGCCTTCGGCCCGGGCAGTGACGTCTTCCACGGGATCCTCGACAACACCGACATCGGCCAAACGATGATCCGCTTTATCCAAACATCGGAATAACCACCCGGAACAGCAAATGGTTGCAGGCCAGCGCGAGCAGCGCGGCCACAAAGTCGTCGATCACAATTCCGAAGCCGCCGCGAATGTGCTCCAGCTGCTTGATCGGCGGCGGCTTGCTGATATCGAAGATCCGGTGAAAAAGGAATCCGCTAAGCAGAGCCCACGGGGAGATCAGCCCGATGATTGTGATCGGCAGTGTGAGGTATTCATCCGCCACAATGCACCCGGGGTCTTTGCCGCCGATGATTTTTTCCGCCGCGCCGCAGATCGGGATGGCCAGCAGGGCCAGGATCAAACAAGTGCCAATCTGGCACCAGATGGTGGGCAGCAGCATGATACCCCAGGCGAGGGGAACGCCCCAGAGTGTGCCGACGGTGCCGGGCATAAAACGGCTGAGTCCGAAGCCGAAGCCGGTGGCGAGGTACTGGATCAATTTATTTTTCATTAGAGCCGGAGAGTAACGTAAGCTGGGAGATCAATGCAATACAGGCGGTGTCGGTTCGTAAAATACGCGGCCCCATACTGAACAGGTCAAAGCCGTGCGCCTTGAACAGCTCCAGCTCGTACGGTGTCCAGCCGCCCTCGGGGCCGATGGCGAGCAGAATACGCTGCGCCTCAACACGACCGGTTTCCAAGCATTGGAAAAGCGAGCGAGTCCCTGAAGGATCGGCAATCAATTTTTTTCCAATGGCTGAAAATGTTTCCCGCTCCAAAAACGGTTTTAGATTTTTGACCACCGTGACGTCCGGCAGGCGCGTGTCGCGCGCCTGCTGGAGACCCTCAATAAAGCGCGCGTTATAGAAATCCGGATCGAGAACGTGGGTATCAAAGTAAAAGCGCTCCACCTTCTCGGCATTGGTGAGAATGATCCGCCCGACGCCCAGCGCGGCGAACTGCGCCCAGAGCCGCTTGAGCACTTTGGGGCGCGGCATGGCGAGAAGCAAATCAATGGAGGGACGCGGCGGCGGTTCGGCTTCGAATGCGCAGGCGAGCATCACGGAATCCGAAGAAACTTCCTCGACGGCTCCTTTGCCAAGCGGCCCGTTGAGCAGGCCGATTCTCAGTTCTTTGCCGATCTCCGGCTTGAGGACAGAGCGAATGTGTTTGGCGCGCTGATCGGTCAGGCGCACCTTCCCGGCTTCGTCCAGCTCTCTGGGAGTGATGAGGATCAAATTCATGGGCGGGATTATTACCACATTCCGCTTGAGTTCCCGAACCGCTTTTTCTATCTTCTGCGTTCCTTGATGGCGGAGTAGCTCAGTTGGTTAGAGCACGGGAATCATAATCCTGGTGTCGGGGGTTCAAATCCCTCCTCCGCTACCATCTTCACCCAAAGCCCCTATCCCTGCATAAAATTCAGGCGCAACCGTCCTGTGATGCACGTTTCGCAGTACACATTGGCACCCCCAGGCGGCGCCGAAAGTTGTCAGGACGGCCTTTTCCAATGTTCCAAACCTCGGAACTTTTGTCTTCAACTTT
>JAEIOF010000139.1 GCA_016342445.1 Verrucomicrobiota bacterium | reverse complement strand
ACCGCTGAAGGCGCGGTGCGCAATGAACAACTCGAACAGCAGATGCGGATTATCATGGACGTGGTGGTGATGGGTCGTCAGCTCCGTAAAGACAACAACTCCAAGGTGCGTCAGCCGCTGCGCCGCCTCGACGTCGTCAGCCGCGATAGCGAGCTGCTCAATCAGGTGGATGAACTCAAAGAGATTATCGCCGAAGAGCTCAACGTTCGCGACGTGGTGTTCGGCGACGATGAAAACGGACTCGCCGTGCTCAGCGCAAAAGCCAACTTCAAAACGCTCGGTCCGAAGTTCGGAAAAGATGTCCAGTTGATCAACACGGGACTTCAGAAGCTGGTGGCCGCCGAGTTGCGGCGCTTTGAGGCGGGATCCACCATCAAGCTGGCCTCTGGCGGAAAAACCTTCGAGGTGTCGGTTGATGACATTCTGATCGAGCGCACGCCTAGAGAAGGGCTGGCGGTTCAAACGCAGGGCGCGTTGGTGGTGGCGCTCGATCTCGAGCTCGACGACGATCTGATTTGCGAGGGGCTCGCCCGCGAGCTCATCAAAGAAGTTCAGCAGCTGCGCAAGGCGATGGCGTTTGAAGTGACCGACCGGATCCATCTCAAAATCTCCTCCGATGAAATCGTGCGCGAAGCCGTTTCCGCTTTTGATGACTATATCCGCGCCGAAGTGCTTGCCACTGCGGTCAAAACGGTCGAAACCAACGGCGAAACCGTGGATCTCAACGGACACGCCTGCACCATTTTCATTGAAAAAGCATAATACTCAATGGTTGCTTCTCGCGGCGCTGCTCCTTCTGGGAACTGGTTGCGCCTCCATTCGTCCGCCGCGCGGAGCGAGTCCGCAAACGATGACGATTGAGGCGACGGGCTATTGCCCCTGCGGGCAGTGCTGCGGATGGGAGCGAAGCTGGATTCCTCCGTTCCGCCCGATCTTCTCTTCCGGTTCTCTTAAAGGAAAAGCGAAGAAGGTCGGCATCACCGCATCCGGAACCAAGGCCCGCAAAGGAACGGTTGCCGCCGATGCTCGGTTTTATCCTTTTGGCACGGTGATGTACGTGCCCGGTTACGGCTACGGCCGGGTCGAAGACCGGGGCGGGGCGATTCAGGGCCCCGTGCGGCTTGATCTGTTTTTTGAAACCCATCAGCAGGCTCTGCAGTGGGGACGAAAAAACGTCCGCATCAAGGTGTGGCACTGATTTTTCCAGCCATTGGAAACTTTAGACCAATTGTTTCCAGAGCTTGGAAAAACGGTGACTAAAAGTTCCAAGCCTTGGAGCTTTTTCTTCCAAAGCATGGGCCCTGCGTCGCCAAGGCTATGGAGGTCAAGCGGGTATGCAGGTCGGGAAATCAGCGGTTGTTGATCATTTCGCCGGCGGCGTCGAGTTTCTCTTCGAGCTGATCGACGCCTAGCGGTTTGGCCAGAAATTCATTCATTCCGGCGTCGGTGATGTTTTTGCGCTCCTCTTCCATGACGCCGGCGGTCAGGGCAATGATCCACGGGTTGGTTTTGCTTCCCGTGTGCTTGCGGATTTCGCGGGCGGCGTCCAGTCCGTTCATGTGCGGCATTTGCACGTCCATCAGAATGACATCGTAGTCCGCATCAATCACGGCGGCGACCGCTTCGAGGCCGTCTTCCACGAATACGGCATGATTATACCCCAGTCGCTGGATCATCATCTGAGCGACGCGGCGGTTGACTGGATTGTCCTCGGCAATGAGAATTCGGAGGTCGCTACTCTTTTTCGGCCGGACGCGTGCGTCGGGGTGAGCTGTGCTTTCTGCAACCAGGCTGTCCCCGCTCAGCAGCTGAAGCATTTGGTGGCGGAGTTTGCCGACTTTGATCGGCTTGGCCATGCGCACGCTGATGGCGGGGTGGGGGGGGATGGTTTCGCAGGAGCTGCTCAGCATGATGGTGGGCATGTAGGGATAGTCTGGAAGTTTGTGGATGGCTTTGGCCAGGGTGACTCCGTTCGTGCCGGGCATTTGGTAGTCCAGCAGGGCGATGTCGTAGGGCGGGTTTTGTCGGAGGTGGTCAATCACCTGTTCGGGATGGGAAAAAGGCATCGGGACAGCTCCCCACTGTTCCATCTGGGCGCAGAGAATATTGCGGTTGGTTTGGTTGTCGTCGACAATGAGGACGCGTTTGCCGTGAAGCGCTTCTTCCGGCAGCGCGCCCGCTTGCTTGTTCAGAGCCGCCGCAATGGGCAGTTCCGCGGTGAAATAGAAGGTGCTGCCTTCACCTTTTTTGCTTTCGATCCAGATTTTTCCGTTCATCAGTTCGGTCAGACGGCGACTGATGGCCAGACCCAGTCCGGTTCCGCCGTATTTTCGTGTGCTGGACGTGTCCGCTTGTATGAAGGATTGGAACAGGCGTTTTTGAGCTTCTTCGGAGATGCCGATCCCCGTGTCGCGCACCGAAAATTCCAACCGGCAGCGGTCGTTGGTCTCATCGCGGGTCAGGATGTTCACATGGATGCTGACTTCGCCTTCTTCGGTAAATTTAATGGCGTTGCCGAGCAGGTTGACCAGAATTTGACGCAGGCGGGTCGGGTCGCCAAGCAGGGCTTCGGGTACGTCGGGTTCAACGTAGTAAAGCAGCTCCAGATTTTTTTTAGCGGCGGGCTGGACAAAGAGGTCGAAGGCATCTTCAAGGCATTCGCGCAGGGAAAAGGGCACGGCTTCCAGTTCGATTTTCCCGGCCTCGATTTTGGAATAGTCGAGGATGTCATTGAGGATCGTCATCAGGTTTTCCCCGCTGACCTGAATGGTGTGGACGAGCTCTTCCTGCTGTTGGTCGAGTTCGGTACCCAGCAACAGGCTGGAGGCTCCGATGACGCCGTTCATCGGCGTGCGGATTTCGTGGCTCATCATGGCGAGAAAAGAGCTTTTGGCCCTGTTGGCGGCTTCGGCGTCTTGTTGTGCGGAAATGAGATTTTTTTCGTTTTCGACCTGTCTGGTGACGTCGCGGCTGATTCCCACCAGTCCGATAATTTCTCCATTCTTGTTTTTGAAGGGGCTTTTAATGGATTCAAGATATTGAATCTGGCCGTCCGATCGTTTGTGCCGTTCCCGAACGCGGGTTGTTTCGCCGGTTTTAATTTGGCGCTGTTCGTTTTCGTAGAGCTGCTGTCCCAGCGGGGCCGGGTGGAGTTCGATGTCGGTTTTCCCGATCAGATCTTCAATGCGCTCCGTGTGGCGTGCCTTCATAAAGGCGTTGTTTGCTCCCAGCAATCGGGATTGCCGGTCTTTATAGTAGAGATGGTCGGGCAGGTTCTCGAAAATGGCATTGATCAAAGCAGCACTTTCCTCGGCTTGCTGTTTTGCTTTAACCAGTGCCTGTTCGTTTTCAACCTGCTGGGTTATGTCCCTGGAGATCCCTGCCAGGCCGATAATGCGGCCCGATTTGCTGTGCAAGGGGCATTTCACCGATTCGAGATAGATGATGTTGCCGTCGTTGCGAACATGTTTTTCCTGTTTTCTGACGATCTTGCCATTGGCGATTAGTGTCTGTTCTTGAGCGTAGAGTTCCTTTGCAAGGTCGCTGTCACTTAGCTCGATATCGGTTTTTCCGATCATTTCGTCGAGCGTTCTGCCGTGATGTTGGCAGCAGGCAGGGTTGGCGCCGAGAATGCGACCGTCACAATCTTTGTAGTAAATATGATCCGGCAGGTTTTTGAAGATAACACTTAGTAGAGAGGCTTGTTGTTTGGCTGCTTCATCAGCTTCGTGTTGAGCGGTGATGTTTTCCATGTGGCCGTGCCACAGGGTGCTGCCGTCACGTAGCCGTTCCGGAACCGCATGGTTTCGGATCCAGTGAAGCCGGTTTTGAGGGGAGAGGGTGCGGAAGACAATTTCAAAACTTTCCAGTGTTTCGGCGGATTGCTTTAGCTTTTCGCGCAGTTCGGCGGCAGTTTCCGGGCAGATCCGGCTCCATCCGATTTTGCCGTCTTTGCTCAGCTCTTTCGGGGTGGCAAAAAATATATTCTCAATATTCCGGGTGGAATAGGGAAACGTGCATCGCCCTGTTGGCCATTCGCGGTATTGATAAACAGCCCCTGGCAGACTGTTTGCCAGTTTGAGAAGCTCTGCTTTTCTGAAGAATTTATGTTTGCTCATATGCTCTCAAGAATACCCGTTTAAATGGGTGCAATCAAACAAGGATTCATCCCAATGCCGACCCGGTGCTCTGTGATGGCATTAAGGATTTGGTATAATGTCCCCGTCGTGGTTGAGAATATAGTCCGATCCTGATATCCGGCAGGTGCCGCCGGAACGGGTTGTGTCGAGCAACGTCAGCGCGGTTGCGATTTCTGCTCCTGTGGTGAAAAAAATATTTCCGGCATTCGGTTCGTTTCCCCTCTTGGTTCAGGTGCTTTTTGCCGAGGATTTACGCGGGCCCTTTCCTGTTGTCCGGGTTCAATGTTCGGAAAAGTGAATTTTCTCGAATTCGGGCTTGTGCAACAAGGGCGGGTGGGTATGATGGGCCGCTCTGAAAATGAGTGAGCGCGAGATTATTTTACTGGACGCCCGATTGGAGTCGGTGATAGAACCTCACGCTTTTCGTGCGGTTTTGGGCAATGGGCACAGGTTTACAGCCTATGTTGCGGCCTGGGATCGGGAGAAGAAGAGTCCGGAGACGGGCGATTCGGTGAGAGTGGAAATGTCGCCTTACAACATGAATGCAGGGCGAATTATATTTTAGGTGAATTTATGAAGGTTAAAGCTTCGGTAAAAAAAATCAGCGCTGACGACAAGATTG
>JAEIOF010000138.1 GCA_016342445.1 Verrucomicrobiota bacterium | reverse complement strand
AGGGTGACGGCGCGGCGGCTCACGGTGATCGTTAGATTTTCGGCATTGCTCACGCCTTCGAGTCCAACGGTCAGGCTGTGGGTGGCGGCGGTTGTCAGCAGAACCGACAGGGTTGCGTTACCGTCTGTGAAAAGGATTTCTCCGTCAAAAACCAAATTGTCCAGACTGCTGGCCACAGCGGTGGCGACCGGTCCGCTGAGCGGGCTGCCATCGGTATCTTTTGCATCGGTGATGGTCAGCACAGTTGCACTGCCGATTGCGGTATCTGATGCGGCGACGCTGAAGCCGGAGAGATCGGCGGCGGCCGGTTCGCCGGCGGCAATGACAATCTGCATGGCGATCCAGTGGCGGTCGGATTTGGCCGGGCTGGCGGTTTTGTTGCCGGTGGCCCCGATTTTGGCCTGCTCAAAGGTGGCGAGCATATTGGAGGGAAGCCCTTCGGGGGTGTTGGGCTCATCGTATTGAAGGGTGGTTGAGGCGTCAGGGGTGTAGGTGGCGTTGCGTCGGTTGGTGTAGAAGGCCAGCACGAGGGTGTCGTCGGAGCGGGTGGTCAGGGAAGGCGCGGTTACATCGCCGTTTTTCCCTGTGGCGCGCCCGGAGATGTCAATCGGGTCTTCGGTGTCGGCGCCGCTGATGCGGGCGATGCTGGCGGCCCATTTGGAGGTTTCGTCGAGCGGGAAGGAGTAAGCGGCCGGTTCGGATGAGGAGGCGACTCGGTAGTAGGTGGCCATGCCAAGGTAGCGGCTGGCATCGCTTCGGCGAAGGGGCGTCCATCCAGACGGAGTGTCGACTTCGATCCGTGTGCCGCGATCGAGCATGAGTGCCGCGACGAGCAGGTCGCCGGGGTGTGTACCGTCCGGTTTGGAAATGGTGACGACGTCGCTTGCGCCGATGGCGGTGGCGGCGGTTTCAAACACGGGTGCGGCCTGCGTCTGCACGCCGGCGATCAGGACGAGGGCGATGAGGTTGAGTAAAATGGTTTTCATAATTTTCCCCTGTTACAATGCCAGTGCGACGGCGCGCCATCCTTCGTTGACCGATACGAGTTCGGTGGTTTGATCCGCCTGATATTCGTCGCCGAGTTCGACGAGTTTAACCGCGCCGGTGTCGCCCTGCTGAATCAGGACATAATCGCCGGCGAAGTCCCGAACGGACCAGCCGTGTTTGAGTGTAAACGAACTGTAGGGGCGGAACAAGGGGCCCTTTGGGTTGGCCGCCCAGATGGCGACCTGTCCGGTTTGCGTGTGCTCGAGAACGATCCGGTTGGCGTCCATCCCGCGCACGGCCCAGCCTTCGGAGTTTTTCCATATCCTCTTTTTGGAAACGATGCGTCCGGTTTCGTCGAATTCAATGTTTCTCAATTCACCGGTGACCTCGCGCTGAATCAGAATGTGGCTGCCTTCGAGCGCGACGGGGGTAAATTTATGGAATGAGCCTTTCAGCGGAAGCCACTCAATCGGGGTTCCGTTTTCGTCGAGGGTGCAGATGGCCAGCTGGGAATCGAGTCCGTAGAAAAACAGAACGTGGGTTCCGTCCATTGCGGCGGCGGTCCACTCGCCGGCGTTTTCGGGAATTCCAGTCCACTGGGCGGCGGCGGAATTCGATTTAAATGCCTGCAGTCCCAGTGCGGAAAGCGAGCCGGTATGCTGTAGAAGAACCGCGCCGCCGGATCCCATCCACTCGGCCGGTTCAGCGGGCGGAGCCGCCATGGAAAATTGCATCGTGAAGATTGAAAAAAAGAGTCCGGCAATGATCGCTCGCTGGCGAATCCGGGTTTCCGTTTTCTGTTGTTTTCTTATGGTTTGGTTCATTTTGTTCCCCCTGGCTTAAAGCACGACCCTGTTTGAAGCAGGATGCGTGCCGTCATTTCAGGTCGCACAGAGGCGAAGGGGGGGCGCCCTGTTGGCGGGCGGGTTTGAGAGGGTTGAATTAAAAATCAAATGGAGGGAAAAAGAAGCAGACAGGAGGGCCTCTCAATATTGAGAACAGGGCAATACCCTTAAAAACTGCTATTTTTTAAGGCGTTTACGGGCAATGGCCCTGAAAATG
Organism: Verrucomicrobiota bacterium; assembly: GCA_016342445.1. Lineage (GTDB taxonomy): Bacteria > Verrucomicrobiota > Kiritimatiellia > Kiritimatiellales > Tichowtungiaceae > Tichowtungia. The sequence goes on along the minus strand of JAEIOF010000138.1, from coordinate 2,822 downwards.
GAGAGCGGTGAAATGCCTTTCAGCAAGGCCGTTTTGTATTCCGCCAGTGTGACCAGCGCGAGTCCCGCCCCGAAGAGAAGGGCCGACTGCACAACCGCACCGACGAACCCGTCTCCCAACAGGGGCTCAAGCCAGGTTTGGCTTGTCCAGATCCCGACGCACAAGAGCGGGAATGCCGCTAGAACCGGCCAGATTTTTTTCAATGGAAAATGGATGCCTTGGCGCCAGCGAAGCATGGATGCCATCAGAAACAGGAGCGCGGCATAGCCGGCGCTATTGGCCACCGATACGCCGATGATTCCAAACCCCGCCTTGAGGGCGATGAGAGAAAAACCAACGTTGATCAGAACGCACAGAACCATCAGCAGGGCGGCGTCTTTTTGCAGGCGGTGTGCAACAATAATTCCCCGCAGCGGATAGAAGACGGAGAGAAAGTAAAATCCGAACAGGATGATTTGCAGCGGAATGATCCCTTGCGTGTATAGAGGAAGCATCCACTTAATCAAAAGCGGAACCATAAAGTAGAGCGGGGCGATCATCAGGGGCAGATAGCAGGCATTGATCGCCAGCGGGCGGTAGAGGTAGCGATCGAGCACGGAGGGGTCGTGCAGGGTGTGGGCCTCCTCCATAATGCGCGGTTCGATCACCTCGCGCGCCGCACTGGGGAAGGTGAGCATGCCGCTCAACGCCAGTGTTGACAGGGCGTAATAGCCCAACTCTTCTTTCCGCCGGGATCGAACCGCGAACTGTCTTTAGGAAAATTTTTACGCGACAGCCGGCTCGATGAACTGCCTCAATTGTGGAACGTCATTCGCGGACACATGAATCTGGTGGGCCCCCGCCCGCTGCGGCCGGTGGTCTATGAAAAGCTTCGGCAAGAGCTTTCCAACTGTGATGCGCGCTTCCGGGTTAAACCTGGCCTGACTGGCTATGCGCAGTTTCTTACCCCCTCGCATACTCCGAAGCGCATTCGGTTTGCCATAGATAATTATTATATCAACAAAGGCCCCCGAATCGGGCGGGACTTTTTCCTGATCGGTTGGACAATTCGCGAAGTGCTGCGCAAAGTCATCAAAGGGATGGCCCGGCGCGTGATTACCCAGTGGCGGATTTTCAGAAATCGCGGGCGCGGGATTGAGGAGCGGCAAATGGCCCGCTATCGCTCCAAGCACATTTGGATTCAGCTGACCAATATGGAGTTTTCGGATCGCGATCAAGGCATGATCCATATTTATGACATCAATCCCCGTGCGGTCAGCTTTGTCTCTTCCCGCGAACTGCAGGAGCGGGAAACGATCTATTTTTATTTGGTCGGGTGTAAGGAGTGCGAGACCGGCGCCCGGAAGAAAGCCCGCTGTTGCGGGTATGTGTATAAAATCTATCCGGCACCGGAAGGCTCCGGCAAGGGCACCCGTTACGTGGTGTTTTATGAGCCCATCTCGGCGAGACATCGCTATCTGGTCGATCACTATGTTCTCCACGAAACCGTCGCTTAAAAAAGGGGTTCGTGATGTCCTCTAATACTTCCAGAAAACTTGACGCCGGGTTGGTTTGCGCATTGAAGCTGGCGGCGCGCGGTGCACGCGGAATTCTCATCAACAACCACGTGCAGAACGCGCTGCAAATCCGCGACCAGGTGAGTGCGCTGGCTCCATTTTTTGATTTCATCAGCTATGACGATCTGAAGGAGCGGCTGCAATCCCGGTCGAAAAAAAAACCGTTTTGTTTGATGACGTTTGATGACGGTAAAGCCATCAACGCGACCGAGACCGCGCCGGAACTTCTTCGGCTGGGTGTGCCTGCTGTATTTTATCTTGTGACAGGGGCGATGGGCGGGAAAACCGCATTCTGGTTTGATCGGCTCACTGCGCTGCGCCGCGCCGACGGATCCGTAGAACTCCCGACGCTTGCTGACTTCAAGGCGATGCCCTGGCGCGAACGGGATCGAGTGCTCGATGAACTCTGTGACAGATATGATGTCCATGTCGATTTTTCAGATCCCATTGCGAGAGGAATGTCATGGGACGAAGCGGCCCGCCTGCAACGCGAGGGCTTTGAGCTTGGATCCCATACGGTTGACCATGCGATTTTGACGGTTGAGACGGAGGAGGAGGCGCACCGACAGATTGCAGCCTCCAGGGATGAAATGGTTCAGCACGGACTGACCTGTCGAAGCTTCGCGTTTCCCAACGGCAACGCCACGCGCGCGCTGGTGGAGATCGCTCTGCAGGCCGGGTTTGAATCAACTGTGACAACCGCCCCGGTCTGGATTAGGCGGCGCGACATGCTGAGCTGTCTTCCCCGGCTTTATCTGAAAGAGCGGGCGAACACTTTGCACATTCACACGAAAGCTCTGGCGGCTCGCACAGGATTTGCGCTTAGCAATCCGAGCGGTGAGGGCCGGAGCTATTTGTTCGGCCGCTAAAAGAATCCAGGGTTATGATTTCGCTGTGGAAGCGCGGGTGATTTTTCCAAAAAGATCAGCCAGTAGGGGCACGGGATCGTCCAGCTGGATGTCTGCTGACCACTTATGACCCTGGATAGAGGCCCACCACTCGCGCACGCTGAGGTCTCCCCGTTTCCAGTGGAAATACGCGGAGGCCAGATCCGTTTTCCAACAGATCCATTTTGAACCGGGACGGGTTGCTGTTCTGGTTTCCGGCAACGGCAGTCCGGCGGCCGAGCAGTAATGGGTATAGATCATCTCGATGCCGCAGGCCTCACATAGCGGGAAGTTCAGTGCTGCACGGGTATTCATCTCAATAAGATAGAATGTCCCGTCCTCCGCATGCTTTTTCAACTCCATGTGACCGAGGCCGACA
>JAEIOF010000137.1 GCA_016342445.1 Verrucomicrobiota bacterium | reverse complement strand
CTTGTTCTTCTTCATCATGAACCCGATGCCCGCGCGAAGCGTTTTGATCACTTCGGTCTTCCATCCCATCGCTTTTCCAAGATCGAATGTCACCTCGCCGGTGGCGACGCCGAACGCCGGCGCTTCTTTGGCGTGGACGTAGTGCTTGGCGGAATTGAGCAGCGTCTTGGTGGGGATACAGCCGCAGTTAAGACAGACGCCGCCAAGGTTTTCTTTTTCGATCAGTAAAACTTTTTTTCCGAGGTGCCCCGCGCGTTCAGCCATCACGTATCCGCCCGGCCCCGCTCCAATGATAATCATGTCGTACATAATCCGCTCCTTATCAAAAATCACGACCTCCCTTAAAACAAAAATGGGGCGGCAATGCGAACTATTTGACAACTGCTCCACTCATCTTTCAAATTCCCGAATCGATTACACATTCTCATTCGTTTTGCCCTCTCTTTTATCTACGATCCCCGAAACGAAACGAAACGTCCGGATTTATGCTGAAAAGAGATAATACGATACTGGTCTTTATTGATGTCCAAGGCCGCCTGGCGGAACGGGTCGACCGCTCGGAGTGCCTCTTCGGGAACCTGCTCCGACTGCTTCAGGGAATGAACGTGCTGGGCATTCCAGTCGTTGTGACCGAACAGCTCCCCGAAAAACTCGGCCCCACTCGTGATGAGTTTCAGGAGTTCATCAGCGGATCGCCAATCTCAAAAAGCAGCTTCGGGTGCTGCAGCGAACCGGAATTTCTCCAATGGCTGGAAAACTCGGGACGCAACCAAGTGATCCTGTGCGGAATCGAAACCCACATCTGCGTTTACCAGACCGCGATGGAACTGCTCACCGCCGGATTCGAAGTGCACGTAGCAACCGACGCAGTTTCCTCGCGCGACCCGGCCAATAAGGCCCTCGCCATCCGACGAATGGAAAACGAAGGGGTCAAACTGACCGGAACCGAGATGCTTCTCTTTGAGTTACTGGGCGACGCCAAAAACCCCGCCTTTAAATCCATCCTCCAGATTGTGAAATAAACATGCTCTATCTCCTCTTCGTCTCATTTCTCTGGGCCTTTTCCTTCGGGCTGATCAAAGGCGGTCTGACCGGACTGCCCTCCTCCGCCGTCGCCTTCACCCGTCTGTTCATCGCCTTCGTGGTCTTCGCACCGTTTTTGCGCACGCGCGCCCTGCGCGCGTCTGATGCGGCTCGCCTGCTCGTCACAGGCGCAGTGCAATACGGCCTGATGTATGTCGCCTACATCCACGCCTTCCAAACCCTCCAGGCCTACGAAGTGGCGCTGTTCACAGTCTTCACCCCGCTTTACGTCACGATCATCAACGCCCTGTTTGAGAGGCGCTTCTGTCCAATCTCCCTGTCTGCGGTTTCACTGGCCGTGGCCGGCGGGGTCGTGATTGAATTTTCACAGCTCCGCTCGCCGGAACTCTGGCGCGGGTTTCTGCTGATGCAGGCCGCCAACCTCTGCTTCGCCTTCGGTCAGATCTTCTACCGCCGCACCATGGCCCGCCTGCCCGGTAAACAGAGCGACTTGCAGGTCTTCGGACTGCTCTATCTGGGCGCGGCCCTCACCGCCGCCCTGGCCGCCCTCGGCACCGACTGGCGCGCATTCGAGCCAACACTTCGCCAGACGGGAATACTGCTCTACCTCGGCGTCATCGCCTCCGGCCTCAGCTTTTTCCTCTGGAATGTCGGCGCACGACGCGTCAGTTCCGGAGCGCTCGCGGTCTTCAACAATCTAAAAATCCCGCTCGGCATCCTCGTCTCCGTGCTCTGCTTCGGCGAAATTGCCGACTGGCCGCGCTTGCTCACAGGCGGCAGCCTTATGGCGGCAGCACTGTATGTCAATTCACGCAAGCCCCTGATCACCAGTTGCTAGGCCGGAACAATAACCACCTCGCCGTTTGACTTCGTTCCGGCCCCTGCGGTATAAGGTGGGATACTTCGTCCACCTAGCAAGGAGTCCTGTATCATGAAAAATAAATATGTTTCCCGCCTCGTCGGTCTGTTCTTTGTTCTGGCCCTGATCTCCACCACCTGCGGATGGATTCCCTTCACCGCCCCCTTCACCATTCACTCCGTACCCGAAGGCGCGGCCGTCTATAAAACGGGCGGAACCACACCCGTCGGAACCACCCCCTACAAATCTCACATCTTTCACCTCGAGCGCACCTATGAGGTTCGCATGGATGGCTTCTTCAACGAACCCGTTCTCGTCGACTACAACGCCGCCAAAGACATCTACGTCAAACTGCGCGCCCTGCCCGTTCTGCTCTACACCAAACCGGATGCCGATGTATACGCCGCCGGCTCTGACACCCCGCTGGGCAACACCCCGCTCGAAATGGACGTCTACCACGAAGACCGCACCTACACCCTCAAAGCCAAAGACTACTACGACAAAGAGATCACCATCGGTCTGGCCACCGAAACGCCCATGGTGCTCGAGCTTGAGCGTCGTCCGATCATCTCCCTCACAACCGTTCCGGAAGGAACAGAAATCTACGAAAATGACGCCCTCTGCGCCACCTCCACCATGACCGAAGAAATTCTCACCAACCGCACCTTCGAGCTGCGCAAAGAAGGCTACTTCAAGAAAACGGTCGAGCTCACCTCCTCCTCCCCGTACGAAATGACCGTCGAGCTCATCCCGCTCCCCGTCATCAGCATCCAGAGCGTACCGGACGGCGCCACCGTCTATCTGGTTGGCGACGACAAACCGCTCGGAAACGCCCCGCTCAGTCTCACCATCGAAAAAGCCACCCGCTTCGAAGTCCGCGCCGACCGCTACTATCCCGAAACCTTCACCGTTGAGCCGAAAACGCAGACCGCCAAAGCCATGCTCAACGCCATGCCCTACGTCACCATCACCAGCGACCCCGCTGGAGCGGAAGTCTATCTGGCCGGCAAACTCCTCGGCACCACCCCTCTCGAACAGCTGATCGAAAAAGAAACCGCCTACGAAATCCGGCAGGAAGGTTACCTGCCGCAAACCGTCACCCTGACCGGAAAAGATGCGCAGCCCGTCATCACGCTGGAAACCGTGCCGGTGGTTGCGGAAGAAGTTGAAGCCGTCGTCGAGGCTCCTGTCGCAGCCGAAGAAGAAGCAGAAAAAGCCCCGGCTCAACCGGGAATGAACCTGCCGCTGATCGGAGGCATCGCCGCCGCCGTGGTCGCCGCGCTACTCTTCTTCGTCCTCAAGAAAAAGAAAACCGCCTAAGCGGGGCGCCGCCTCACGAAAAGAGCCGCTCGCGCGGCTCTTTTTTTGTCCCCTGTTCCAAACCTTGGAAGAAAAGTTTCCAATGGTTGGAATTTTCCACATCCTTTTTTCCAAACATTGGAAAAACTCAGGGAATGGTGACGCGCAGGAGGGTTAATTTACCTTCAGGGATGATTTCGTAGTCGCCGAGTCCGGCGGGAACGAGCCAGGACTGTCCGGCGGCGAGTTTTTCTTCGCCGTCCGCCCAGCGGATGATCCCGGAGCCTTCAGCCACTAACAGGGCATGGAAACTTTTTCCAAGCATTGGAAAACCGGTTTCCTCCGAGAGCTGATGGCGGTCGAGTTGAAAGTAGTCGCAGCTTTTAATCATCGTTCCCCGGACTTCACAGCGCGGATCGGCGTTGCTCTCCCAGTCGATCACCTGCAGGGCTTTGTCGATATGCAGGTCGCGGGCCGTTCCGTCGGCGCCGACACGATCCCAGTCGTAGATGCGATAGGTGGTGTTGGAGTTCTGCTGAATTTCGAGAATCAGACAGCCCGCGCCGATGGCGTGAACGGTACCGCCAGGCACAAAGACGGCTTCCCCGGGTGTGGCGGGAATGGCCTGCAGGATGTCGGCGAAAGTTTTGTTCTCCATTGCCTGCAGAAATTCCGCTTTGCCGATGCCGGGCTTGAGGCCGCAGTAGACTTGCGCGTCCGCATCGCTTTCAAGGAAGTACCACATTTCGGTTTTGGGGTCGCCATCAACTGCGGCGGCGTTGGCGTCGTTTGGGTGCACCTGCACGCTGAGGGTGTCGCGCGCGTCGATTAACTTGATGAGCAGCGGAAAATCGTCGCCTTCAACATGGGTTCCAAGCAATTCGGTTTTATGCTCCGGCAGGAGATCAGAAAGGGTTTTGCCTGCCAGCGGGCCGTTGGCGATGGTCGTTTCCCCGTCGGGATGGGTTGAAATCTCCCACGACTCGGCATAGATGCCGGCGGGTTCGTTGCGACGGAACACCTTCGGAATGCGGTCGCCGCCCCAAAGATAGTCTTTATAAACAGGATTGAATCGAAGCGGATACAGTTTTTCCATTGCTCTCTCTGTTTTTTCTGGCTTCAAAATCACGGATGACTAGAGTGCAGGCTAAGCATGAACGCAATCACCGTCCAGACAAAAGCCCGCACCCATTTCGTCGACATCACCGATGAAGTGCAGCGGTTTGCACAGAAAAAAAACCTTAGCGACGGTCTGATCACGGTATTTGTTCCGCACACCACCGCCGGCATCACCATCAACGAGAATGCCGATCCGGATGTGACGGCGGATCTGGAGGTTGTGCTCAACAATCTGGTTCCCTGGAGCAACGGCTACGCCCATGCGGAAGGAAACACCGCCGCGCACGCCAAAGCGAGTATGATGGGCTCCTCCGCGCAAGTGATTGTGGAAGACGGACGCCTCTGCCTCGGCACATGGCAAAGCCTCTATTTCTGTGAGTTCGACGGCCCGCGCACACGACGAATCTGGCTGAAGGAGTCCCGCTCATGAAAAACGGACGCCTCCACTGGATCGCCCCCGCCCTGCTGATCGCTGTTCTGTTTTTCGGCTGCGAGCGAAAACCGGGCGAAAAACTCTACAGCGAAGCCCTCGCCGAGTGGAAGAGCGGACACCTCGTCCGGGCCCGCGCCCTGCTCGAAAAATCGATCCGCCGTCGCACCGGCAGTAGCGATAA
>JAEIOF010000136.1 GCA_016342445.1 Verrucomicrobiota bacterium | reverse complement strand
GACAGTTGAGTTCTCTGAGAATGGAGAGCAGCGTATCGATGGTGAAGGGCTCTCCGCCTTCAGCCCCGACCAGTGTGCGGCGGGAGATGCCCGCCCGCTTAGCCAGAACAGCCTGCGTGATATTCTGGTTGAGCCGTTCGCTCTTCAGGCGTTTCCCGAGTTCCTGACGGATCGCCTCATTGTTGGCTGTTTCCATATTTTTCATACCTGAAGGATGATCTTTTTGCGGGGTGGAGCAATAAAAAAGTAAAAATAATTGCTCAATAAAAATAAAGCTCAATGGGCGGTATATGTGTCACAAACGATATTAACGGCGTTTTTGGGCAATATTATGCTCTGTAAACAGCAAGTTCAATTGATGGATATAACCGTGACGGTGTTGCCGTCGTGTTTCCACTTTACGTCGAGGTTGAAGACCTTTGTCCCGAAGATGCGGTCGGGGTCGTCGGCCTGATAGGCGGGTCGCGGGTTGTAGCTGAGCATGTCTCGGATAAGCTGCTGTTTCTCTTTTTCCAACCTTTGGAAAACGGTTTCGGCTTCAGCAGAAAAAGAAACGGTGTTGGACGCTTCGGGCGCATCGTTGGCGAATGCGCCGTGCGCGCCGGGAACGGAGTCGGCGTAGGGAATGTAGGGCTTGATGTCGAGCACGGGGGTGCCGTCGAGAAAGTCGCCGCCGCCGAGTTCGAGCGTGGTTCCCTTTACACGTTTGAGTTCGACGACCGAAAGTCCGATCGGGTTGGGGCGGAAATTGGAGCGGCTGGCGAAAACACCGACGCGCGTATTGCCGCCGAGCCTCGGCGGCCTCACCGTCGGCTGAAACTTTTCACAGATGCTTTCGTGAAAGGCGAAGACGATCCAGAGATGGGAAAATTCCTCAATGCCGCGCAATGCCTCTTCGACATTGTAGGGCGAAAGCAACTCGAGCGTTGCCGTCGCGCTTTTGATGAGTCCCGGCTGACGCGCAATGCCGAACTTTTCCTTGAAGCAGGAGTGAATAATGCCGATGGGAGTGAGTTGAATGCTCATGGGGTTTTTCTCTGTCAGTCGGATAGAATCATCGCGATTGCAAGGAGCAGTATGAGCGCACCGCTTAAGCGCCGGAGAAACGCTTTGCCGCCGGCGGTGTGTTCCAGGTTTCCAATGTGCCGCCCGATGAACCAAACGATCAGCAGGCTCATTAGAACGTGCAGGCTATAGCCGACATTGACCTCTGCGCCGTGGCCGTATGTTCCGATTGCAAATCCGATACAAATGCCCGGCAGGCAGGTCAGAAATGAGCCGGCAAAAAGAAACCGCTTCGCTGTGAAGGACAGGTCGCAGAACTTTTTTCCAAACCTTGGAATCAGGCTGAGCGATAGAACCGCTCCGCTGAGAAAAAGAAATGCAGAAAACCGCAGCGCGCCCCAGGCGGGAGCCCAGCGTTGGAGGCAGATGTCGGTCAGTGCATATAAAAACATCGCGGCCAGCGTTTGTATTGCGGTCCGTTTAAAGGAGTGGCTCCCGAAGCTCGAAGGTGTACGCATCACAAACAGCGCGACAGCGGCCAGTCCGCAGGCAAGCCACGTCGAGAGCGGAACGTGAATCCTCAGTAGCAATGCAATCAGAATCGCGTTGAACACCGGTTTGATTCCCGCCACCGGGCCGATAATGCTGAGGTCGCCGTTGCGAAGCGTATAAATAAAGATGGCCGATCCGCCGAACCATAATATCGCGGCCAGAACAGGTTGCCACCAGAGGTTGATTGGGACGGGATCTCCGGCGAATAGAAACGGCGAAAGAAGCACTGCGCCGAACCACGCCTGCATCATATAGATCCGCAGCGGGCCGCAGCTGTTCGCCATCGCCTGCTTGCTGAGCAGACTGCCGACGCTGTAGAAGGCGGCGGCGATGAGCGCGAGAATAAGATAGGCGGGCATGGCTAAAGAGTCCTCATGGGTGCTCGATCCGTTTTGGAAATGACGACATGAATCTCCGGCCCGCAGGCGAGGCGCAGCATGTTTCCAAGCATTGGAAGATAGCCGCGCTCGGTTTCGGTGTGCCCGCAGAGGATCACGGAGGTTCCATCCTGCACGGCGGCGAGCACGTCGTGGTGCTTCATTTCGCCGGTCAGGTAGCAGTCGGCCTGAATACCGCGCAGTGCTTCAGCGCCCGCGCCCGCGCAGAGAGCGATGGTTTTGATGGTCTTCGATCCGGGCGCGATCTGAATGCTTTTAAGCTTCAGGTGTTCCTTCATCATTTTTCCAACCATTGGAAGCGAAGTCGCTTTCTTGAGTTTCACGATGCGCGCCATGCCGAGTGTTGAAACGTCGCCGTTGAGCAGGCTGGCCAGCCAGTCGTTCACGCCGCCGGGCGCGGCATCGAGCGCGGTGTGCGGGGAGTAAACGCCGATGCCGTTTTCGATCAGCCGCATGGCGGTTCGCGCCTGCGGGTTCGATTTTTCCAATGCTTGGAAACTCCCGAAGAAGAGGGGGTGATAGGCGACGACAAAGTCGGCCTTCAGCCGGATCGCCTCTCGGGCGACTTCTTCGGTGAGATCGATGGTGAGCAGTACCTTTTTGAGGTCGCGCGCTTTGAGCGGTTCGATCAGCAGTCCGGAGTTGTCCCATTCTTCGGCCAGCTCGGGCGGCGCGATATTTTCCAAGGTTTGGATAAACGCTTTTAGTTTCATGGGGCGCATTGTAGGCTCCGATTTAGACGATCGCAAGTGTGCTTGACTTGACGAGATGAAAGTCCTAGTAAAGCGATAATGTTTCAGCTGAAAGGGGAAGCTACGATGAAGAAATGGAAATGTGCCGCCTGTGGATATATTCACGACGGGGATGACGCGCCGGATAAATGTCCGAAATGCGGAGCGCCCAAAGAACAGTTCGCGAAGCTTGATGACGCCGCCGCAAGCTTGGTAGAGCGTTCGCGCAACACCAATGCGCTGCATGCGCACGCCATTGATTTGGCCCGTCAGCTCGAAGCCGCCTGCAACGCCGGCATCAAGGATGCGCTCGATCCGGGTTGTGTCGATGTGTTCACCAAATCCCGCGCCATGGCCTGGCAGATCATGAAGCTCTCGATGACAGAGCAGCAGGGTCACATGGGCAAAGGCAAATGGGGATAGGAAAAGACCGAGGCTACAGGCCTTCGGGGCGCCTCGAAACTTCGGGGCGCCTTTTTTCTTTCTTGATCTATGGGGTTAAATATCCTTTTATCCGAAAAAGCGGATAAAGGATTATGGATAACCTTCTCGATGTATTTAAAGCACTGGGCGACGAAGCTCGTTTGAGGATTCTTCGCGCGGTGGAGATTGCAGAGCTCTCCGTGGCGGAAATTGTGACGGCTTTGAAAATGCCGCAGTCCTCGGTCAGTCGTCATCTTAAACCCCTGCGTGACAGCGGGTTGCTCGAAACCCGCCGCGAGGGAACCTCTGTATATTATCGTCGCGGCCCGGTCTTTCAAGATGCCGCTTTTGCTCAACTTCTCAGCGAAAAGCTGGCCGAGTTGCGCGGCGCGAGCCAAGACCGTGCGGCGGTTGACCGGGCGCTCGAACAGCGACGTAAAGAGAGCACGAAATTTTTTGATGAGATTGCCGGTCGCTATGGTTCGCTGACGCAACCGGGCGGCGGCTGGCAGGGAATGGCGGCGGCACTAGCCGCAGGCTTCAGCGGGAAAATGGTCGCCGACATCGGTTGCGGCGAGGGCGATCTGACGTTGTTGCTGGCGCGGTTCGCTAAGCGGGTCACGGCGATCGACCTTTCCGCGCAAATGCTTCGTGTGGTGCAGGAGCGTTCGGTGGAGGCTGGCGTGTCGGCCCGTGTGGTTGTCGAAAAGGGCGATTTGGAAAAACTGCCGCTGAAAGCGAATAGCGAGGATGCGGTTTTTGTGAGTCAGGTGCTGCACCATTCCACCTGCCCGGCCAAGGCGCTCAAGGAGGCCGCGCGCATTTTGAAACCCGGCGGACAGATGATTCTTCTGGATCTCGCCAAGCATGATCAGGAGTGGGTTCGCAGCGAGTGGGCCGACCATTGGCTTGGATTTGATGAGCGCGAACTGCGCGGATGGCTGAAAGAGGCCGGGCTGAAAATAAAAGTTTTCCAAACCTTGGAAGGGCCCGAGCCCGCCTTTTCCGTATCAATGATTGTGGCTGAAAAATAGAATAGAAAAACGGAGCAACTGATTATGGCGACCCCGAAGAAAAAAACCTCCAGAAAAAAAACGGATTACCTTGTAAAAGACATCTCTCTCGCACCCTTTGGGCGTAAAGAAATGGAACTCGCCGAACACGAAATGCCGGGGCTGATGGCCTTGCGCGAAAAATACGGAGTTGAAAAACCGCTCAAGGGCGCGCGTATTACCGGTTCGCTTCATATGACGATTCAAACGGCGATGCTGATTGAGACCCTTCAGATTCTCGGCGCGAAGGTTCGTTGGGCGAGCTGTAATATCTATTCAACTCAGGATCATGCCGCCGCAGCCGTGGCGGTGAAGGGAACGCCGGTGTTTGCGACCAAGGGCGAAACACTCGAGGAATACTGGGAATACACAGACCGTATCCTTGACTGGGGTGACGGGAAGGGCCCGAATATGATTCTCGACGATGGCGGAGACGCCACCATGTTTGTGCAGGTTGGGGTGGCGGCTGAAAGGAACCCGGCTATTCTCGGTCGCAAGCCCGGAAGCCCGGAAGAGGCTGTTTTTTATGCGCAGCTGAAGAAGGCGCTCAAAAAGGACCCGACCCGCTTCTCGCGCATCGCCAAAGAGATTCGCGGTGTGACGGAAGAGACCACCACTGGCGTCCATCGTCTCTATCAGTTGGCCGAAAAAGGCGAACTGCTGTTCCCAGCGATCAACGTGAACGATTCTGTGACCAAATCTAAGTTCGATAATGTGTATGGTTGCCGTCATTCGCTGGTCGACGCCATCATGCGCGCGACCGATGTGATGCTCTCCGGCAAAGTGGCGGT
>JAEIOF010000135.1 GCA_016342445.1 Verrucomicrobiota bacterium | reverse complement strand
GGCGGTCATTTCCCGTTCCTGATTATTCATTTTGTTCCCCCGAAGATTAGAAAATTATAATGTTTTAAATTTTAAGCAACCCAAAACCTCAGTTTTCTTGATTTCAAATCCCCTACAGATAAATACGTAATAAAGGATTATAATTGTCACGTTTTAATTTGCACTTCATTTTTAATTTTGGTTTTCTATTCTCCTTCCTCATCTTCGGGGATCGCTTACATCAATTAAGGAGAAATGAAATGAAAACAAAATGGATACTCACCGCGGCCCTGCTCTTTGCGGCCTCCGTCACAGTTCACGCCACCGAAGGGGTTAACCTCATTGGAATCGGCCCGGTTCAACAGGGAACCGCCGGAGCCGGTGTCGCCTCAGCAAAAGATTCCACCTGGCTCATCCTCAACCCCGCCGGCCTGACCGATGTCGAACGAGGTGCCGCCACCTCCATGCAATACTTCGCCCCCGTTCGCACAATCAACTCCACCGCAAACCCGGGATCGGGAACCCAAGAGGACAACTCCGCATTTGTAATCCCCTCCCTCAGTGCCTCGTTCGGATGCTGCCGCAGAAACAGCGGCTATTTCGGCATCGGCCTCTACGGCACCAGCGGCATGGGCGTAAACTACGACAAACCGCGGGTCGGCTTCTCAACGGGCGATACCCGCACAGAACTCGCCATCGCCAAGCTGACCATGACCTATGCTCACAAATTTGATGATGGCCTCAGCATCGGTGCGGGCCCCATCTTTGTCCTAAGCCGTTTCCGCACCGACATGGAAACCAGCCAAATCGGCCCGCCGTCCGCTCCGGCAGACGGGAGTTGGGATGGTGCCGTCGGCGCTGGATTTATTATTGGGGTCAACAAACGCTTTAACGAAAAACTGTCCATCGGCGGAAGCTACATGAGCGAACAATTCATGACGGAATTCAAAGAATACAAAAATCTACTGGCGGGCTCGCTCAATCTCCCGCAGCAACTCACCGTGGGTCTGGCTTACAATGTCCGCACCAACCTCGAAGTGGTGCTCGACTACCGCTGGCTCGGCTGGAGCCATCTCGACACCCTCGGCGACCAGTTCGGATGGGAAGATCAGAACATCGTCAAAGCCGGGGTCACCTGGGGTGCGACTGAACGCCTGACCCTGCGCGGCGGGATCTCGCACGGCAACTCGCCCATCGGTGGCGATGTCGCATTTGCCAACTCCCTCTTCCCGGCCATCATGGAAACCCATCTGGCCTGCGGAGCCTCTTACGCGTTCGACAAATTCAACCTCGATCTGGCCTACGTTCACGCGCTCGAAGCCAGCGTGACCGACAGCAGCAACGGAACCGACATCAGCATGTACCAGAACAGCCTCACCCTCGGGGCCAGCTGGACGTTCTAACCCGCGTCCACCGCACCGCAAAAGCCGCTCCGGAAACGGGGCGGCTTTTCTTTTTCCAAGGGTTGGAGCCGGATGATCCGGCGCGCCTTTGTTTTTCCAGAGACTGGAACTTTTCGCCGCGAATTTTCCAAGATCCGGGAGATCCGGAAGAAAAAGTTCCGACCCTTGGAAAACCGGGCGGTTAAGGTTGAACGCGCTTGGGGTTCCAGTAGTGTTGCGGGATGCGAATTTTTAAATCCTTCTTTGTGATGCTTTTGGTTGCGGCGGCGGTGCTGTCGGCAGGCGCATCGGACGAGCTGCTGAACCGCCTGCAACCGCGCGGCGCCGTCAGCGACTTTGCCTCCGTCATATCCGCCTCGGAAGAGCAGGAGCTGACCTCGCTGATTACCGAATTACAGCAGAAAACCGGCGCACAAATTGCCGTGGTCACCCTTCCCTCGCTGGAAGGCGGCGAGATCGACGATTTTACGGTCCGTCTTTTCGAGCGCTGGGGCGTGGGCCAAAAGGGAAAAGATAACGGCGTGATGTTTCTGGCCTCGATGAAGGATCGAAAGATGCGCATTGAGGTGGGCTACGGTCTGGAGGGCGCCATTCCCGATGCAACCGCAGGACGGATTCGCCGCGACATCATCACCCCCTATTTCAAAGCGGGTAATCTGGGCCGGGGAATTGTGATGGGCGTGGCCGCGCTGTCGCAGGAGGTCGCCAAAGAGTATGGTGCGACCCTCACCGGCGGCGCCCGCTATCAGCCGGTTCAATCCTCTCGACCCCGAAAAGGGAATCCGATTGTCGGACTTATTTTCGCCATCTGCTTCGTCCTTTTTGCAATCCGCCACCCTCAGCTGGCCCTGCTCCTGTTGCTGAGCGGCATGCGCGGGGGCGGCGGAGGATATCGATCCGGTGGCGGCGGTTTTGGCGGTGGCGGCGGCGGGTTCGGCGGCGGAATGTCCGGCGGCGGCGGCTCGAGCGGCGGCTGGTGATCTTTTAAGGAGAAGTATTATGAAACCTGAAAAATTAGTTGATGGATTTAAGGCGGCCTGCCCAACCGGGTTGAGCTCGATCATCCTGTACGGCTCCGCCGCGGCAGGCGACCACACCGGCAAACAGTCGGATTACAACGTGCTGGTCGTCGTCGAGGAACTGGGAATCGACACCCTGAACGCGCTGTCGAAAACGGCATCTGCCTGGTCCAAGGCCGGGAACCCGGCCCCCCTGCTCTTCACCAAAGAGCGGCTGGCGCAAGCAACCGATGTGTTTCCGATCGAACTGCTCGACATCACGGAGTGCCACACGGTTCTCTTCGGGGACGATGTGGTTGCCGGGCTGGAAATCAGCACCGCCAATCTTCGCCTGCAGATCGAACACGAACTGCGGGGGGCGCTGATCCGCCTGCGGCAAAGCTATTTACTGACGCAGGGAAAAGAGGCGGCGGTCATCGGTTTAATGGTTCAATCGCTCTCCACCTTTCTCGTTTTGTTCCGCGCATCCCTGCGGCTGTTCGAAGAACAGGTACCTCAGAAAAAGTTCCAAGCCTTGGAAAAACTGGCGGGGCATCTGGCGTTTGACCCCGCGGTGTTCCAAACCGTACAGGCGCTGAAGGAAGATTCGAAAAAAGCAAAGGGCGTTGACGTTTCGGCGCTGTTCAACAACTATCTGAAAACCGTCGAGCGCGTCATTGATGCCGTCGACGCTCACATCCAACAGGAGAAATAAGCATGAAAAAAACATGGATTATCATTGGAGTCGTTCTTCTCATCGTTGTCGTTTTCCCGCTGATGCTGGTGAAAGGCAACTACAACAAGTTCGTCGGCCTGCAAGAGGGAGTCGACGCGCAGTGGGCCAACATTGAAACCGTCCTGCAGCGCCGCTTCGACCTGATCCCGAACCTCGTCAACACCGTCAAAGGCTTCGCCGCACAGGAAAAAGAGATCTTCACCGAAGTAACCCGCCTGCGCAGCCAGTGGGCCTCGGCGGGCACGGCAGACGAAAAAGTCGGCGTGGCCAACCAGATGCAGGGGGCGATGGGCCGCCTGATGCTGGTGGCGGAAAACTATCCGGATCTGAAATCCAACGTGAACTTCCTCGCCCTGCAGGAGGAGCTGGCCGGAACTGAAAACCGGATCTCGGTGGAGCGCCGCCGCTACAATGAAAGCGTCCGTGCCTACAACACCGCCATCCGCAAGTTCCCGGGCGTCATCGTCGCGAATATGTTCGGCTTCGACAAACGCACTGCCTTTGAGGCCGCGCCCGAAGCCGCAAACGTTCCAACCGTTTCGTTCTGATTTTCCAATCATTGGAACATTGAGCCCGCAGCCAGTTTAGCCTCTGGCCTGCGTGGTTTATTTTGAAAGCCCAGCGGCAGAAGAATGGCGGATCTCCGGAGATCCGCTTCATTTTACTCTGACAAACCGTTTTTCATTTTGCGCAAAAAAAGCATAGGCTGACGGTGTTCGGCGTAAAGGGGGCGCCAGAAATGCGCGACAGGGTCAAACTTTTCACGTGGGGATCATGGATCTGCATGCTGGTGCTTTGGCTGCCCCTCGTGGCGGCGGCGGAAACAGGCGCCGATGCGGACTTTGACCTGTTCGGGGATGAGTATTCGGACGGGCAATCCGTGGCGCAGGCCCCGATTTATGATCCGCTGATCGGTCTCAACCGGGCGATATTCAAGCTCAACGATTTTCTCTATCTGCGGCTCATGGAGCCGGTGGCCCGGGGGTACGCCCGGGTGACTCCCGAGGGGGCGCGCATCGGCGTGAAGCGGTTTTTTAAAAACCTGGGCTGGCCCGGCCGGGTGGTCAACAACTGCCTGCAGGGCAAGTTGCGCGATGCCGGAACGGAAACGAAGCGGTTTGTTATCAATACCACGGTCGGCGTACTGGGGTTCCGGGACCCGGCCCTGAGCCGCTACGATTTGCAACCGGTTTCGGAGGATTTCGGGCAGACGCTCGCCGTGTACGGCGTCGGCGACGGCCCGCCGGTTACACTTCCGTTTTTCGGCCCCTCCAATCTGCGCGATGCCCTCGGCATGATTCCCGATCACTTCCTCAACCCGGTTTCTTATCTGGATCCATGGGAACTGAGTGCGGGCGTGCGGGTGGTTGAAGTTGAGAACAGTACGTCGCTTCGGATCGGAGAGTACGGGGATTTGAAAAAGGAGGCGCTCGATCCGTATACCTTCTTTCGGGATGCGTATAAACAGAATCGTGATCAGCGGATAGGAGAGTAGGAACGATGCAAAAACGAATGGCAGGTTGGCTGGCCGCTCTGCTGCTCGCCGTTTCGGCAGCGGGTGCGGAAACCGTACCGGTAAAAACGGTAGTCAAAACCATGGCGGATCAGGTGCTGGCCGTGCTCGATCGGGATGGACCGACTGCGGACGAAAAAATAGACACCATTATCGGGATTATCACACCGGTTTTTGATTTTCCGCTGATGGCCAAACTGACGCTGGGGCGCACCTATTGGCCGCAACTCACGGAAGCCCAGCAGCAGGAGTTCACCGACCTGTTTATCGAAAAGCTGCGAAAGGTCTACACGAAGCATGCGGAGAGTTTTTCGGGCGAAACGGTGGTGTTCGGCGAGGCCGAAGATGTGGGCGGCAAGGTGCATCTGGACAGTTATGTGCTGTCCAAAGGCGATCGCATTTCGATTCTCTACAAGCTTTACCCATCCG
>JAEIOF010000134.1 GCA_016342445.1 Verrucomicrobiota bacterium | reverse complement strand
CCGACAAAAAGCTGGTGCTGGTCGGCGGATCGCCCAATCCCTCGGAATATGAGGTGGAAATTCAGAAAACGGAAGACGAGCGGATACTCTTTCCCGGCTATGTTTATGGGGATGATGTCGTTCGTCTGATGAAGAATTCGTACACGTATATCCAGGCTTCAGATGTGGAGGGGCTTTCCCCAGTCATCTTGATGGTGATGGGGCTAGGAACCCCGCTCATTTGCAGTGATATCCGCGAAAACATCTATATTGCTCAGGAGCATGCAGGAGCTTTTAAAAAGGGCGATATCGATGATCTGAAAGTCCAGCTGAAGTTTGCGCTGGAGCATCCGGATTTGATTCGTCAGCGCGCGGAGGAGGGGGCACGTTCTGTTCGGGAGCGGTTTAACTGGGAAACGATAACCGATCAGCATATAAAGCTGTTTTCAGGAAATAAGGGAGTGATTGAATTATGAAAAAATTAATGGTGACAGGCGGGCTTGCCCCGTGAAATATTCTGGATTCTATTTGTCGGGTTTCTCCGGCGCGATTCTTTTGCTTTATGCTGTTTCCATGACGGGGCTTTAATTTCACAGGGTGAAGGATTTATCTGTTTAGTGACGTTTAATCGAGGAGAGGTAAAACAATGAAGAAACTTATGGTAACGGGGGGGTTGGGTTTCATCGGATCCTATTTTGTGGATATGGCTTTGAAGCGTGGATACACCGTGATCAATGTCGATAAGAAGACTTATGCTGCGCGCGACGATGTTGATTTTGATGGCCGTAAGCACTATGAGTTCATTGAGGAAGATATTGCGACAATGACGCATATTCCGCCAGGCGTGGATGTGATCGTTAATTTCGCCGCCGAATCCCACGTCGACAACTCGATTCATGCCAATGAAGAGTTTTACAAAAGCAATATTGGCGGGGTGTATAATCTGCTCGAGCTGATCCGCGCAAAAGATGAGACGGATCGACCGCTGTTGTTGCATATTTCTACCGATGAGGTGTACGGAACGGCGCATGAGGGGTCATTTAATGAAGAGGATAAACTGCTTCCCTCTAACCCCTATTCTGCGACTAAAGCCGCTGCGGAGCAGCTGATTTTCGGATGGCGCCACACACATGGAATCAAAGCGATTATCTGTCGCAGTTGTAATAACTACGGATTCGGACAGTATCCGGAAAAATTGCTGGCCAAAACCATCGAGTTTTTGCTGAACGGGAAAAAGATGACAGTTCACGGCGATGGAACCTACCTTCGCGAATGGATTTATGCTGAGGACAATTGCGAAGGTCTTTTGACGGTTCTTGAGAAAGGGCGAGAGGGAGAAATTTATAATATTTCCTCCGGCGAAGAGCACTCGGTCATGGATGCGGTTCGCATGGTGGTCGAAGCAATGGGAAAAACCGAAGAAGAGGCCGTTATCCACATTCCAAATCGGCCCGGACAGGATCTGCGTTATTCCGTTGACTGCTCCAAGGCTCGCGCGCTTGGCTGGGCGCCGAAAATGACGCTGAAGGAATATATTCCGACGTATATTCGTCTCTATAAGAAACATCTCGATCTTTGATCTGAGAGTTTTGACCGTTCATGGTGAGCGTCACGGTGAACCGCAAGACGCGAAGAAAATAAGAATAAAGAGTTTTTACAACCGCTCGCGGGCTCGCTAGAGGAACAGCCGAGGAGCCCCGAGGAATAATTTAGACCGGATAACAGGATGTTCAGAATTGAGATAAACGGGGCTCCAGCTCGCCGGAGCAACCCTTCGAAGAAGGGATTGGTTTAAGATGAAGAGTTTTGAGCCAAACCCGTTTGCTAAAGAACTCTTCGCCTAAAACCTCTGCCGTTTATATACTTTGTGAACTTTGCGTTCTTTGCGGTTAATAAATTATTTCATTCGCGTAAATTGGCGTGATTAGCGGTTGAGTATCTTTAAGGTGAAGCTATGAGTTCGTTATACAAAATAATTCCGTTCAATGTGAAACACGGCAACTGCGGCGGAAGCCTTGTGCAGTTTCAGCAGGGGGACGATGCGGGAAATGCGCTGCCGTTTCCGATCGGCAAGGTGTTGGTGATGTCGGACATCCAGCTTGATGATATTCGTGGCAATCACGCCCACTACGAAACGGAAGAAATTCTTGTTGCCCTCACGGGCGGATGTGTCGTTGATCTCGACGATGGCTGTGGCAGAAGCGAACAGGTTCGCTTAACTGCCTCAGCAGAGAACGGAGGACGGAGGACGGAGGATCAGTCATCAGTCTTCAGTCTTCAGTCTTCGGATAAAGAAGCCCTTCTTTTATATCCGCATGTCTGGCGCGTGATGCGCGACTTCGAACCGGGCACGACGCTGATGGTTGTTGCCAACATGAAATATGACGAGAGTGATTACATCCGTGATCGGTCGGAGTTTGAAGAGGTTTCCAAACATTGGAACGATCTCGGAGGATCTGCCGCAGCGGAAGAAGCCTGAGGTCAGCCGTCTTCGCCGAAGGCTACGCCGAGCCACGGGAGACCGGGAAATCAGATTCTTTACAACCGCTATCGCTAGAGTAAGCCCGAGGGACTCCGAGGGAGAATTTTGACAGGATTACAGGATGTTTTGGATAGGTAAGCGATTGTCGTTCTCGGATTTACTCTGATTCGCTCTAATGAACGCAGTGAACGGTTGTAGAAAACGCCTTCTTTGTTTCCTTCGTTGCCTCTATGTGAAATTTTTTCCAGAACCCAGAACCCAGAGACCAGAACCCGGGAGGTTTTTATCAAAACTTATATTCATCCAGCAGCCTTAGTCGAAACCGATCAGATTGGTGCTGGCACCAAGATATGGGCCTTTGCTCACGTTATGGCTGGCGCGGTTGTCGGTGCCGATTGCAATATAGGTGACCACGTCTTTATTGAGGCCGGAGCAACGGTTGGTAGCGGCGTGACGATTAAAAACAACGCGCTGATCTGGAAGGGCGTGCATATCGCCGATTATGCGTTTATCGGTCCAAATGTGGTATTCACCAATGACCGTCGGCCCCGCAGCCCGCGCATGCCGCTTATGAAAGAAAAAGAGCTTTCCGAGTCAGACTGGCTGGTTGAGACCTTTGTTGAAGAGGGGGCGTCTATCGGTGCAAATGCCACCATCCTTCCCGGCGTGCGGCTCGGAAAATATTGCATGGTCGGCGCAGGTAGCGTGCTGACGAAGGATGTTGCCCCGTTCACACTCGTTGCCGGAAATCCGGCGGTTCAGGTCGGATTCGTAGATCAAGCGGGGATGCGTGTTGACAAGCCTCCAATGGAGATTCCGAATCTTCCTAGCTCCTAGCTCCTAGCTCCTAGCTCAGCCATCCGCCCTGCCGGTCAGGATGACCCAGACGGTCATGAAGACGATGTAGAGGTCGAGCAGGGGGTTCATGTTGCGGGCATAGTAGAGGTCGTACAGCACGGTTTCGTTGAAGGAAACGCCGGCCTTGGCTGCATAAACTTTCCACAGACCCGTGCAACCGGGTTTGATGTCAAAGCGCCGCTGATGCCATTCGTCCGCAATTTCATGCTCCTCCTCAGGGACGGGGCGGGGGCCGATCAGCGACATTTCTCCCCGGATCACATTGAAAAGCTGGGGCAGTTCGTCGATAGCCCATTTACGAATAAATTTCCCGACGGGTGTAATATAGGCGGTGTTGACGATTTTATTTTGCTGTTCACTGCCGCCTTCCTGAATGTGTCTGCGAATGTTTTCAGCACGACTCTCGTCCAAGTCGGCTCCAACGGTCATGGAACGGAATTTGTAGAAGGGAAACGGTTTGCCGTTTTTTCCGATCCGCTCGCGAGTGTAAAAAACCGGCCCCGGCGAGGTCAGCTTGATGGCGAGCGCGGTGGCGATGAGGATGGGCGAGAGCACAATAACGCCGAGCAGTGCGCCGATCACATCAGTCGCCTCTTTATAGAAACGCAACATGGGGCCGCTAGAAATCTCGCGCATGCGGACAAAGGGGATGTCGAAGTACGTGTCGGCATTCAGGTTTTCGTGCCAGACGGATGATTTGTCGGTGTGCACATCGACCCAGCCGAACAGCCGGACGCAACGTTCAATCAGATCCATCAAATCCTGATAGGAGAGGTCGGTTTCTGTAATGATGGCTCCCTCAATTTTGTGGAGATCCACCAGCTCAGGCAGGCCGCTGATTCGCCCTAGACAGGGCAGATCGTTCACGATCAGTTCGCTTTTTTCATGAGTATTTGACAAAAACCCGATCGGTTTTAATGTGGCATAACGTTGCTGATCTAACAATTGGCGCGCAAAGGTGATGGAGGCATCGCTGACGCCGATAATCACCACCCGACGTTGCATTTGAGCCCGCGTGGCGGCGCGCACCAGCGGTGGAAAAACAATCAGGCGGTGAATGACCAGTGCGCTGAACTGCAGGAGCGTCCAGTTGAGAACGACCAGGCGGGAGGGAACAAAGACCGGGCTCTTGGTCAGTACTCGTAACAGGAAATAGCTCAGTGCGCAGACCGCGACCCCCTGAACAATGCGCAGAAAGTGCGCCGTGCGGCTCAAAAGAGTCCGGCGTTTGTAGAGTCTCAGTGCACCGAAGATGCCGATCACGGCCATGGCAAAGAAACAAACAAACAACGCTTCGGCCGCAATGTGCGAGCGCGAGATGATGTTCAGATTCCTATCATATTGCCTCCAGTGAAGCGCCAACCCGAACGAGCCGACCAGAATCATCCAGTCGGTCAGCATTAGATACGTGGTGGAACGACCATGTCGCCGCAGAAGATTTTTCATAACACCTTATGGGTTTCTTGTTAGCCTCGAAGTTTAATCGCGTGGCGGTATAAAAACAAGCGTTTTGGAACGGTCGGGTAAACAGCACGGGCGTCGTGGTGTAAGGGAGTGGTGGTGTGTGAGGACGGATGCGGTTGATGCGGGGTGTGAGGGCCTCCAGAAAGATAATTTTGGTGCTTTTTATGTTTCGTGCGGCTAAATTCATGGGCAACGACTTGTGTGGTGCCCTTGATCTCGCAGAAGGTTGCCAAATAACCAATATCGAATAACGAATAACACAACCTGAAGGTTGCTATGAAAATTCCTTTTCTTGATCTGAAACTACAGACC
>JAEIOF010000133.1 GCA_016342445.1 Verrucomicrobiota bacterium | reverse complement strand
CTCAAACCGTCCAGTTTCATGGGCTCAGGTCAAACCGTTTGGTTGAAGAACCAAACCGCTACGGGCAGGAAGCCGACCGCATGGGCCATTACCCTTGTGCCATGGTCAAAAACTACAGCCTTGATGACCTACCCAACCCCGGTTTGTTCCTGACCTACTACTCGTTTTCCGGAAACCTCAAATAACACTGAACTTGGGCGTCATACCCACCGTTACGATTGCAAACCCGGCACGTTGAGATAATAGCGGGTGTGCTTCAGTTCGCCGGTTCGGATGAGCGCCCCCATCTCAACCAGACCCTTCAAATCGCGTGTCGCTGTCGACGCCGAGGTTTTTGTAATACTGATGTAGTTTTCGGCACTCAGTCCGCCTTTGAATCCGTCCAGTCCTTCAACAAACATTCGCATAAGCACCTTATGCTGACGGGCGTTGAGTTGATCGCCCAACCGATCAAAGAAGCGTGCCTTATCGATTAGAAATTCAACACACCGAATTGTGTAGGCCTGCGCCTCCAGAACGGTTTCCGCAAAATAGTGAAGCCACTCGGTGACTTCCAGTTTCCGGTTCGCACGCTCCAGCGCTGCATAGTAATTTTTCCGCTTGGCTTCGATAGTCCGGGCCAGCGCGATCAAGGTTGGCTGCCCCAGATTCTGCGACAGGGCTTTCTCGGATATGGCGCGACCGATTCGTCCATTGCCATCTTCAAATGGATGGATACTGACGAAATACAGATGCGCAATGCCTGACCGGATCAATGCGGATAAAGGCTGCTCTCCTTTTGGAGCGGTTTGGTTGAACCACTCAATGAAACCATTCATTTCCTGGCTCATCCGCTCGGATGGCGGGGCTTCAAAATGAATCTTCCTTTTACTTACCGGGCCGGAAACCACCTGCATCGGATGGGCAGATCTACGATAGCGGCCAACATCAATCAGATCTTTTCTCCCTTGAATAAGCATGGAGTGCCAATTGAACAGCGCTTTATTAGATAAGGCCTTGTCCCAGGTTTCGTAGACACTGACCATCATCTCTGCAATACCCTGCTCCGCCGGCGGAATTCGTCCATGCTCTGTTGGCAAGCCAAACTGCTTCCGGATTGAGGATTGCAGACTGTCTCGGTTCAGATATTCACCTTCGATCTCAGACGTCTTTAGCGCCTCTTCGCTCATCAGCTCAATTCTGAGCGTGGTTTTCTCGTCCTCATCAAGGTGTTTGTACGATCCCAGCAAAACCCCAGACGTAGTCAGAAATCTTGACTCCAAAGCCGTAAGCTCACCTGCGTCGTATTTAAAATTTGGCCAATCCGGTAATTCCCAGTTCCATTTCATGGGTTATAGCCTCCGTTTGTATTGCTCATATATAAATGAAATGTGGGCTATAAAAAAGTTCTTTATAGCCCAAAAAGTTCGCTTTCAGCAATGCCTGATGTCCTGATCGGGAAACACCAGCAAAAGGGCATAGGTTCGAATTCCTATACCTAGTGGTGTCCTATCGGAAAAAACAGGGGATTAGTGGGGCGGAGAACGGAGAGCAAACGGAGAATTTTTTGCCAAACCCCAACTCACAATCCGAAATTTCGGTAGTCGGCCCGATCAGGCAAACCAACATATCGCCCTTTACTGGCCGAAACGGCGTAAAAAAAACAAAAGGCGAACCCGGAACGAGTTCGCCTTAAAAAGGTTTGGTGCACCTGAGAGGAGTCGAACCTCCACGCCGTTGCCGGCACAAGGACCTGAACCTTGCGTGTCTGCCATTTCACCACAGGTGCATTCAGGAAGCGGGTTATTAAACAGGAACTTTGCGCAAAGTCAACGTTCAGAAAACGATTTTCTTTCCCCCTTGCCAGCCCCATGCCCGCAACCTATACTCTTCGCTGTGCTGAAGTGAATTCGGCGGAGAGGAATAAGGCCCGTGCAGAAATTAGATGACACATTTTGGAAAACCCTTAGAACCAAATTAGCCCGATCAAAACAGATCGACTCGCTACAAATGGGAGAACCCGAAAAGGAGTATGTCCACTCCCGAGGGCTCGACATACTCACGCTCCACGCGACCGATTTTGTCCGCAAACGGATCGCACCGGCCGACCCGAAAAATGACGGCCGCCAGACGCCACTCAAGGGTCACCCCGTTTTTATTGCGCAGCACGCCACCGGAACCAGTGACCGCGAAAAGCTCGAAAAATTTCACGGCATCAAAGCGGGAATCGAGCTGAGCGAAAAAGAAATAAACTATGTGGTCAGCGTCATCATCCGCTGGATCAAGGAACAGGCCGGAGACCCCGCCTGACATTAGCCGGACAAACCGGCCTTGTGATGCAAAGCACCCGCGCCACTGCGGGGCTTCCACGGGTTCGGGAAATAATGCTGTTTTTTTCAAGGTTTGAAAAAAAATACCTTTCCCCGGCCCCGCTCTCCCCTTAAATTTCCCCGAACCTTTGAACCCGATAACTACCTTATGCAACCACACCTCATAGCCCGCCCCGATCATATCGTTAGCCGCCGCCAGATCAGCCCTGCCGCCAACAAAGTCCTCTACGGCCTCAAAGACGCGGGCTATACAGCCTATCTCGCCGGCGGCGGCGTGCGCGACCTGCTCCTCAAACGCAACCCCAAAGATTTCGATGTCGCCACCAACGCCACCCCGGAAGAAGTCAAAAAAGTTTTCCGCAACTGTCGGCTGATCGGGCGCCGCTTCCGGCTCGCCCACGTCTACTTTCATGACGAAACGATCGAAGTCTCCACCTTTCGCGCGCCAACCCCCGCAACCGATGAACCGGCAAGCGACAGCCATGTTGTCACCGAAGCCGGCCTCGTCGTCCGCGACAATGTGTTCGGCTCGCCAGAAGAAGATGCCCTGCGGCGTGACTTCACCGTCAACGCCCTCTTCTATAACATCGCCGACTTCTCCATCATCGACTACGCCAACGGCATGGAAGACCTGAACAACCGGATTCTCCGCGTCATCGGCGACCCCGAAACCCGCTTCACAGAAGACCCAGTACGAATTCTGCGCGCCATCCGATTTTCCGCCTCGCTCGACTTCTCCATCGAAGAAACCGCCCGTACGGCCATTCGCGTGCAGGCCCCTAGACTTGAGGACTGCTCCTCCTCCCGCCTCTATGAAGAAATTCAAAAGCTCCTCGGCTGCGGTAAAGCGGGACGGGTCTTTGAACTCTGCCGCGAACTCGATGTCTTTGAGCACCTCTTCCCCGAAATCGGCGCCTGGCTCAACGCCCCCGACGGCGAAGGCAAAACCCACTGGCTCGAAAAAACCTTTAAACAGATCGACCGCTGGAACGCCGCCGGCTTCCGCGTGGCACCCGCCCTGATCTTTGCCCTGCTCTTCGGCGAATACCACGAATGGGTTGCCGAACAAATCGCCGTCAAAGAAGGGCTGTCGCACGCCGACGCCCTGCAAGAAGCCACGCATCGGCATATCCGCCAGCTCTGCGAACGCATCCGCATTCCCAAAGCCGTCACCCACCATATTGCGGAAATCATGGCCGGTCAGCCGCGCTTTCTCAAAACTACCCCGAAAAATGCGCAGCGCATGTTGCGCCACCGCAGCTTCCTCGACGCCTTCCTCTATTTCAAATTTTCAGCCCGCGCCGCGAACCGCCACGAAAAAGAACTCGCCTGGTGGGAAGAACAGCGCAAGAAGAAATGAGAAACAGGAACAGTGGAATAATGGAATAGCAGAGTAATGGAAGATCGGAAAAACGAACTCCATCCCGATCCCTGCTCAAGAAATTCAACATTCCACAACTCCAGCATTCCAACTTTCCAAATCACCTCCTTTTGTCGCTTGCCCTTTACGGCTGAATATCATACATAAAACCCCCTTGCGGAGAGGTGGCTGAGTGGCTTAAAGCAGTGGTTTGCTAAACCGCCGTACCCCTACAAGGGTACCGGGGGTTCGAATCCCCCCTTCTCCGCCAAACTTTAAACCTGTCTAATCGCAAGATTGGGCGGGTTTTTCTTTTTTCAGACACCTGTGGTGAGCCTGTCAAACTATTGGGCCCGAGGCGTTCGAAGGTGCTTTCTGCATTCCCAAAAAGAAGCACAGCAGCAAAAACCACCCCTGTTTTTTTCCAACCATTGGAAAAAACAGCAAACCCCGGCGCAGCCGGTTCCAAGGATCGGAAACAAAGAATCCGTTTATCCGGATTTCAGGATTGATGGTTGCCAAAGCGCAACCGGTTTGCTAGGTTTCGCGGCATGAAATTAAAAGACAGACTGAAATCCGGCCCCCTGCTGCTCGACGGCGCGGCAGGCACTTATTTACAAAATCAAACTATCACTCCCGAACAGTGGGGATCGGTCGAAGGCTGTAATGAATGGCTGAACCTGTCCGCCCCCGATGTGATCCGCGGTCTGCACCGCGCTTATCTCGAAGCCGGCTCGGACGCCGTGGAAACCAACACGTTCGGCGCCTCCCCGGCAACCCTCGGCGAATACGACCTCGCCGAGCGAGCCTATGAAATCAGCAAAGCCGGCGCGCAGCTCGCCCGCGAATGCGCCGATGAATTTTCGACGCCCGAACAACCGCGCTACGTCTTCGGCTCCATCGGCCCCGGAACCAAGCTGCCGTCGCTCAGCCAAATTTCATTCGACGAGCTCTGTGAGGGCTACAAAATCCAGATTCAGGGACTGCTCGACGGCGGCGCGGACGGACTGATTATTGAAACCTGTCAGGATCCGCTGCAAATCAAGGCGGCGCTGGCCGCCGCCGACGATCTGCTCGGGCCGGACAGCGACATCGTCCGCTATGTTTCGATCACGGTTGAAACAACCGGCACACTGCTGGTCGGCACCAGCGTTTCCGCCGCCGCCGCCACTCTTGCCCCCTACCCGATCGACGTGCTCGGCCTCAACTGTGCCACCGGCCCGGATGCGATGGAACACCATCTCGACACGCTTAATGAGATCTGGCCGACCCGTCTGGCCTGTATGCCCAACGCCGGAATGCCCGAAGCGCGAGTCGACGGAACGGTTCTCTACCCGCTTCAGCCGGAAGAATTTTCGAATAAAGTGGTGGAACTGGCGCAGAACCACGGCCTTTCGATTGTCGGCGGGTGCTGCGGCACGACACCGGAACATATCCGCCAGCTCCGCAAAAAAG
>JAEIOF010000132.1 GCA_016342445.1 Verrucomicrobiota bacterium | reverse complement strand
ACTGACCCCCTGTGGCCACCAACCGACCCGCGGCAAGCATCCGCGCCACTTCAATATCGATCCGACCGGCACCTTCCTGATCGCCGCCAATATGCACAGCCACAATGTGGTGACATTCCGGATTGACCGCGAAACAGGAGCGCTCGAATTCACCGGCAGCGAAATCCGTGTTCCCGGCGTCTCCTGCGTCAAATTCCTTGCCGTCCAATAAAGCCGCGGAAGAGATTTGAACTGTTCATGGTGAACCGCCAAAACGCCAAGAACTCAAAGAAATTCCATAAGTCCGTTACCAACCGGACGAATATCGAGTAGCAGGAATTTATTCGCCTCAAAGTACAACAAAACTAATGAGCATCTCCTCGGGCAGTCACCTCCTTGCCCTCAAGTTTCGGCCTGAAGGCAAAGAGGTTGATCTTTTTTTCTGCCGGGGTGTAGAATTTTTTGTAAAGTTTACTGCGGGTGTTGGAAAAGGAAAAAAGAGCGGAAGGAAAACAAATGAAACCTATCATATATGCCGGGCTATCAGTGCTTATTATGGCCACGGTGCAGGTAAGCCGGGCCGACGGCCTGCCTGACTCCTTGAAAAACTTTCAGCTCGATATCCAGGGCGACACGAGGTTCAGCCATCACAACTACACGGATTTGACCGAAAACTATGATCTGATTGATTCCTGGGCCGAAATTAAATTGGCCTACTGGTTGGATCAAAACAAAACCATCTCCCCGTTCGTCAGCGTCATTCCTTCGCATGTGAGCGACTACATAAATAAATGGGGACGCGACGATGTCCTGTGGTGGCAGCGCAACATCCAAACGGCCGTTGGAGTGCAGTGGTACCCGTTCGCCTATTTTGACAAACTCAAGCCGCTTAGAAGCATCCGCTTCTACGCCATGTACCTTCAGCGCGATTTCTACGACCTGCCTTCCGATCAAGATCCAATAGACGAGGATGTTCAGATTGGACTGGACTACTACTATGACAACTATTTTTCCGACAACTGGTTGGGAGCATCGATATGGACGCGACTGGCCCACTCCAAGACCGCCTTCGCGTTTGATGACTACAATGCAATCTCATGGGTCGGGAACGCAAAGGTTGGGCCAAAGTTCGAGGTTCCCGCTCCATGGGGCCGTTCTTTGACGCATACGTATCTTGTTGGGGAGTGGGGTGTTGTAGATCAAAAGCACAAGGATCGTTTCTGGGAAAACTTTGTCCGCGGCGGCGTTGGAGTGCGTTTTTATCCGAAAATCGATTCCGAGGGAAATATTTTCAAGGACCTGATCAAGCGCTTCAACATCTACGCCGAATACATTGCCGTTAACGAATGGCTGGGCGATAAGCCGGGGGCTGAGATCAGTGATACCGACTTTCGAATTGGGGTGAGTTATTCCACCAGTGGCTTCTACAGGGATTAAATAATATCAAAAGTGTCAGTGTCAAAAGTGTCAGTCCAATCTTTTAACCCTCTGCTATGATTTTGTTTTATACGCCCCGCTCAACACATTCAATCCAACGCCGCGGCGCGAAACATGTGATTTTTCTACAGGAATATTCCAGAGGTTGGAAGATTTCTTTCCAATGCTTGGAACTTTTAAACTAATTTCTTCCAGACCTTGGAAAATTCAGCGGCGGGGGCGGTCTCATTTTTCCAATGGTTGGAAACTTCTTAGCGGCTTTGCGCCTTGGCGAGGAAAATGTTGCCGCTCCCGTTTTGGTCGCTTCTTTTCGGAATACGAAAAGCACGTTCGGAATACCTCAGGTCCAGTGCCTGGAAAACGATGCGGAGCGCGGCGGCCTTCCCCCTTCGCCAAGGCTACGGCGGGACACGCGGAGAGGCCCGCCCTGCCCACCATCCCGGCAATCCTGTGATCCTGTCAAAATTTCTTAGAAAAGCGGTGTCAGAGCCACCGCATTCCAAAGCGCTTCGCGCAGGCGCTAGTCTTTCCCGAGGTCGCAGAGATTGCAGGTGCTGCAACTGAGGCCGGGCGGAGTGTAAGAGCGGCCCTCTTTTTTGGCTTTGCGAATGTTCCGCCAGTTGATGATGCCGAGGAAGATTCCGAGCAGAATGAAGGCGCCGGGTGCCTGCCCCATCAGCATAAAGTCCTGCGACCAACCTTCGATCAGTTTGACCTGAAACAGCGAGCCGCTGGCGAGCAGTTCGCGCGAACCGCCCAGCACAACCAGCGCGAGGGTGAAGCCGAGGCCCATACCGAGCGCGTCGCAGATCGAGGCAATCACTCCGTTTTTGGAAGCAAAGGCTTCGGCGCGTCCCAAAACAATGCAGTTGACCACGATCAGCGGAATGAAGATGCCGAGCGCTTCGTAGAGCGAGCGCGGCGCGTAGGCCTGCATCAGCAGGTCAACGATGGTCACAAACGAAGCGATGACGACGATGTAGCAGGGAATGCGTACTTTCTTCGGCACGACATTGCGAATCATCGAAATCACGGTGTTACTACCGATCAGTACGCAAAGCGTGGCAACGCCCATGCCGAGGCCGTTGATGGCATTGTTGGTGACCGCGAGTGTCGGACACATCCCGAGCAACAGTACGAAGACGGGATTTTCTTTAGCCAGACCCTTTGTAAATTCTTTGAGCAAACTCATTAGTTGTTCTCCTTCAAAAGCTGGTCGCTGTTCTGTGCGAAGGTTTCGGCGATGGTGAAGACCGCGTCGCCGACAGCGCGGCTGGTAATGGTTGCGCCGGTTACGGCGTCGAGCGTTCCTCCATCTTTTTTGACGGCCCAGGGAGCCTGTCCTGCTACGGCCTGTTTGCCATCAAACTGGTCGAGCACCGCGTTGGGCGGCAATCCGGTTTCCTTAACCCCTTTAATCAGGCCGGAAAGGGTCTTTTGGCGCTTTCGTTCGCAAACGACGGTTCCAAGCCCCGGGGTCTCCGCCTGTTGGGTGACGAGGACGGTGGTGAGGGTTCCATCGGGCAACAGTCCGGCCAGAACTGTCACGTTGCCGTTATAGCCTTTCGGCGTGATGGTCTCTCCGGCAAAGCCGACGATTTTCCCTTCGTTGCGTCCGATGTAGAAGGTGACATCGCCGGCGACGACGGTCTCTTCGCCGGGCTGGTTGTCAAAGGCGGGCAGCACATCGCGCAATGCGGCATTGGTTTTTTCCTGAAGGGCGGCGGCGATCGGCGCTTCGGTGACGAGATAGACCCAGCCGAGCAGTCCGGCGGCTAAACCGGCGATCAATGCCAGCGAGATGGTGAGCACGGGGATATTTACTTGATTACTCATTACGCGTCCTCCTTTTTGACGCGGATATAGCCGAAGGGCTTGCCGATGGTGGATCGGTCGATCAGGGGGGTGAGTGCATTCATAAAGAGGATGGAGAAGCTGACGCCTTCAGGGTAGCCGCCCCAGATGCGGATGACGCTGGTGATCAGTCCGCAACCGAACCCGAAGATAAGCGCGCCGTTGGCGGTCATCGGTGAGGTGACCATGTCGGTGGCCATAAAGAAGGCACCGATCAGCAGGCCGCCAGCGAGGATGTGGTAAAGCGCGGGCTGGGTCAGGTCCGGGTTAACGTGATGCACAACCGCGCTGATCAACGCAACGGTTCCGATGAAGGCGGCGGGCACCTGCCATTTGATCAGTTTTTTGATCAGCAGGTAAACTCCGCCGATGATTAGCGCGAGGGCCGAGGTTTCACCCAGACAGCCGCCAACGTTACCGATAAACAGATCGATGTTCGATGCAACCACCGCGCCGGAAGCGCCGAGCGGCGTGGCACCGGTCAGCGCATCGCAGGCCATGAATTTACCGGCCTGCGGGACGACCCACGAAGTCATCAACGACGGGAAGCCAATCAACAGCGCCACGCGGGCAACGAGCGCGGGGTTAAAGGGGTTGAAGCCGAGACCGCCAAAAATCTGTTTGCCGAGGCCAATGGCGAGCAAAGCGCCGAGAATACAGATCCACCACGGAGCGCCCGCAGAAAGGTTCATAGCAAGCAAGAGTCCGGTGAGCGCCGCGCTGCCGTCTTTCCAGGTCGGCGCGCGCTTGGCGCATTTGTTCCAGATCTCTTCCACGACGATGCAACCAACGGTACAAAGCACCATCACTTGCAGTGCCGCCAGTCCGAAGAACCAGAGGGCGGCCGCAACCGCAGGAGCCAGTGCCACGAGAACGTGCACCATAATTTTCGAGATGGTTTCTCCGCCGCGAATATGCGGGGAGTTGCTGACGACCAGTTTCGTGGCGTCGGGCAGCTGAATGGTTGTTGTTTCTACGTCTGACATAAGGCTTTTCTCTATTTGTTCTGTTGTTTACGTCGGGCGGCCATGATCTCCGCTTTAGCCCGCTTGAAGTGCTGGTTAAGCGGACGGTGCGACGGGCAGACATAGCTGCACGACCCGCATTCGATACAGGCGAGTACGTTAAGTTGCGCAGCCCAGTCGAATCGTTCGTTCTCGACGGCCTGGCTGATCGTGGCGGGCAGAATATCCATCGGGCAGCAAGTGACACATTTCCCGCAGCGGATGCACGGTTCGGAGGTGTACTGCGAAACCTCTTCCGCCGGAATCAGCAGGATACCGGATGTGTTTTTCATGACGGTGACGTCGATCGAGCTCTGCGCGAAGCCCATCATCGGTCCGCCGAGCAGCAGTTTGGCAGGCTGGTACTTCACGCCGCCCGCCAGCTCCAAGGCTTTGGAAATCGGGGTACCTAGACGAAAACGCCAGTTGCCGGGATTGACCAGCGGATCGCCCGTAACGGTGGTGATGCGCTCAATCGACGGATGGCCTTTGACGACGGCCTCGGCCACCGCGACAGCGGAGGCGACATTCTGCACGACGCAACCGACATCCATCGGCAGTCCGCCGATCGGCACTTCGCGTCCGGTCAGCGCGTAAATGAGCTGTTTTTCAGCGCCCTGCGGGTAGTTGACGCGCAGCCCCTGAACGGTGACGTTGTGATTTGCGGCGACTTTTTTGAGCGCCTCAATGGCGTCGGGCTTGTTGTTCTCGACGCCGATGACGGCGGTCTTCAAACCGAGGATACGGGCGAGGATCGCCGCGCCGAGCACGACGTCTTCGGCCTGTTCAAGCATCAGGCGGTGGTCGGCGGTCAGATAGGGTTCGCACTC
>JAEIOF010000131.1 GCA_016342445.1 Verrucomicrobiota bacterium | reverse complement strand
GGGCGTTGCCTTCGTCGCCTTTCATGCGGTAGGCCTGCAAAAGACCCATCCAGACCCGTGAGCTGCTCGGCGTGATCGCTGCGGCCTGTTCCATGTAGCCGATCCCTTTGCTGATCTGCTTCTGGAGGATCATCGACTGCCCAAGGCCGAGCCATGCGGTCGCCATGCTCGGGCTGTTTTTGGTGAGCAGCGCATAGGCGGTTTCGGCTTCTGCCGGACGGTTGAGGGCGAGGTAGAGGCCGCCGGCTCCGATCAGGCGCGAGGAGTTCCCCGTTTTGAACAGGCCCTGACTTTCGGTTTTGTATTTCTGTTGAGCCGTTTCCAAAATGCTCAGGCCATACTTCTGGATGCTCGGGTCGTTGATGAGCGAGGCATACTCGGGAAGATCTCGAACCAGAAGGATGGTCGCGCCGTCAAAGTAGACAAGCTTCCACGCCCTGGAGGCCACCAGACGGTTGGCTAGAGCACCGGAGTCCATCCAGGCCCCGTTGAGGACAATGGCATGCGGGTTCCAGTCTGAAAGAATGGTTTTCCAAGCTGCGGCTTGACCCAGCAGTGCGGAGTTGAGGGTTTTATAGAAGTCGGTTCCGTAAAACGAGGTGCGGGTGTCGCAGAAGATTTTACGCTGCGGATTCTGGAGGGACAGGTAGCCGCCGTCGTGGGCCAGATTTATCATCCGCGCAGGGAAGTCGGCGCGCTCAAGGATGCCGGCCGCCGCAACGGGGAAGGCGTCTTCCTGAACACCGAGGCCGAAGCGGGAGGCGCTGCCCATATTGATGTAGGCACCATTGGTGATCAGCGATCCGGCCGTGGTGACCATCAGGATCAGCGCAACAACGGCTAGCAGACCGTGCAGCAGGTTTTCGCTGATTTTGGTAACGGTGGTCAGGCTTCGGGAGAGGTATTCGCCGATGGCATCAAAGCTGAGCACAAGGAAGGGGAAGGCGAGCAGGGCGAAGGCTTGCAGCGAGCCGATTGAGCGAACGGTGAGAAAAGCGCCGAGGAGCGCCAGCATCGTGATCATGGTGGGCAGTTTTTTCTGCAGGGTAATGAGCCCTCCCGCGCCAAGGACCAGGGAGAAGACGGTCAGGTTCTTGATAAATGTTTGGGGGAATCCGCTGCTGAAGAGGGAGATCCACTCCAGACCGTCGGTGCCGGTCAGCACCTTCCAGTTGGACAGAACATGCCGGTGAAGGTTAATCAGATTCGGGTTGATCAGGGTGACCAGCAGCGCGATCGCGGAGAGTGCGAACAGGCGGTTGGTCAGCGGGGTGACCATAGCGGCGCGTGAACCGCCACGTGTTTCCTGCCAGTTTTCGATGGCGAAAAAGAGAATCAGGATTGGCCCGAAGAGGAACGAGGGGTGCATGTTGGTCCAGAGCAGTTGGAGAATCAGCAGTAGAGCCGCCAGCAGGTTAAAGTTCTTTATGCGGTAGAGGAGCGTTAGAAAAAGGGCGGTAAAGAGCAAGAAGAACGCCGCGGGGCCCGGGTTGAAGACCGGGAGCAACAACCAGGTGCACAGCAGGAGCGCCAGTCCCTGACTGAGCGGGCCGCCCCATTTTTTACCGAACCGGAACAAGAGAATGAATGAGGCCAGTACGATGGCGACATGAACTGTTGTGACCAGCCCGGCTCCGCCGAGTGTCCAGAGGCCGTACGCCAGTTTGTTGTAGAGAGGGCTCATGTTGACCCACTTCTGGTCCGCCATCGTGTAGGAGAGCGGGTCGGTTGCGCTACTGCCGGCCTGTCCGAGCGCGATGTGCGTGAAGATTTCCGGATTGCTGATGGTGCGGATGCCGGTGAGGGCGATGAGGACAAAACCGAGAACGACTAAAATAAGACCGAGGGACTTCTTATTACTCATAAACAATAGCTCCTATATATTCTGTTAACAGATTCGCGGATTATTAGGCCGTGGGGTTTCTTTATACAAGAAGGAAACCCGACGAGGGTCACGTCCTTTTCAGAAGAGATCTAGTTGTGAATCGTCAGGCTTCCTCTTCTTTGTCCGTTGACGGGCGATTTTCGGGGTGCCCTCGGCCTCAAATTCGCCCTCTTCGAGGTTGCGCAAAATCTCGTTGGCGCGGTCGAGCACGGAGGCGGGGAGCCCGGCGAGGCGCGCCACGTGGATGCCGTAACTTTTGTCGGCCGAGCCCGGAACGATTTTGCGCAGGAAGGTGATTTGGTCGCCGCGCTCCTTCACCAGCACGTTGGCGTTTTGTACGCCCGGCATCGTCAGGCTCAAATCCGTCAGCTCGTGATAGTGGGTTGCAAACAGGGTTTTGGCCCGCACGGCCGGGTTGGTGCAGAGATATTCCGCAACGGACCACGCGATGGAAATACCGTCGAAGGTGCTGGTTCCGCGCCCGATCTCGTCGAGCACGATCAGGCTCTTCGGGGTCGCATTATTTAAAATATTGGCGGTCTCCTGCATCTCCACCATGAAGGTTGAGCGTCCGCGCGCGAGATCGTCGCTCGCGCCGACCCGCGTGAACACGCGGTCGACCAGTCCAATCTTCGCCTCGCTCGCCGGAACGAATGAGCCGATGTGCGCCATGATGGCGATCAGCGCCACCTGCCGGATGTAGGTTGATTTCCCCGCCATGTTCGGCCCGGTAATAATCACCAACTGATGATCGACGCGGTTGAGCGTTGTATCGTTCGGAACAAACCGCTCGGCGTCGGGCATTTGCTCGACTACCGCATGGCGGCCGTCGCGAATTTCAAGTTCGTCGGAATCGCTCATCACCGGCCGCACATAGCGGCGGGTCAACGCGTTTTCGGCAAACGCCGCCAGCACGTCGGCTTCGGCGACGGCGCGCGCGTTGCGCTGAATGGTGTCGATCTCTTTGACCACCTCTTCGCGGATCTGGCTGAAGAGTTCGAACTCGAGCGCGACGGCTCGCTCCTGCGCCCCGAGAATCTTGTTTTCGTATTCTTTGAGCTCCGGCGTAATAAACCGCTCCGCATTCGTCATCGTCTGCTTGCGGGTGTATTCCTCCGGCACCATCGATAAGTTGGAATTTGTGATCTCGATGAAAAACCCGAACACCTTATTGTAGCGAACCTTCAGCGACTTAATGCCGGTCCGCTCCTGCTCGGCCATTTGAAACTCCGCCAGCCATTGGCGGCCCTTGCCCGCCGCATCGCGCAGCTCGTCCAGATCCGCCGAAAAGCCTTTGCGGATCATTCCGCCTTCTTTGGTCGAAACGGCCGGTTCGTCGTCGATCGCCTCATCGATTATTTTTCCAAGGTTCGGAAGAAGTTCGATCGATTTTTCCAAGGGTTGGAACTCTCCATTTCCGGCCAGCAGCTCCTTGAGCTTCGGCAGCTGATTGAGCGACTCGCCGACGGCGCGCAGGTCGCGCGCATTGCCGCCGCCCGAGCCGAGACGCGACATCATCCGCTCGAGGTCGCGCATGTCGCCGAGGACGCCCCGGACCTCAGTTAAGAGAGTTCGATTCGCAACAAATGCCGAAACAGCGTCGAGCCGCGCATTGATCGAAGCGAGGTCGCTGAGCGGGCGGACGATCCAGTCGCGAAGCATTCGCGCGCCCATCGCCGTGCGGGTCGAGTCGAGGACAGAGAGCAGGGTGGCTTTCGGCCCCTGGCGCGCCGGGTTGAGCGGTGCGATCAGTTCGAGGTTCATCACCGTCGTTTCGTCGAGCAACAGATAGTCGTCGGGATTTTTGACCTGAATGCGGCGGACGTGCGCGAGGTTGCGGCGCAGTTCGGTGTTCACATAATAGAGCACCGCGCCGGCGGCGCGCAGGCCGAGCGGGGAGTTTTCGCATCCGAAGCCTTTGAGCGAGTGCACCTTGAAGTGGCGCAGCAAAACGTCTTCGGCGTTGTCGTGCTCAAAGGTCCAGTCCTCGCAGACGGTTTTGAGCGTGTTTCCAAGGATTGGAAGAATCGCGTCGTCGTCGGCCGCGGCCTCGGCGACGATGCACTCCTGCGGCGTGTAGCGCGCGAGGTTGCCCGCGAGGGCTTCCGCGCTGGCGGACTCCTCGAGCCAGAAGGCGCCGGTCGAGAGGTCGAGCATCGCGAGGCCGAAGCGGTCGCCGTCGCGAACCAGCCCCGCGAGATAATTATTGCGGGTGCGGTCGAGCGTGCCCTCATCAAGGATTGTGCCGGGGGTCACGATGCGCGTTACCGCGCGCTTCACGATTCCCTTGGCGGCGGAGGGGTCTTCGATCTGTTCGCAGATGGCGACTTTTTTGCCGGCGTCGATCAGCTGAGCGAGATAGCCGTCGGCGGCGTGGTAGGGAATTCCGCACATGGGGATGTCGTGGCGTTTGGTCAGGGTGATGTCGAGGATGCGCGCGGCCTCCTTGGCATCGTCCAGAAACATTTCATAGAAATCGCCGAGGCGGAAAAAGAGAATGGTATTTTCGGGCAGTTCGCGGCGGATTCGCCGGTACTGATCCATCATCGGTGTGCTCTTTTCTGCCATAGACCGCATAAGCTAACAAAGCACTGTTCCAATGTCTGGAAAATATTCTTCCAACCCTTGGAAAAATCAGGGCTGTTTTTTCCAAGGGTTGGAAAAACGGAGGTTTGCCGGATCCTCCGGGGGCCGCTTCGCTGCCGGTCGCTACGCGTCGGCCTCGCTTCGCGTCCAGGCATTGAAAAATCGTCAGGGATTCTGCCGGTGTATTTCAGCGGGGCGGCCTGTTTCTATCACAAATGAGAAAAGCAGCGGTTGCGAGGCCTGTAAACTGAGGTTTCTGCAAAAAATATGGAGGTGGAATAATTAAAGCCGGAGCTTTTTTATTCGGATGCGGCTAGGCCCGATTTCGCCACGTAGCGTGCTTTTTCTCCGACGGCTCCGGGAATCAGGCTGTAACCACCGACATCCAGATCCGCCAGCTGGGCTGCGTTTTGAACGCATTGCATAAGGGTTTCTTCGGTGTAATCACCTTCGCCGAAGGCGGTGCCGTTGGTAAGACTGCGGCCGCTTTCGTAGATGATCTGGGGGAGCTGGAGCATCCCTTTAGCTTTTTCGATGGCCGCGATGTGGGCTTCTTTGGCTTTATCTTCTGATCGGGTAATGGAATTCATGATAGCCGGTACGCCAAGCGCGGCCAATAGGCCGATAATCGCCATGACGAACATAACTTCAACTAATGTAAATCCACTTTTTTTCATAACGTACCCCCAGCAAAAAGCTGATCAGCAACTGGCAATCTATCCCTTTAACACTATAAATCCAGATATTTTACTGTCTTTCATGCCTATATG
>JAEIOF010000130.1 GCA_016342445.1 Verrucomicrobiota bacterium | reverse complement strand
GGCTTTTTGTTTCGTGCTGTCGTTACTTCGTTTCGTGTACCGGTTCAAAATCAGAAATATATATAAAGCAGTAGTTGTGCCAAGCATGTCGATTGATCACCTGTAAATCATGGATGTGTTGCTACCGTATTCATAACCTATTAGATATGAGCGATTTGTGCAAAAACAAACCGCACTTTGTTGACTCGCATTGATTTTTTCTTCTTCACAACCTTCTGCTATTTGAGAAATTCTCAATTTAGAGAGCTAATTTTTAAGGTTTTGGGGCATTTTGCGGTATAGGGTGGCCAGGCTGATCCCAAGCTCTTCCGCTGCTTTTTCTTTGTCGCCGGACATGTTTTCGATTGTTCGTTTCAAAAATTCTTTTTCCTTGTCGTGAAGGAAGGCTTTGAGGGATTTTCCTTTAAACTGCTCGCGTCGGCTGGTGATGACTCCGGAGCGAATTCCTTCTTCGACCGCATCGACTATTTTTGCGGGAAGGGTTTCTTTGGTTATCACCCCGTTTTGGACAAAAGTGAGAGCGTGCTGGATTGCATTTTCGAGTTCGCGGACATTGCCCGGCCAGTTGTAGTTGTCGAGAATTTCCTGTGTTTCGCGATCGAGCAGGGGGGGCTCGGTGTTGGGGGCGATTTCCCGACGTAGCGTGTGGTCAATGAGCGGAAGAATATCTTCGGGGCGGCTGCGTAAGGGCGGGATGTCGATGCTGATGACGCTGAGGCGGTAGTAGAGGTCTTCGCGAAATTTCCCCTGTTCGATCAGGTTCTCTAATTTTTCATTAGAGGCGGCAATGATGCGAACATCGACTTCGGTATGGTCTGATCCGCCGACTTTGCGTATTTTTTTATCCTGCAACACGCGGAGAAGCTTGGATTGGATATCTAGCGGCATCGAGCTGATCTCGTCGAGGAAGAGGGTTCCGCCGTGCGCGGTCTCGAACAGGCCGATTTTAGTGGAGGAGGCCCCGGTGAAGGCACCTTTCACATGGCCGAACATTTCCGACTCCATTAGGGCCGCAGGTAGCGCGGCGCAGTTAACGGCCATAAACGTTTTATCTTTTCGCGGGCTGTAGCGATGGAGGGCGCGGGCAACGAGCTCTTTGCCGGTGCCGCTTTCGCCGTAGACGAGCACGGTGGCGTTGGTGGGAGCAACGCGCTCAACCATATCGCAAACTTTTCGCATCCCGGCGCTTTCCGCTACGATTCCCTCTAGCTGGTCTTGGTGCTCCAGCCGGGCTTTGAGCGTCTTGTTTTCAGTGAGGGCGTTGTGGTACTCAAGTGCGCGTTGCACTGTCAGAACCAGTTCGTCGAGCTTGAAGGGTTTTGTGATGTAGTCAAAGGCGCCCTTTTTCATCGCTTCAACAGCGGTGCCGACCGTGCCGTAGGCGGTGAGCATGATGACCCCCATGTTGGCATAGGATTCACTGGCTTTTTTCAACAGTTCCATCCCGTTAACGGGAGTCATGTTGATGTCAGAAATCATCAAATCGAACGATTCGGTTTGAAGAAGCTGCAGGGCTTTTTCTCCGTTACTGGCCGGGGTGGTGTCGTAACCCTGTCCCGTGAGAATTTTGTTGAGCAGATTTAGAATGGTCGGCTCGTCGTCTACAATCAAAATACGCGGCATGATTCACCCATTTCTTATTTATGAAAATCGACGGACGTTATCATTTTCGAGAATTCTCGTCCATAAGAAAATAGAGACGCCTCTGAATGGAAATTAGAATCAGCGTCGTTTACCTTCCTGATCGATATCCATTTGGATGAGTTCTTGAATGTCTTTCGGGGAGAACTCTGAGTAATCGAGGAAGTTTTGGATCACCTTATCCATGCGAATCGATTCCACAACGATCTGATGGCAGAGCTCCCTTCGCTCTTTCTCGGAAATTTCCCCGGAAGGACTTTTCATATTGAGCAGAAGCAGTTGAACGGATCCGGAGATGCCGGTGAGTGGGGTCCGGATCTGGTGGGCCATTTCCTTGGCCATGTTGGCCGCGGCCTTGATCCGCTCAAGTTGGCGGGTTTGGCTTTGCAGGCGCAGGAAATGGGAGAGGTCGTTAAAGTTAAGAATGCGGGTGTCGACCAGCGTGTTGGCTTTGGCCTGAGCGTGCGGGACGGCTTCCGCGGGGAGGCTGAGGCGGGCGTCTTCAATACTGGCCGGGAAGACAGATCCGTCGGAGCGGCGGAAGTAGTCGGATGCTCCGCGCAGATCGGTGTCTGCTTTTTTCACTTCCGAGGGTTTTAGATGAATGGAGGAGAGCCCCTTATTCAGCAGGCCGGGCTCATCGCGGCCGAGCAAAACGCAGGCGCGGTTGTTGGCCATGATGATTTCATCATCCGCGTTGAGCAGGAGGAGTCCGGTCTTCACGTTTTCAAAAATAATTTTAGTGATGTCACGAAACTGCTTCTCTTTTTTATTAATGTAATCGCACCGTCTTGAAACATAGGAGCTGACAATGCCGAAAATAACAAAAATACCGATTCGCAACAGCATGGCACCCGAGGTGCTGACCAGTTCCTCTGAAGAGCCGCTCGCCTGATATCTCACTAAGATGTTTTGCGACATCAGCAGAATGACGAGCGTGTAGGAGATGATCGTCAGCACGGTGATCTGAATGGTTTGCTTGAGCGGCAAAATAATGCCCGCGGATAGAATGATGAGCGGGTAGAGCAGGATCAGGAAGTCGTGACCCCGCCCGCCCGAGAAATAGACCAGCCCGGAGACGAGGACGAGATCCACCAGAAACTGTAGCGGAGCCAGTTGGCGCATCCGATCCTGATTACGCATCCATAGGGAGTACGGGATGGTGATGATGTAGGCGAAGGCGATGAAGGCATAGAAGGCGACCCCGTCTTTTTTGAGGACAAAGGAGAGAAAGATCAGGAAGCTACTGATGGCGATCAGGCGGCCGCCGAGCATTCCCATCATGGCGGACCATGACGCATA
Source organism: Verrucomicrobiota bacterium (assembly GCA_016342445.1). Classification (GTDB taxonomy): domain Bacteria; phylum Verrucomicrobiota; class Kiritimatiellia; order Kiritimatiellales; family Tichowtungiaceae; genus Tichowtungia. The sequence goes on along the minus strand of JAEIOF010000130.1, from coordinate 2,299 downwards.
TCTTTCTACGGGTTCTGAAAAGCTTTTTTCCATAGGGTTTGTCTTTCGCTACATAACCAGTTCGGACATTCTGAAAATCGGCAGGAACATACACAGAACAATCCCGCCGATCATCACACCAATAACCACCATTAGCAGAGGCTCAAGCATGGAGGTGAGTCCTTCGAGCATGGTGTCGACCTCTTCCTGATAAAACTCAGACAGCTTGGAGAGCATTTCCTCCATCTTGCCGGTCTGCTCACCCGCGGAAAGCATATGGATCAGCATGCTCGGGAATTCCTTGTTACTTTTCAGGGTCGCCGAGATAGTGTTTCCCTGTTCCACGCTTGCCCGGGCATCCAGGATGGCTTTTCCAATCACCTTATTCCCTGTGGCCACGCCGACAATGCTCATTGCTTGAATAATGGGCACGCCGCTCGAGATCAGCTGGGAAAAAGTGGAAGAAAAACGGGTGATTGCAATTTTGCGGGCAAGGACGCCAACCGTTGGGACTCGGAGCTTGAGCATGTCGAGGTTAAAGGCGCCTTTATCGGTCTGGGCATAGCGGCGTAGCGAGTAGACCGATGCGGCCACGACGGCCAGCACAATGTACCAATACGCTTTGATAAAATTACTGAGGTCAAGCAACGCCTGTGTCGGTTTTGGGAGATCCGCTCCGAAGCCGCCAAACATGCCGGCAAAAACCGGAACCACAAAAATAACCAGTGCCGTACAGATGATCAGAGCCACCGTCATCACCACGCTCGGATACATCATGGCTGATTTCACCTTGGCACGAAGCCGGTTTGAGGCTTCCAGAAACCCGGCCACGCGATCGCAGGTTTCGGAAAGCATTCCGCCGGTTTCCCCCGCGCGCATCATATTCACATACAGTTCGTCGAACACCTGCGGATAGTTCGCCAGCGCATCGGAATACATCGCGCCGCCCTCGACCTTAGTGCGGACCCCGTTGAGAACCTTCTGAAACGATTTGTTTTCAGTCTGCTCCTCAAGAGCCACAATGGATTGCACCAGCGGCATGCCGGAAGAAAGCATGGCCGCCAGCTGGCGGGTAAAAATGGGAAGTTCTTTCAGCCGAACTTTCCGAGCGCCCTTAATGCGTTGGATATCCTTTGTGCTCTTGGCCATTTTTTACTTCCTGTTTCTATTCGGTCGTGACCCGTATAACTTCATCAATAGTGGTTTCGCCTGCTCGCACCTTGTCCAGCCCGGCGTCGCGTAGCGTTCGCATACCATTCTTTACCGCAACCTCACGCAACGCACTTGCCTCCGCAGTTTCAAGGATTTTAGCCTTGATCACATCATCGAGCAGTAGAATTTCCATAATCCCGCCGCGTCCTTTATAGCCGAGTCCGCCGCACTTCGGGCAGCCTTTGGCGGAGAAAAATTCAACATCCTTAAACTGATCCGGATCCATATGGTTTGTGCGTAGCGTCTTCTCGGGAATTTCCATTGCCTTCTTGCAGAAGGGGCAGAGCTTGCGATAGAGGCGTTGAGCCTGCGTCATCACCAGCGACGAGGAGAGAAGAAACGGCTCAATCCCCATATACGCCATACGTGCGATGGCACCGGCCGCATCGTTGGTGTGCAGCGTGCTCAAAACCAGATGTCCCGTCAGCGCCGCCTGCACCGCAATAGAGGCGGTTTCATTGTCGCGAATTTCACCGATCATCACAATGTCGGGGTCCTGACGCAGAATCGAGCGCAGTCCGGCGGCAAACGTCAGCCCGACTTCACTACGGGCCTGCACCTGATTGATACCCGCCAGCTGATACTCCACCGGGTCTTCGACTGTAATAATGTTCACATCCGGTTTGTTGAGTTCCTGAAGCGCCGAGTAAAGCGTCGTCGTTTTCCCCGATCCGGTCGGACCCGTCACTAATAGCATGCCGTACGGCTTGGCGATTGCGAATTTCAAATCGGCTAGGGCTTTTGGCTCCAGGCGGAGCGCCTCTAGACTCGGGGAGAGCGCGGATTTGTCGAGAATACGCATCACGATCTTTTCGCCGAACACCGTGGGCAGATAGCTCACACGAATGTCCACCTCTTTACCCAGTGCTTTAATCTTAAAGCGACCGTCCTGCGGAATGCGCCGCTCGGCAATGTCGAGGTTCGACATAATTTTGATGCGCGATGAAATCGCCGACTGCACGCTCTTCGGCGGGCTGGGCGATTCGTAGAGAATCCCGTCAATGCGGTAGCGCAAACGGATTTTCTTCTCCATCGGTTCAATATGAATATCGCTGGCATGCTTACGCAGGGCTTCGATCATGATCGAATTGACAATTCGCACCACTGG
>JAEIOF010000129.1 GCA_016342445.1 Verrucomicrobiota bacterium | reverse complement strand
GCCGACGTATAAATCCAGAAACTCCGCCCGCATGGAAGTGAAAGACGGTTCTTCCGGCCAGTGGACGCACGGCCAGCAGATAGATGATGTCGCGCAGAACGGGACTCAGGTTGGGAGATGCGGGCGGATAATAGAGGACTGCGCCGGGGTGTTTTTTAAAAGCGCGCCGGGTTTCGCGGATCAGATGGAATAAGTGTACAACCTTTGAGAACCCAAACTTTCCAGCAGACACAACGGAATCGCTGTAGGCCATGCGAATATGAAGCAGATCGAACTCTGTACGCAATCCGTCAATCATTTGCTGAATCATCTTCGCCTGACCGTTATGCGGAGGCGGAGTCTGCCCAACGATAATGAGTTTTCGCCGCTCAACCATGGGCGCTCCATTTAAAGCGGCAACTAACCCTCTTTGCCGCCACTTTTCTCCGAACATTGGAACCATCGAGATACAGGTCATATTCAAATGGTGCAAAGTGCCAATAGCCGCCTCTCAATCCTTTTTCCAAAAAGCGCAGCAGGTTGAGCCCGGTTCGGCTGGCCCAATATAAACGCGGAACCCGCCGGCGGAACTCTTTGAGTTCTTCAACCCCGTCCCACGCATGGCTTAAGTTATCTCCCGTCATCGAACAGGCAGACAACTCCTCCCGGATCTGTAGCGAACGGAAGCCCGCCTTAAGCACCCGCTCGATAAAATCGCAGTCGCCAACGGCTTTCCATGCCGCATTAAAACGCAACCCAGAATCAAAAATCCTGCTTCGGAAAAACATGGATGCGCTTTGAGTGTAGAGGTGGTCAGCCAGCACATAAGCACGGCGCAACGGTGGATTTTTTCGATATGTTAAAAGATGTCCATCCGTAGCGACTAGCAAGGCATCCCCGTAGATCAAATCCGACGCAGGATGCCCCCTGAACCCCCTTGCCACGCCTTGAAGGGCTCCGGGCAGATACTGCTCATCACAATTTAGCCAAGCATAGACATCGCCAGACGCCTGATCAAACCCTTTGTTAAGGGCGTCATACATGCCCTCATCCACTTCGCTGACAAAGGTCAGATGATACCTGCCTGCTGAAAGTTTCTCAGCAGACTCTTTCAACCAAGCAGCCGTTCCATCCGTTGAGCCGCCATCTATTACAATATGTTCAATATCAACCCCCTGCTGATCGGAAACAGAGGCGACACACCGCTTGAGATAAGGCAGCTGATTGAAAGATGGCGTTATGATTGAAAATTTCATGAGGTTGCAACGCAGAGCGCTTCACTAAAGCATCATATTCGTTAAGGCACAAGAGGCCTTAATCCGTCATTTGATATTTGATCTCCGACATCAGACTCCCTCGTTTTTATCCACTGGATATTTCGTTTAACCGTTTTATTCGAACGATCAAGTTTCTGCGCGTGCTCAAAAGCGGTCATCGCCTCTTCATAGAGGCCCGCCTTGCGGAGCTCGATGCCGAGCTTGCGCCAGTAGTAGTCGTTAAAGCGGCTGACTTGCGCGGCCACTCTTAAACAATCGAGCCCGGCCTCGCGGCGGCCCAAAGCCAGCTCGGCCCGACCCAGCCCGTAGCTAATCGCTGAGCGCTTTGTATCGTGCCGATAGGCCCGGCCGAAGGCGTCTCTTTCCTTCAGGGCCCAGTCCCGCTTGGCTACGGGGTCGATTTCATAATAGCGGGCCTGACTGTAGATTTTTCCCAGTCCGAGATGGGCCTGCCAGTTCTGCGGATCAATCGCTGTGCTCATTTTATACAGCCGCTCCGCCCCCGACGTATGATCCGCAGCCCTTGCCCGATCACCCCGGGCCCTGAGACAGGCGGAGCTCATCACCTGCAATGCCCATAGTGCCGACAGAAGTATCGCGACGGAAAAAATCCAACGGACAATCCGAGCCCATTTCAAATGTTTATTCATTGCGATCTTCATTGCTGGAGCGACGGCACAACCGGCGAGAAGGGAGAGCATCAAGGCGTTGGGAAAAATCCGGAGCTCGAAGTCGAAGAAGCCGTGCACAGCGCTCCCGGCCAGCGCGGCGAGCAATGCAACGGCAGGCAAAACGTGATACAGGCGATCCGACGTTTTGATCAGCCGAACCAGCGGAACCGAAATACTCACCAACACACAAATAACCAGCACGGCACCGATTAGTCCGTATTCGGCCAGCATTTCAACATATTCGTTGTGGGGGTGAACGGTCTCTTTCCGGTTGGCTTTCACCCGCTGGCGATACTCCGGGAAAGTCTGCCCATAATTCCCGGGACCGACCCCGAACAGGGGTCGCTCTTTAACCATCGCCATTGAGTCGGCCCATGTTTGAGGGCGGAAATCCTTAAATTCATCATCGATGTCTGCTTTAGAAAACTGATGGTCGACAAACTTCACAACCGGTTGCATCCGTTCACGAAACACGGGAGACCCGGCATAGAGCCCGCCGATTGCTCCCGCGCCGAGCAGCGGCACTATGAACAGGGCAACGTAAAACCCCCGGCGGCTTTTGCGCAGCATCAGCAAGAGGCCGGTTGTTGCCAACGAGGCGACGAGTCCAAGCAGTCCCGCTCGGGACTGCGTCTGATAGATGAGGATGACAAACAGAGGGACGGCATAACCGAAACAGATGCGCCAAAACCAGCCGAACTGCGGAAGGAAAAGAAACAGCAGGCAAAGCGGGATCCACATCTGGAACAGGTGGGCAATGTGGTTCGGGCACAGGTAGGTTCCGCCCAGCCGTTCGCCGTAATCAGCATAACGCAGGTGGCCGAATAGAATCTCCGGGTTCACCTTGTGCTGAACGAGGCTGTAGAGCGCAATCAACACCAAAGCCGTAAAAATTGTTGTCCAGACGATCTTGCGGCGGGGAAGGCGGGAGAGAATGTTGGCCGTGGCCCAGTAAACGCCCAAATAGGCTCCAACACGAAGGGTGCTGATTTTGGCCTCATAGGGGATCGCCGAAAATGGAATCATGATCAAGCTGTAGAGCCAGAAGAGAAGAAGCGGGAGCCCGCCCGGAGGGGAACTGAAACTTGGAGCCCGAAACTTGACCGCCGAAGGCAGAGGCCGTCGCGAAGCGCCAGCAATGAGTGAAGCGAATGGCAAACCTGAAACAGTCCAGACGGTGAGTGCCGCATAAATCAGAATCAGCAACGGGGCAAATAACCGAACCTTATCTTCCCAAACACCGTAGAGAGTGAAGGAGGCCGTGAGGGCGAAAAGGATGACGCCAACTATAAAATTTTCACTTCGCTTCATTTTTCGGACATCGGATATTTTTTTATCCGGAGCAATTGTAGCAAAACCTCACCTACAAAACGGGGGTTGTCCTGCAAATAGCGTTTCCAAAGGCGCGGATCGGTCAGAGCGCGATGCAACCACTGAAATCCGGAGTTTTTGACCCACTCCGGCGAGTCGATTTTTGTGCCGGCATTAACATCAAATGCGTACCCCACTGGAGCAATGACCTTAGTTTTCAGTCGGCCCTGCATTCGACCTGCAAAATATAGCTGGCGAGGGGTACTCACCCCTACCCATAAAATATCCGGCTGTTGCTCAGCGATCTTTTGAATAAGGCCTGTTTCTTCTTCTTCGTTTAGGTCTCGAAAAGGAGGGCAGAAGGTTCCGCATATCTGGATGCCGGGGTGATTGGCTTCCAACTCCTCCCGCAGCGTTTCTGCCAGCCCAGGGCCGCCGCCATACAAAAAGTGCCGCCAACCTTTGTCAGCAGAGTAAGCACACACATCCCGCATCACATCCGGACCATACACTCGCCGGATAATTTTGTGTCCAAACAGCTTTCCTAGCCACACTAGCGGCATTCCGTCAGGGGTGTTGAGTAAGGCTTTGTTCAGGATGGTTCTAAGCTCGGGGTTCCTGCGCGCTTCCATAATACCCGCCACCCCCATTGGACAAATATAGCCGGGCACCTCCTGCCCTTCAATAGCAGATGCGAATACGCGAATGGTATCAGCCATATTAACAGCATCGATGCCAACGCCTAAAACGTTAAACCTAGGCACGCCAACTGCCATATCAGTAAGCTCCCCTAGCGGTGAGAACTGAAAGACATGTTCGGGCTAAAATTATGATATCGAGCCAAATAGACCAGTTGCGCACGTAGTAGGTGTCCCATTTTTCCATGCCGGCGGTTCCGGAATCGCTTCGGCCGGACACCTGCCAGAGACCGGTGATGCCGGGACGTACACGACTACGCGGCGCGCGTGCGGCCTCGGTCAACTGCGCGTGATGATAGTCGGGAAGCGGACGCGGGCCGACAAGGGACATCTGCCCGGCCAACACATTGAGGAGTTGAGGAAGTTCATCCAGAGAGGTTCTCCGCAGGAGTTTGCCGATCCGGGTCACACGCGGATCGTTTCGAAGCTTACAACTTTGCTCCCACTCCTCTCGAAGAGAGGCGTTCTCCAACAAGGCTTTTTCCAAAACTTCTTCCGCATTGCCGACCATTGTTCGGAATTTAAGCGGGCGAAAAGAGCGATTTCCTTTTCCAATCCGATGTTGCAGAAAAAATGGTGCCTGCCGATCAATACAAGGGATGACAATCATCAGCAGGACAAGAAGTGGAATCCAGACTGGCGCTGAAATCAGAATCAGCAACAGATCCGTGCTGCGCTTGAAAATTCTGGCAAGGGGATTAAGAAGGTTGCTGGTAATCTCCAACCCGATCAAACTGCCCAGCGTCCGGGGCAGTGCCCAGAGAAACAGATCCTCACAAATATCGGGAAGTAGCACCACACGCTGATACCCCGAAAAAATCCGGTCAAATTGCTCGGACACCGAGGCATTTTCCGCCCAGGCAACGGGAACAACTGCCACAGAGGCTCCATGCCCGTACTCCGAAGGCGTTCCGGCCACCGGAACTCCGCCGATATTTCCGCCGACGGGGATTTCATCTGTAAACACACTGTGAGGAACATAACCGAGAAGCGGGTGGCTCCGGAATGACTCGATCACGCTGACGACCTGATCGACCGTTCCGTAGATTGCGGTGGGGCATCCCCACTGGCCAACTGACAAAAGAAGTTTCTTGACCGGGATACGGGCCAGTGGAATAAAAACGGCTCCAAACAGGTAAGAGACTAGATAAACGATACGGCTGGGAAGAATCCGATCCCGGCTAAAAAACACCACGATTCCGGCAATGGCAAAAACCGCCATAAGGAGAAGCTGCGTTCGGCGCAGTTCTTCGACAGCGCCGATTCCCCATGCGGGAACCACGCGCACAATAATCGCCCCGGCACACCAGACGGGAACAACCGCCAGT
>JAEIOF010000128.1 GCA_016342445.1 Verrucomicrobiota bacterium | reverse complement strand
TTCCGGCAGGCCGGTTGCACCTGCCGGGATGTTGAAGAGCACCCAATGCACCCAGACCCTTTTCGGTGCCTGCGGATCCGGCGCATCGGGATCGTCGACAATCAAGACCAGGCTGCGGGTCTGTTCCGGCACGCCGTTCCATTGTAGTGGCGGGGAAATATCTTTTCCTTCGCACGTGTATTGCCTCGGGATGGGGGCGCCGTTTGTGAATGCAGGAGATATCAGTGTAAGAGACATTTTTTCCTCCGCATGGACCAGGGCGCCGACCATCGCCAGAACACAGCCGAGCGCGAGCGCGGTTCCTGTCAACTGCCCTTTAGGTTTCATTTTATTCGACTGCGAATGGCAACGCCGTCCCACGGATACAGGTGCTGGTTTGCGGAACAGAGCCAACAATTCAATCCTCCATTATTCTACTATTTCATTCCCTCAAGTGCTTTGGGCTTGGAAAAGACGATGTGGCTGAGCATGGCGCGGCGGACCGACTGCGGGTCATCCGGATTCACCGTTTTTCCAAGGGTTGGAACTTTTTTTCCTGATTTTTCCAAGGGTTGGAAACTCAGGCTCATGGAGGGGAGCCGCATGGCCGGGAGCGTATTGCGGAACGCCTTCATCGTTGGGCGGATATTCACCGCTTCGATTTTAGGGGACTCAATAAACGGAGGCAGGATTTCCCGTTGCAGCGGTTGGATATCCGGCAGGGCTTCGATTTCCTCCGGCTCCCAGGCGGCATCCTGCACTTCGACCGGCTCCGGCGGCGCGGGAATACTGAATTCCTGTACGCCGGCGAGTTTGCGCATCAGCTCGGCAAACGGATCCACCGGTGCGTTGCCGTTCTCCTCGTTTTCGGAGAGGGGGCGCGGCGGCATCTTCTTCCGAGCCGCGTTGCCGGCAACCTGGGCAATCACCCAGAAGATGCCGACGACGAGCCAGACAAGGCCTTCTCCTCCTGCTTTGACGTGTGGAGTCATTTTATTTATTCAGCTTTTCCGGACTCTTCTCCGCCCGCGAGGGATTCGCGCATGGAGGTGTCGGCCATGACGTTTTGCATGCGGTAGAAGTCCATGACGCCGAGGTTGCCGTCCTTGAATGCCTGCGCGATGGCGAGCGGAACCTGTGCCTGCGCTTCAATCACTTTGGCCTGCATTTCCTGCACGCGGGCGCGCATTTCCTGTTCGGTGGCGATGGCCATGGCACGGCGGCCTTCGGCCTCGGCCTGACGCATTTTTTTGTCGGCTTCGGCGCGTTCGGTTTCGAGCTGTGCACCGACGTTGGCGGTGTTGGCGGTTCCGGCCACGCTGACGTCGGCGATATCGATGGAGACGATTTCAAACGCGGTTTGCGCGTCGAGCCCGCTGTCGAGCACTTTGCGGCTGATGTTGTCGGGGTTTTCGAGCACGTTTTTGTAGGAGATCATGGAGCCGACGGCGCTGACGATTCCCTGGCCGACGCGGGCGATGATGGTTTCTTCGGTGGCGCCGCCGACGAGCTGGTCGAGGTTGGTGCGAACGGTGACGCGCGCTTTGATCAGCAGGCGGATTCCGTCTTTCGCCACGGCGTCGAGGAAGGTGGTTCCCTGTTTCGGATTCGGGCAGTCGATCACCTTCGGATTGACGCTGGTGGTGACGGCATCGAGGATGTCGCGTCCGGCGAGGTCGATCGCGGCGGCCTGTTGAAAGGTGAGTTTGATGTTGGCTTTGTCAGCGGCGATAAGTGCCTGCACCACATTGACGACATTGCCGCGTGCGAGGTAGTGGGCTTCCAGCAGGTCGGTGCTGATATCAATGCCGGCTTTGGTTGCCTGAATGCGCGTGCGGGTGATGAGCATCACAGGCACTTTGCGCAGAATTTTCATTCCGATCAGGCTGCTCAGCTTGATGTAGGCGCCCGAGCCCCAGGCCTGCACCCATGCCGCGAGTACGGACAGAATGATGGCGGAAAATACAAAAATTACGACGAGTAGAAAAATGCCTAATATCGTTCCCATGACTTAACCCTCCTTATTGATTGTGTTAACAGCGTCCGATGGCCGAATGATCAGCACCGGTTTTTTGAAAAGTGCAAGCAGCAGTGCGCCGAGTCCGAAGATGACGATCAGAATATTGACTATCAGACTGATGGCAACAAAGCCGGTGAGCGCGTAAATGATCAGCAGGCCGAGCATCAGCGGGGCGGCCACGGTACGTTTGGTCAGCTCTTTCCGGCGCAGCAGGGCCGCGCCGATCCAGAGGGCGACGACGATTTTGCTGAGGTAGAGCAGGATGAGGTAGAACAGGAGCAGCAGGATCGATAGCGGCAGGCCGATCACCGTAAAGAGCAGCAGAAACGAGGTCATCGGAAGCATGACCAGTCCGGCGAAGCCGGCCAGCAGGCAGAATCCGCGCGAGGTGCGCAGGGCGTTGAAGGTTCCACCTGCATAGCGCGGGAAGAGACTCGTGAACACCAGTCCGGTGACCAGCGCGGCGATTCCGAACAGAAAATGGCCAAGCAGATTTGGTTTAAAAATCTGACGGGGCGGCACGGCCGCAAAGGTGCGTTTGAGGTCGCCGTTGAGAGTGACCGCCTGAGAGAGCACCAGTTCGTTGGGCGCGGTGTAGGTCAGGTTGCCGTTGACCACGGTGCCGGGGAGAACGACAATGTCCTGCGCCGTAATGGAAACATCTCCGCTGATTTGCCCGCCGAGTGTGACCCGCTGCGCCATGATCCGCACATCGCCGGCAATGGTTCCCTCGACGATTACATTTTCGCCGAGGCACAGCGCATCGCCGTACAGGTTGGCGGTCCGTTCAATTTTCACGGTCGTTCCGGCCGCGATCAGCGAGCCGTGCAGGATTCCGGACACGTGCGCGGTACGCGACATCAATCGTAAGTCATTGAAGAAAATTCCGTCGGTACTGATGCTGTCGCCGCACCCCCAGGTGTCGCCGTAGAAGGTTCCGTTCAGCTCAATCGTCGAGGCGACGGCGAACAGGTCGTTGGAGGCGTCGCCGCCAATTGTGACGGTTTGGGCTGAAACCCACATTTCCTCGCGCAGGCTTTCACCTTCGCTGCTGACAAACACTTCGGTCTGAACAAAATCAACAGCGAAGGATGCCTGTGCGATAAGCAACAGGCTGATCAGGACTTTTGACTTTAGACTTTTGATTTTAGACATTCACTTCCCTCACATAAATTCGGTTTCCAGCCACCCGGACAACTTCAATGGTTGCGTTATGCCCGATAAAGGCGCCGTCGTCAGCGATCACGTCGACGCGGTGCTCTTCAATCTGCGCTTTACCTGCCGGGCGCAGCTCGCTCAGCGCGGTTCCCCGCATGCCGGGTTTCCACGGCGAGTTCTCCTGATCTTTTTCGGTGATGCTTTGCGAAAGGGAAAATATCCGTCCAATCGGGCTTTTCGGCAGATACTTCATCCAGATGAAAACCGCCAGCCCCGTCAGCGCGAGAATGACAAAAACACTGAACCAGGCGAGTCCGGGCGGGAAAATGTAAAACCCTCGGATCGCCGCGCCGATCAGCGCCGCCGCACCGAAAATACCGAGCACGCCGCCCGGCACAAAAATTTCGATACCAATCAGAAACAGTCCGCAGACCAGAAGAGTAATATACCAGCTCATGCGGCGAATTCTACCCGCCTCTCGCCGTGATGGAACACAAAACTTTTCCAACCCTTGGAAAATTTTCCGCGGAAAGTTCCAATGGTTGGAAAAGTGTGATTTATTGGGCTCATGTTTTTCGACACACATGTTCATTTTGACGATTTTGCAGCCGACGGATCGCTCGCGGCCTTGCTGGATCGGGCAGAGGTTTCCAAGGTTTGGAAACTGCTCGCGGTCGGCGGGTCGCCGGAGGCCAACGAGCTCTCGGTGAGGCTGGCTCTTGAGTTTCCGGGGCGGATTTTCGGCTCGGTCGGCTACGATCGGGGCTTGGCGGGCGAACCGCTCGATTTTGCGGCACTTCGCGAGCAGGCCGCGCGGCCCGAGACCGTTGCCATCGGTGAAACCGGACTCGACTATTTTTATGAACCCGAAAAAGCCAAAGAGCAGAAGGCGCTGTTTTTCCAATGTTTGGAAATCGCGGCAGAGGTTCAGAAGCCGGTAATCATTCACACGCGCGATGCCGATGACGACACGCTCGGGATGCTGGCCGATTTTTCCAAGGGTTGGAAAGGCGACCCGTCGCGCCTCGGGGTGCTGCACTGTTTTACGCGCGATCAACCCTTCGCCCGCGAGCTGCTCGATCTCGGGTTTCACATCAGCTTCAGCGGAATCGTCACGTTCGCGAATGCTGATCCGCTGCGCGCGGTCGCCAAGTTTATTCCGGAAGACCGCCTGCTGATCGAGACCGATTCGCCTTATCTCGCGCCGGTGCCGCATCGCGGCAAGCGTTGTGAACCCGCTTTTGTGGCCGATACCGCCAAACGGCTTGCCGAGCTGCGCGGAGGTACAGTAGAGTCGCTGGCGATGGCGACAACGAATAACGCCTTGAATCTGTTCGGTTTGGAGGAAGCACCATGAAGAAAATTCTGTTTGTACTCATTGCCCTGACGACCTCTGTCTATGCGCAGACGGTGACGGTGACCGGCGATCGTGTCAGCCTGCGTGCCGCGCCGAATCTCACCTCGGTTCTGCTGGCCCGCGCCGCTTTTGACGACCGGTTGGTTCTGATGGACAACTCGAATCCGGACTGGGTTGGCGTCTGTCCGCCGGAGGGCATCGATCTGTGGGTCCATCGCGATTTTCTTCAGGACGGCGTCGTGGTGCCGGCAAAACTGAATATCCGCTCCGGCCCCAGTCTCAGCCACGAAGTGGTCGGGGTGGTTCAGCGCGGTGACAAACTGACCGTTCGCGGCGATCTCGACGGGTGGCTCAAGATCGCGCCGCCCGCCGGAACTACCGTTTGGATCAGCCGCAAGTACACCGACATTGAGACGGAAGCGCCGGTGGTTTCCCCGAGCGAGCCGGTGGTTGTTAAGGTGGAGCCGGCTGTGCCGGAGCCCGCGAAGGAACCGGTGATCCTGATCACGGTCGAGTCGCCGAAGCCGGTGGTCGCCGAAGTGGTTGAGCCGGTCGTGAAAACGGTCGTCCAACCGGTGATCAACGAGATTCTGATCGCCGCGGTGGCGCTTCCCGATCTGCCCGAGACGCTAACGCCCGACCCGGACAAGAAGCAGGGGATCGCCGAACAGTTTTCTGGTATTCTTCAGCCCGCCAACGACATTCTTTGCAAACTGGTCGATGCGAAATTTGGCAGCATCGTGATTTGCTATGTCCGCGGCAATCAACAGCAGATGGCG
>JAEIOF010000127.1 GCA_016342445.1 Verrucomicrobiota bacterium | reverse complement strand
ACTGCCCGAAGCCCTCGAAACCTGGCCCGTGGATCTGCTGAAGCGCGTTCTTCCGCGCCATATGCAAATTATCTACGAAATCAACCATCGCTTCCTGCAACGCGTGGAGATAAATCATCCCGGGAATCCGGAACTGGTCGAAAAAGTCTCGCTGATTGGGGAAAACGGACATCGCAATGTCCGCATGGCCAACCTCGCGGTGGTCGGAAGTCACTCTGTCAACGGCGTGGCCGGACTCCACTCCGAGCTCCTGCGCACCCGCGTGATGCCGGAATTCGACGCCATCTATCCGGACAAATTCATCAATATCACCAACGGCATCACGCACCGCCGCTGGCTGCTCAAATGCAACCCCGAACTCTCCGAGCTCATCACCAGCAAAATCGGCGACACCTGGACGCATAACCTTGAGGAACTGAGCAAGCTGGAACCGTTCGCAACCAAAAAAGGATTCAAGAAGGACTTCATGGCGATCAAACGCCGGAACAAAGAAGCCCTGGCGGAACTCATTGATGATCAACTTCAGATTTCGGTTCACCCCGATTCCCTTTTTGATGTGCAGGTGAAACGACTCCATATGTACAAGCGTCAACTGTTGAGCGTCATGCACTTGATCACGCTCTATCAGCGCATCAAGGCCAACCCGAAAATGAACGTCCTGCCGCGCACCTTCATCTTCGCTGCCAAAGCCGCGCCGGGCTACCACATGGCCAAGCGATTGATCAAACTGATCAACTCCATTGCGCATATCGTGAATCAGGATCCCGCCGTCGCGGGCCGCATCAAAGTGGTGTTCCTGCCCGACTACAACGTGTCGCTGGCCGAAAAAATCATTCCGGCAGCCGACCTCTCCGAGCAGATTTCGACGGCAGGAAAAGAGGCCTCCGGGACCGGCAACATGAAGCTCTCTCTCAACGGCGCGCTCACCATCGGAACGTGGGACGGAGCGAATATTGAAATTGCACAGCACGTCGGCGAAGACAACATCTTCATCTTTGGGCACCGCGAAAACGAACTGGAGGCACTGACGAAGGCCGGCTACAACCCATGGGAATTCTACGACAAAGACCCTGAGTTGCAGAAAGTTCTCGAAGCCATCCGCTCCAACGCTTTCGATCCGTCCCAATCCGCGCTCTTCATGGATATCTTTGACGAGCTGACCCGCCACGGAGACACCTTCTTCTACATGGCCGACTACCGGCCCTACATGGAAGCACAGGAGAAAGTCGAAGCGCTCTTCCGTCAACCCGATGTATGGGCTGAAAAAGCCATCCTCAACGTCGCGCGCATGGGCTGGTTCTCCAGCGACCGCACGATCGGGGAGTACGCGGATAAAATCTGGGGCATCAAACCGATCTGCATCGAAAATCCGACAGAGCTCGGCATAAAATAACTTCCAAGCATTGGAAACTGACGGCCCTGTTTTTCCAAGGATTGGAAAAACAGGGCTCTTTTTTTAAACAAGGGTGGAAAACCCACTTTTATCGACACTCTCCCGTTGACCGGATATGGGGTGCGTGATAGCTTTTCCAGCTTCTGAAAATGTCGGGGCGTAGCTCAGCCTGGTAGAGCGCTACGCTGGGGGTGTAGAAGTCGCAGGTTCGAATCCTGTCGCCCCGACCATTCTTCGCTCGCCACACCGTGGCTTCCTCCTGATTCAGCAAGTTGGAACTTGAAACAAAACTCAATCCCCACTTAACTGCTCAGGTTATGCAAATCGACGAAACAGCCAAACAACTCGCAGAACTTTACGCGACAGGTCATGAAGACCGTCCGGATAATGTTCTCTGGAACTATCCGGCGGCCGACCGGGTGGTCAGCGCGCTCAAGACGCTGATCCATGTGATGTTCCCCGGCTTCTACACGTCGGAGGCCGAAGAGCTTGAAGCGCTCTTTACGAAACAGCTTAAAGAGGTCAGCACGCTGCTGCTGCCGGAAATCGAGCGCGCCGTGCCCTTCCGCTGGCTGTCCGCCGCCGAAAAAGGGGTTGAGCCGATCACCGATGTAAAAGGCGAAGCCCGGCGAATTCTCGATGAATTTATCTGCACGCTTCCTTCCGTACGAAAAATGGTAATCGACGATGTCGTTGCCGCGTATAACGGAGACCCGGCAGCAATCAGCTACGCCGAAGTAAAACTCGCCTACCCCGGCCTGCTGGCCATCACCTCGCACCGGATCGCCCACGAACTCTATCTGCTCAATGTGCCGATCATTCCGCGCATCATGAACGAATGGACACACGCCAAGGCCGGAATCGATATTCACCCCGGTGCCACCATCGGCAGCAGCTTTTTCATCGACCACGGCACGGGCGTCGTTATTGGCGAAACCACAAAGATCGGAAGTGGCGTAAAAATCTATCAGGGCGTAACCCTCGGTGCGAAAAGCTTCCCGCTCGACGAGCACGGCAATCCCATCAAACACATCCAGCGCCATCCAACGGTCGAGGATCATGTGGTCATCTACGCCAATACCACCGTGCTCGGCGGGAAAACTGTACTCGGCCACGACTCCACCATTGGGGGCAATGTTTTCCTGATGGAGAGCGTTCCGCCGCATAGTTTTGTCACAAAAACAGGGGACGGTGTAACCGTTCGCATCAAGGAAAACCAAGGGCTTCCCAATAGCCTTTAAATCAAAAAGTAAAAAGTGGCGAAAAGGCTGGACTCATCTCCATCACCCCCCTATATTTCTGCGCTTTTAAGACCATTTCGAGGAACAACCATGCCAAAAATGAAAACCAAGAAGACCGCGGCCAAACGTTTCAAAAAAACGGCCACCGGCAAACTGAAATTCTCCCACATGGGGGGAAGCCATATTTTGACTAACAAAAACCGCAAACAGAAGCGCCGTCTCGGGAGCCAGACCATCCTCGACGCCGCCGACCACAAGCGGATTTCAAGAACCATCCCCTACGCTTAATTTAAGGAGTAAAAGACCATGCCAAGAGCCACCAATGCCCCGGCGTCCCGTCGCCGCAGAAAAAGCCGTCTCGAACTCGCCAAAGGGTTTAGCGGACCACGCAGCAAACTTTTCCGTCAGGCCACCGAGGCCGTTGACCGCGCTCAGGCGATGGCGTTTGTCCATCGCAAACAGAAAAAGCGCAACTACCGCCGCCTCTGGACCGTCCGCATCAATGCGGCTTGTCGCATGAACGGAATCGTCTACAGCCGCTTCATTGAAGGCCTGACTAAAGCGAACGTCACGATCAACCGCAAAATGCTGTCGGAAATTGCGATCTACGACGAAGCCGGATTCGCCAAGCTCGTTGCGACTGCGCAAGCAGCCATCAAGTAACAGGGACTCTGCCTGAACGCGAAAGACCGGCCACTGGCCGGTCTTTTTTTGTCTCTTTATCACAAACTAAAGCGCCAACACACCTGGAGATAACCAGCCGTTAAAGGTGTGGTTAAACGGTTTTTCCAATGCCGGGAAACCGTCCCGAAGAATCGGGCTCGCGAGATGATCCGACGGGCTAATTGTTTTCCAAACATTGGGAAAACGACTTTTCCAAATATCGCGGAGGGAAAATCAACCCCTGCTTTTCCAACCCCTGGAAGCCCTATTGCCCGATACTGAGCTTCTCGATGCGGTAGCGCAGGATGCGCCGCGTGGTGCCGAGATCTTCAGCCGCGCGGGTCTGCACGCCGCCGGCGCGCTGAAGCGCCTCTTTGATCATGATGCGCTCGTATTCTTCGACGGCTCCTTTAAGCGACTTTTTTTCATCCAGCTGCGGACGGCGCTCCAGTTCGCTTTCGAGTTTTTCGATCCGCTTGCGGAGTTCGGCTGTCTCCAGCGCCTGCTGTACAACAAAGCGGAGTTCATCGATGTCGAAGGGCTTACGGATATAGTCGCAGGCGCCCAGCTCGAGGGCCTTCATGACAGGCCGGATGGAGGGCGCGCCGCTGATCATCACGACCGGGAGGCCGGGATGCGTTTTTTTCATTTTTCGGAGGAGCTCCACCCCGTTCATTCCGGGAAGAACCACATCGAGCAGGACGACATCCACTTTTTTCTTCTCGAGAACCAATTCGGCCTCTTCGGCGGAAAGAGCGGTGAGCACCTGATAGGTGCCGGCAAAAACTACGCGGAGGGAGTCGAGCAGATGACGATCATCGTCGATGATCAGAAGCTGTTTCATGTGTTCCCCCCGTCTCTTTTCGCCGCCGCCGGAAGCGACAGGCTGACAATGGTGTGTCCGGCACGGCTTTCGATGGTGATGAGTCCGCCGTGATCAATCATGGTGCGGCGCACAATGGGAAGCCCGAGACCGACTCCGCGCGCCTTGGTGGTGCAAAACGGGGAAAACACTTTTTCGGAGATTTCTTCGGGAATCCCGGCACCGTTATCACAGACTTCGATGATGACGGCGAGGCGGGCAATACCGATTTCGCCGCGCGAGGCCTTGAGGGTGATGGCGGGATGGGCACACCCCTCGACTGCAGAAAACGCATTGAGCAACAGGCGGGAAACCGCATCAATCAAGGCATCCAGATCTCCATGAATTGCGGGCAGGTTCGGCTGCAGTTCAATCTTTACGCCGCAGTCGGAAACGTCCCGGCTCTGCCGGGCCTTGCACGCCGCCCGGTCGAGAAGATCCGCCGCATCGACTTCTGCAAATTTCAGTTCATGCGGACAAGCATATTCATCGAGCTGATCAATCATCTGATTGAGACGGCCCACTTCCTGCGTGGTGAGGTCGCGGAACTGGGTGCGGAATTCTTCGTCGGCATAGCGCTCCGGAAGAAGTTGCGAAAAGGTGCTGATGGCGACGAGCGGATTGCGCACTTCGTGGGAAATCGCGGCCGCGAGTTCGTTCCAGAAGGTGGCGCGTTCCAGATTGTTCTGCTTCTCGCGTAAGATCCGCTCTTCGGTTAGATCGTTCACGACGGCCATTGCCCCCACGCATTGTCCGTTCTGCTGGAGACGGCAGGTTTGGATGGAAAGTTCGCGGCGGGTTGCCGGCTCTGTCCACTCCACCGAATCGATCCGGGGTTCCGCCTGGATGCAGTGGTTGAGCAGCGAGGCGATATAGCTCGAAAGCCGTTCAACGGGTTTACCGATCAGATCGATGGCTTTGACGTTGAGGAGTTTTTCAGCACCCTGATTGAACCAGCGAACGGCGCCGTTCAACCCGATGGCAACGATGCCGACGGGAATCGCCTGCAGAAGATTCTCCGCCATCGCTTTCTGAAGAGAGAGGCTTTCGTGAAGAAGGGAGTTTTCGATGGCAACGGAGACCTGCTCGGCCAGCAGGGTGAGCTCTTCGATATCGCGCTGCTCGAAGGGGGCGCCGG
>JAEIOF010000126.1 GCA_016342445.1 Verrucomicrobiota bacterium | reverse complement strand
TCTGGCCAGCAGAACCCAGATCCGAAGCCTCAATGTTTCATTGTCCGCGGCGTCGGCGGAAGCCCTCAAACTCTCTTTGAGCAGAGCGAGCGCCTCATCTCCCAACCGCTTGGAAAGCGTTGCCAGCTCCGTAATAATGAGATCCACGCCATCCTGCTGAATCACGCCGCCGTATTTGACAATCGTCTCGCGATACGTCTTCACCGCTTCGTCAGTCAGCCCCTGTGCCAGCTTGATCTTCCCGATCCAATACGCTGCTTTGGCGACATCGGCCTCCTCGCCATAACGGCTCAAATAGCCCTCAATCACGGTGATTATTTCCGGGTAACGTTCTTCCATTTCAAACATGGTTACCATCTGGAAAACCGCATACGCGTCCTGCTTCGGATTGAGCGCGGAGTCAATGGCCTCCTGATAATCGCGTTGCGCTTCGTTCAACATGCCTTGCGATGCAAAAATATCACCGCGCAAGCTGCACGCATCCGGATAAATTCGCGAGTCAGGATATGTCTTGATCACCCCTGTAAACTGTTGCTGAGCCCCCTCAAGGTTCCCCATGCTGAACAAACAGATGCCGCCATGGAATGCCGCCTCCGGCAACCAGCTCCCACTCGGATAAACCGACGGATAGGCCTCAAACTCAGCGAGAGCCTCTTCATAGTTCTGCAAAAACAACTGAGTCATCGCGTGCCAGTGCGTGGCATTCTCCTGCTGATGCGATTCTGGGAAGTCCGCCAGCACCTGGGCGAACCCGGCTCCCGCCAACTCGTAATTCAACAGCATCAGATCAGCAATCGCCTGCATGTAATAGAGTTCGCACTCATACTGACGAACGACGACATCATCCGAAAAGGCAAAGCGTTTAATATAGGGGAGCAAGGCTTTAACCTCCGCCCAGCGCTCCTGCTTCTGATAGGAAATGGTCAGCGCATGCGCCACCCGGCGAGGCCCCAGCCCCTCTGTATGGGTGTTCAAAAACTTTTTACCCCGCGTTTCGACACGTTCATACTCTTCAAGCGGATCAACCAGAACCAGCAGAGAGTCAGCAAAGGCCCGCTGCCCCAGCTCGCCTTCCGGATCACGGTCGGCCACAAGATCCAGCGCCGCAACCGCTTCCCAAGACCGATCAACTTCCGCATACAACTGTCCGGTTCGGTAAACCACATCGTTCTCATACGGCGGAAGCGCAACGAGAGTCTCGACCAGCTCTTCAAGTTGAATCAGCTCCAACGGCTTAGCGGGTAGTGCCACACTGACGGAAAATTCGTCCTGACGCAGGATCCACTCGGACTGCTTGTGCCCAAAAATCGTCTCAATCCGTCCCATTTCATTTGTGACGACGCTGACCTCCACACTGGGAAGGCCCGCCTCCTGGCGCAAATCGTTCATCTTCACCGCCTGATATTCCACCAGCTCTTCGCGCGGCAACACCATGCGATAAAGCATTAACGCGCTGTCAGGCTCTCCCGCGTCAAACAATGCGGAACCCGCAGTCATCAGCGCCATATTCACACGAATATCATAGCGGGCATTGGTGCGATAAAGCTGCGTAATCAATGATCCCGCCTCTTTGTACTGCTCAAGCTTAATCATCGCGTTGACCATCTGCATGATGGCATATCCTTTGCGATCCTCCTGAGCGGCATTCTCTATCACAAACGCATAAGGCTCGATGCTCGCCTGCCAGTTCTCCTGAGCGGTATAGGCTTCTGCCAACGTCATATTCAGCAGAACCAGCTCCTCCAAGGTATAGTCCGGCTCAAGAAGAGCCTTCTCCTCGGAAAAACCCTCCGACAGCTTGTCCCCCGCCTCCGCAGCCTCCTTTTCAATCCGATTAAGCTGGCGGACGGTGAAGCCGCCCATCTCGTCCTTTGAAAGCTCTTCGTATTTTATTTTTTGCTTCCCCGGGAGTCCTTTGGGGAGCGGCTGGGCCAGCGCATTTGTAGCAGCAGAAACACACTTTTCATACTGACCGGATTCATACAAGTTAACCGTTAAAAGCTTCAAGGCCTCGCGCGGCTCATTAAGAGGCAACTCCTGGATATATTTTTCAAGATATTCAACCGCGGAGAACGGATCTTCCAGATAATCCATGATTTGGCCGAGCTTGAGGCGGACTTTCTGTGTCATAGCAAGAACACGCCCATCCTCCGTGCCCGCCATCCTCTCCAGATATTCGGTCAAATAAGGAATAGCGGCTTCATAATTCTGCTCGCCGAGAATCTGCGACGCCTCTGCCAACAGCCCGCTGGCGCTCTGGCTTTCCAGCTCCTCCTGCGCATACCCCGAAGACCCTATACAAATCAGAATGCAGAAAACTGCAACAGGGGTCGCTCGGTGCAATATGGCCATGATGCCTCGCATATTAAAACCCTATCTAAATCTCAAGAAAACCGGTCAACCAGGTGACGGCAGAAAATCTTTTCAGTCGCTATTCATTCCGAATAGAAAACAGCCTGAGCCCTACTTTTCCGGAGCCCACGCGACCAAAACTAAATTCATCAGCGTATGCCGCCCCGCGAGGATCGGCCCCTGTGTCTACCAGCTGATAAATAATTCGGGCCGTCTCAGCCCCGGCAGGCGAAACCAGTTGCGCCGTAAGGTTTTTCCAGGCACCTGAAGCATCCGTGCCGCCAATGACCCGACCGACTTCGTCAACGCCGAGTGATCCCATTCCGCTATCAAACCATTCGACCTTGATTAAAACATCACGATTGACCAACGGATCGTTAAGCTGATCAATAGCTTGTGCATCGGCCTGATAAGTCAACCCCTCAGCAACGGCAACGTCTTGATAAATCGAGCTGTCACTCGTCCACAGCTTAACCGCGATGGCATCGACAAAATAACCGGTATCGTGGGCGACCCAGCCGGTGCCCGAACCAGAGATGCCCCAGCCAGAAGGAATAGTAACCCCCAACGCGCCGGGAGTCCCGCCATCATCCTCGAACCCGCCGTTTGCCAGAAGGTTTGTGAGGATTTGCGCCTGAGCAACGCTGGCCATTCCCGCTACAATCAACGCCGCTGTGAGCACTCTTTTCTTCACCATTTTTCGTCCTCGCTGAGAGGTTAGTCTCAATAGATGCAACCGATCCTATCTATCCGCATCATTGTTATGAAAGCAGTTACATTTGTCAACCGGAAACCCATAACCAAGGGGCTTCCCCCTGCCACTTTAATATCAGGGCCTACTTTTTCAAAAGTTGAACCTTATCAGCCAGACCTTCGCCAGCGCCCCCCGTCAGAAGAGAAAAGGCCCACTCATATTCTCCGAAGACTCTTGTCTCTTCACAAACAAACACTTCATAAAGCGCATATAAATGCCCGGCTCGACAACCCATTCATAATACAAAAGGGTTAAATGCGTTTTTCGAGAAAATATACCATGCGGCGCATGACACAAACCCCTTGCTCGTATCGACCCAATCATAGCCGCCTAATTGATTCGCCGTATAAGGAAGCGCATGCGTTGTAACGCCGTCAACAATACGCTCCACTATAAATGCGTCCATTTGGTTGGAATAAAAACGCCCTTTATCCGGATTGCCGGAGGCAAAATAAGCACAGGCCATATGACCCACACCATCAAGCCACACATTATCAACATTCGCCGGGGAATGAAAAAAGCCCGTTGCCTGCCTGCCATTCACTTCCAGAGTTTTTCTATACCGCAAATCGTGTTCCGGGATATCTAAAACATGAGCCTCTTGTCCCTCGTAAGCCAACACACTCCACGTGTACAAATCCAAGGGCAACCCCGCGTCGCCCAAGTTCTGCGCGCTCAACCAGTCCCTCACTGCGGCGGCCTTCTCATGCTCTCCGCACATTTTAAAAACGGCATAACAATCAATATTTCCTTCATGGTGACCCGAGTCTTCATGCAGGCGAGTATCGCCGTTGCGCCAGCCATGCTGCACATAACCGCCGTTTCGTTCGGGATCTTCAATATACCAGGAAATCAACAAATCCTTCAGCATCGCTGTAATAGCTGAATATCTGTCGCTATTGTAAATTTTCTCATACTGCTTATAGGCAATAAGCAGCCAGGCCATGTCCCCCATCCAGCGATCATTGGGATATTCTGTATGGTAGGCATCCGTACTCTCCGTAGCTCGAAGAGCAACATGTTGAAAAAAACCCCGGGCTTCGCCGTTAAGATAAAACTGCTGCGCTGTAGGAGATGTGTTATTCGTGTTTGTCGCAGCCGCATAGAAATCAAGTATGCGCTCAGCCCGTGCCTTTTCATTTTTCACAATAAAGGCCAGAGCCACCAACGCATTGTTAAATGTCTGTGCTGAATTGCCCTCCATGGCAGGCAACAGTTGCTGCTCGGGCGAAGATGTGTCCTGAATCTGCTTCAACCATTCCAGTACGAGCGGGTCTTCCGGAATGAGAAACTCGGCCTTTCTTTGAGAAAAACTACTGCATTCCAGCCGATTTGAAGCCATCAGATTCTCCGCCGACGCAACACCCGTCAAACTCAACACGAGAACCATGATCCATTTGATTTGATTCCTCAGCATTATTTTGCACCTCCCAATTTTCATTTCAGATCCTTCAGAGCAGGCGGAGAATGCCATTTCTTCGCAAAAAAACGCATAAAAACACCTGTCTTTTATTTGCCACCAAGAAAGACCAGCAACGCCTGTTTTTAGCAAAAAAAACAATCGATCAACTATCGATCGGTCTTCCACCCGACGGCATCGAGCATGGGTTTAATTTCAGGATTTTTCATGAAATATTTCCAGCAAAGACCGGTGCGGGCGTTTTCAATCATACAGATAATAGGCCCCTGATCGATCGCGAGATGGCCGTCCGAGACCCAGTCCCGGCTCAGATTAAACGCGTCATAGAATCCAAAAGGACCCCACAGACGGTGCCCGAGTTGATAGTAAAAATGGTTAAGCGCGGCAAGGGACTCCTCCGGAGTATAGGGCATGGAACCCAATGCGGCAGTCGGGGCAATGGTGCCGTCATCACTGTCAACAGGGTAACAGGCACGATAGCCGTCCGGCGTATAACAGGCGGTCAATCCCCACGCATTCTCGCCATATCCTTCAAAATTTATCGGATTCTCGATGCTATACGCATGGTGAATCAATGAAATAGCCCGGGCATTTTCAAAATAATTGCAGTATTTGTCGCGCTTCCCGCGGGGATCAAAACAGACAAATGAGTAGTGGGAAAGAAACAGCGGCCCACCCCTCGGCGGTCCGACCGGTTGTCTGATCCCGAAGTATCGTCTCCCGTTTTTATAGTTACAATCGCCCGCCCACCCTTTGTAATAAGCGGATGCCGGGATCGGATGAGTCGGGGAGGCAATTGCGAGCAAATACGTAATCATGCACTCATTATAGCCGC
>JAEIOF010000125.1 GCA_016342445.1 Verrucomicrobiota bacterium | reverse complement strand
GTTGAGGAAACGGATCAGACCGAGGGTGTTCGCCAGTCCCATTTTGATGGCCATAATGAGCATGCTGAAAATGGCGATCGGCCCGCCGAGTCCTTTGGCGGCCTGCGGGGCCTCGTCCATGTTGGTCAGAGCCTTGAAAACGCGGACAATGGCGAGCGCATCGAATTTGAGCTGATTGATCGGGTTTTTGTAGAGCATCCACGGCATGCCGCTGCCGCCGCCGAGCTGTACGCCGATCATCATACGCTCGTACTCTTCGTTGTATTCAGGAGCGATGGACAGCTCAATCTCCGCGCCGTCACGCTCAACGCTCAGCGCGGCGGTTTCTCCGGGCGCCATGGCCTGTACGAGCTCGGTGAAATGATCCCATCCGAGGATTGGAAGTCCGTTCACCGCAAGGGCTTTATCGCCGGGTTCAACCCCCGCCTGTCTGGCGGGGCCGCCGGCGGTGACCGCGCCGAAGACGCACGGGATGGGCGGTGAAATCCCTTCAACGATTCGCACCCCGCCGCCCGCGTCGGTGACGGGAACGCTCAGTTCTTTTTCGATACCAGCCGAACGAACCGTCAGCGCAACGGAATCGCTTTTTTGAAGCAACGCTTCCACGCTGAATTCATACCAGTTGTGTACGGCCGTTCCGTTGACGGAGAGGATTTCGTCGCCTTCGCGCAGGCCGGAGGCATAGGCCGCGCTGTTGGTTTTGATGGCTCCAATAACGGATCGAACCTGTGTGCCCGCGTCGTCGCCGGGAATCAGCCAGATCGCCAGCGCGAGCACGACGGCCAGCAGGATGTTGCCGACGGGGCCGGCGAAGGCGACGGCGATTTTTTTCCACGGCGAAACATCCGGAAAGCTTTCGCCCTCTTCGGCGCCTTGAATCCGATCCATTCCTTCGGGATCGAGTTGCGGGAGAGAAACGTAACCGCCGAAGGGAATCCAACCGATCTTGTAGACGATGCCGTCCTTTTTACACTGCCAGAGGGCTTTGCCGAATCCGATGGAAAAGGTTTGAACCACCAGTCCGCATTTTCGGGCGACGATGAAGTGGCCGAATTCGTGAACAAAGACGGTGACCCCAAAAAGAAAGAGCGCAAGGAAGACGGTGTAGAACACCGTCCAGACGGAGAGGAGGAAGTCAGTCATAGTTATTGGTTATTTGTTATTGGTTATTCGTTGTCAGGATCAACAGCCGAAGCCCTTTACTCAAACGTCTATTCCGCCCGACAACCGTTTTCTGACAACGGTCTTACCGAACGGTGAGAAACTGGACGTAAATGTACAGGAAGGGCGCGGTGAAGAGCAGGCTGTCGATCATGTCGAGCATCCCGCCCATGCCGTGCGCAATCGCACCGGAGTCCTTAACATCTACAGCCCGTTTCAATAGTGATTCCACAAGATCCCCCATGGTTCCAATGATTGGAAGAATGATGCCAAGAATCAACGCGTGACGGAGGGGGAAGTTGTACGGCCCAAGCGTTGCCCCGCTGACGGCCCACCAAACGACGCCAACCACGCACGAGAACGCAATGCCGCCCAGAAGACCTTCCCAGCTCTTTTTGGGGGAAATGGAAGGCGCCAGCCGATGTTTTCCAAAGCGTGAGCCGATGAAGTAGGCTCCGGCATCGCCCCACTTGACGGCGAGCAGAAGATAAAAGCCGACCGTAACGGGCTCGGCCAGATCGCCCGCCATGAAGAGGCGGACAAAGAAGCTCCAGAAAAAAGCGACATAGATAAATCCGAACAGGGTCCCCAACGCATTCCGAACCGCATGTCGTGCGTCCGGATAGCCAAAAAACAGCCGGAAAAAGTTGGTCAGCAAAATGAGCAGAAGCAATGCCCACAGCACGTGATCCGAATAACCCTGCTTGGCGCAGAACCAGGTCATGGCCACAAAAAGCAGTCCGCTGACCATGCCGACACGCTTACAGGCGGGCATCTCGCCGAGCTGGAGCAGGTTGTAAAACTCATTCATGGCCAGACCGCAGATGGCCAGCAGAACGAGCAGCCCCATGGGATTGCCGGCAGGCACAAACAACATCAAGCCGATGATGACCCCCGCGATACCCAACCCGATAAGAATTCGTTTTTTATCCATTATGTATTTTCCACTCCTCCGTAACGACGACCGCGCTTATTAAATGCCTTGAGCGCCTCAAAAAATTCAGCCTCTTTGAAATCAGGCCAATAGGTTTCTGTGACGTACAGCTCAGCATAGGAAAGCTGCCAAAGCAAAAAATTACTCAATCGGAGTTCCCCGCTGGTGCGGATCATCAATTCAGGATCGGGCACATCGGGCAGGTACAAATGCTGTGCCACGGTTTGCTCGTTCACCGTCTCGGGATCGAGCTCGCCCGCCGCGGCTTTGCGCGCAATCGCCTTGGCGGCTTCGGCAATTTCGATTCGGCTTCCGTAGCTCAATGCGATGATCAGTGTGTACTCATAGTCCCTGGCCGACTCGTCCATCAGCTTGACGAGCTTCTTCTGCACCTTCTCGGGAAGCCGCTCGGGCTGACCCATCACCCGCAAGCGGATTTTGTTTTTCAACAATTCCTTTGCGTATCGATCCATAAAGATCGAAAGCAGATTCATCAACCCGTCCACCTCATCCTTCGGGCGGACCCAGTTCTCGGTGCTGAACGCGTAGAGTGTCAGATATTTCACGCCCGCCTGACGCGCCGCGCGAAGGACAGCCCGAACGGACTGCGCGCCCTCTTCGTGGCCCTTCAGCCGCGGGAGCCCGCGCTGCTTCGCCCAGCGCCCGTTGCCGTCCATAATGATGGCAACATGCGAAGGCACGTTGCCGATCGAGGATTGGGGATTGGGGACTGGGAATTCCATGATCAATTACCGGTTGTTCTGAGCCGTTTTGTGCGAAGCCGTCATAATGGCAGTAATTTCATCCGCTTCTTTATGCAAATCCACGACCTTTTCCTCCGGGAGAACGCCTCCTTCGATAATGAGTTCGAGCCAATAGCAACATTCATCAGATTCTTCAACCACCGTACTTAGCTTCGAAAAGAACTCTGCATGCGAACGCCCGCGACAGGCCGCTCGATAATTTGCGCCAACCGATGTGGCCGCGCGCATAAGCTGATTTGCAATCACTCGCCCCTTCACCGTGTTCGGCAATAAATCAATCAGTGTCATCACTCGAAGCGCGAACTTCTTTGTTCTGGCCTTGAGTTCTTCTGCATTCATTCTTGATCCAGTCCCCAATCAGCAATCCCCGATCCTCAATCCAAGACGATGGTGCTCGATCTCTTGGGCCCGACTGAAAGAATGGCAACGGGCACGCCGGTGACTTCTTCGAGGCGGCGAATATACTTTTTGGCCTGCTCGGGAAGTTCGTCCATTGAAGTGCAACCGGTGGTCGGGCAATTCCAGCCCTTGAAATCTTCGTAGACCGGCTTGCAGCGCGAAAGCTTGCTGATGCTGGCCGGAACCATATCGAGCAGTTCGCCGTCGCACTCGTAGGCCGTACAGATTTTGATCGTCTCAAAGCCGTCGAGCACGTCGAGTTTCATCAGCGCCCAGCGGTCGATCCCGCCGATCATGGCGGCATAGCGCGCAACCACGCCATCGAACCAGCCGCAGCGGCGCGGACGCCCGGTGGTGGCTCCGAATTCATTGCCGACTTTCCCAAGCGCCTTGCCATCGTCGTCGAACAGCTCGGTCGGGAACGGCCCCTCGCCCACACGTGTGGTGTAGGCCTTCACAATGCCGATCACATCGTCGATAGCGTGTGGCGGAACGCCCGCGCCGGAGGCAACGCCGCCCGCGCCGGTGCTCGACGAGGTGACAAAGGGGTAGGTTCCGAAATCGATGTCGAGCATGACGCCCTGCGCGCCTTCAAAAAGCACGTTTTGTGAGGAATCGCGCATCGCGGCGTTAAGCATCGGAACCGTGTCGCAAATAAACGGTTTGAGATATTCAAAAGCAGGACGATACGTCGCAACCAGCTCGTCGGCATCCAGCGAAGGAGCGCCGAGGACGGAGAGCATCGCGTTTTTAGCGGCAACCCGTTCGCGCAGCATGGTTTCAAAATCGTCCTCGAGCACATCCCCCATGCGAAGACCGCTGCGATCCGCCTTATCGGAATAGGCCGGGCCGATGCCGCGCTTGGTGGTGCCGATCTTTTTACCGGTTTCAAGCTTCGCCTCTTTGGCGCCGTCGAGCTCCTTGTGGTACTGAATCACCAAATGGGCCCGATCGCTGATAAACAGGCGGCCCGCGATGGAAATGCCGCGTTTTTCCAGATCCTGAAGCTCCTCGGTCAGCCCGATCGGATCAACAACCAAGCCGTTGCCAATAATGCACTTGGCATCCGGACGAAGAATGCCGGACGGGGCCAAATGAAGAACATATTTCTGGTCGCCGACTTCCACGGTATGACCCGCATTATTGCCGCCCTGATAACGAACCACCCAGTCCGCATCTGCGGTCAGCACATCGATGACCTTTCCCTTGCCCTCGTCACCCCACTGCGAACCGATTAAAACTGTATTTGCCATGCGTAAAACCCCTTGGTCGTGCGTTAGTTCCTAAAAGCGCAGAGAGTAGCCCACTGAACCAAACGGGTCAAGCAACTGAGTTGCACCACCGCGCGTTGCGGCGCGAGGGCCACATTTTTCCAAACATTGGAAAAAACGCTCAGCTCCGGCCTCCTAAAGCGTATCGAGCGGGCTTTGGCTTGCAAGACCAGGCCGATTGAGCACATGCGTATAAATCATGGTCGTTGAAACATCCGCATGGCCGAGAAGCTCCTGCACGGTACGGATGTCGGAACCGCGCGCCAGCAAGTGGGTTGCAAAAGAATGGCGCAACGTGTGGCACGTCACCCTCTTGGGAATCCCCGCCTTGACAGCACTGGATTTTACCACCTTCTGTAGATTCTTCTCGCTGATATGATGTCGCCTGCGCTGACCGCTTCGCGGATCCGCACTGAGACGGGCCGCCGGAAAAACATACTGCCAGATCCACTCCTTCGGAGCATTCGGAGACTTCCTCGCAAACCCGCCCGGAAGAAACACCTCACCGAAACCGGCCTCCAAATCGGCATCATGCTGCGTCTTCACCTCTGCTAAATGTGCCTTCAAGTCAGGAATCAGCTTTGCCGGCAAAGGAACCCGCCGGTCTTTTCCACCCTTCCCGTCAACCACCAGAATATAGCCATTCTCAAAATCAATATTCTGTACGCGAAGCCGAACACACTCCATCAGACGCATCCCGGCTCCGTAAAGAAGCGACGCCATTAACCCGTTCCGTCCCTCCATCGACGCCAGCAGCAACTGCACCTCGCCGGGCGAAAGCACCACGGGGAGCCGCCGCTTTCGCGCCGGGCGCCGGTAGTCGCCCAAATCGCCCAGCTCCACCTGCAGAACCTGGCCGTACAGGA
>JAEIOF010000124.1 GCA_016342445.1 Verrucomicrobiota bacterium | reverse complement strand
CGCATTCTCAAGCATTTCATCCAGATTCTCATGGCTGGTTTCATCGTGGCCGACCTCCAGATCACTATCGTCCTCGATGTCGCGCAGAATATCTTCCAGTGCAATGGACGAATCCTTGTTGGCGCTTTCCAGCGAGCCCATCAGATCTTTTTCATCCACAATCACCGGGAAAATCTGATAGTCGATTTGCGACTTCAGATTTTCAATCCCCATAATATTGAAGGGATCCGCCAGGGCGACCGTGAGAAGCCGTCCTGTTTTGCAGAGCGGAAGCATTTTGAATTGCGCCCACATGGCCCGGGGAAGCAGATCGATCAGCGAGCTGTCGAGTTCAAATCCGTGCAGGCTGAACGGTGTCATTTCCAGATACTCAGCCTTGGCCAGCAGCATCACCGGCGAGGGCACGGCCCCTTGCGCCACCAGAACCTCTTCGACTGGCACACCGCTTTTTTTCGATTCCGCGAGCGCCTCTGCCAGCACCTCCTCCGGGATCGGGTGGCGGCTGGAGAGAATCTCCATCAACGTTCTGTAAGCTTTTTCACTCATAATAGGCGTGGTTTAAGCAAAAAGGATGCCAAGCAATCACAGCGTAGACGTTCCGGTCTGTGGAAGCAAGCGAGATAGAGAATGGAGTGCCGGGGACCACGGGGTTTCGAAGCGGCGGGTCTCCGACCGGCGGTGCGCTTCTTTTTTTTCCAAACCTTGGAAAAATCCATCCTGTATTTTCCACGCTTTGGAAAAAGAAGGTGTGCATGTCCGGCACAAATTGTGCTTAATGTGGCCTCGTTGTTTTTGATGAACTTGGGGAACGCACTATGAGCAAACTGATTGATGCCCGAGAAGAACTCGAACAGACCGCCGCAATGCTTGAGCAGATTCTGGAGGTGATGCCGGAAGATTTGACCACCTTGCGGGCGCTCTACGAAACATCGCTCAAGCTAGAACTTCCGGAACGGGCACTTGAAAGCCTGACGCGGCTCGATGATCTGGCCCGCTCCACACAGAATTCGGAAATGATCGATTTCGTACTCAACCAGTACGCTGCGATCGCGGAGGATTCCGCTGAGATTCAGGGACGGATCAACCGCCTGCATGAAGTTCAGAATATGATTTCCCCCGTAGCGGACACCCGCGCTGCCGCGCCCGGTGCGGGAGGGGATTTAGAGGCCGAAATGGCGCTGGCGTGGGATCTTTTTCAGGACGACCAGCTCGTGCAGGAGGAATATTCCACCGTCTTGCACGATTTAACCGAAATGTCCTCAAACAAAATGGGTGTTCCGGTGACGGTGTTGCACATTCTGCACGACCGGCAGTTCAGCCGGTTCGAACGCCTGATGACGCACCTGTGCCAAAAGAGTAATGTGCCGATTATCGACCTGAGCCGGTTCGAAGAGGATGAAGAGCTTTCCCGGCTTCTGCCGCTCGACTTTATTAGCCGGCACGGTGCGCTTCCGTTTTCCGAAGTGGGTGGCGATCTGCTGTTGGCGGTGCTCAACCCGTTTGATCTGGGCGTGATCCAGCGGGCGGAAGGACTTTCCGGACGGCGCTGCCATCCCTATCTTGTGACGCCGAGCGACTACGACCAGCGGCTCGGAAAAATCAAGGCTGCCGCGGCGTAGAGGTGTCGGGGTCAAAACTTTCCCCGACAGTGAGCGCGTAGGGTTTTCCTCGATGCTCAACGATAAGGTTCTCGCCATCGATTTCGACAATCCGCACACCGTCAATTTCCGCCCCTGCGGCGGCCATTTCATCATTAATCATGGCCACCGCGCCTTTTTCTCCAATCAAGGTTCCTTGAAAGCTGAAAACCGGTTTTGGTTCGCTCTGCGTGATTTTCTTCAGTATCGAAGAGAAAGAAAAGGGGGCTTTTTTAACTCCGGCGTCCCCGGGATTGGCCGACGGCGTGCGCAGAAGGAAGAACGCGCCCGCGCCCAGCCCGGCGAAAAGGGCTGCGAGAAGAAGGGGTAACAGAACCCGTTTGCGTTTCGACGAGGCCTCCTCTTGCTTCCGAGGGGACGTCCTGAGGGTTTTCTTTCCATTAATTGGCAAACTCATGATGCACCTCGTTTCTCATTTTTTGGAAAGTACGCCGATCCGGCCGGGAAGGAAATCATTTTTTTTTTGGGAAGTGATTACGCCGGCAGGTGCGTTTTGTGAACCAAAATAAAAAACTTACAACTCTTTGGAAAAGGGTCCTTCAATCTCCCAACCATTGGGAAAAACAGCCCAAAAGGTCCAATGTTTGGATAAAACCGCTTAAAAAGTTCCAAACCTTGTAAAAAATAGCCGGAAAAACTTCCAAGCATTGGAAAAACGGCGGATCGATTTTCCAACCCTTGGAAGCGAGGGCTGTATTTGGCAGGGGGCGACCCGGTTTGGCGGGCGGGGCGGTTTCCTCGGGAATTTTGATTTTGGCACGCCCAGTGCTTCTTATTGTTGAGAAATGAAAACACAAAAATCAATTTTGGAGCGCTTCGCGGTGCTGGATCTGGCGATTGCTGTTGGACTGGTCGCTGTTTTTCTGGCGACGGCGATTCCGCTGACGCGCGGGGCGATGATGCGAAACCGTACGGCGGAATGCGCGCGCAAGGTGCAGCGGGCGGCCGATGCGTTCGATTTTTACGCGCGGGCTCTTGGCGGCTATCCGCCCAATCAAACGAACTTCAAACGTTCTTTTGATAAGACGCGCGGCGTACTTTCTGTGTGCGATATTGACTGGTGGGATGAAGCCACCGAAATGGGCGGAAGCTGGGAGTGGTATCGCGACGAGAACGAGGCGTTCTCGATTGTCATTTGCAATCCTCGTGTATCCGAGTCGCAGATGGAAAAGCTCGATGCGCTGCTGGATGACGGCGATCTGAGAACGGGGCTTTTCAGGCGCTCCGGCTCTATGTATTGCTACCGCGTTAGCGACGGGAACGTATGAAGAAGACGGTTTGTAGATCCGGCATGACGTTGGTTGAAGTCCTCATGACAGTGACGATTATTGCGGTGCTGTCTGCCGTTCTTATGCCGGCGATTTCGATGGCAACGCGGCATCGTGAGAATTTGCAGGCAGCCGATCGGTTGCGTACGGCGGTTTCGGCATTTGAGCTGTATGCCGAAGAGAGGGGGGTGTATCCGACAGATAAAACACCCGGTGTTATCCCTCCTGAAATGAGCACCTATTATTTCCCCTATTTCAAAATTGACTGGTGGGGTGAGACCACTCCAATCGGCGGCAACTGGGATTGGGATGCGGGGTATCGTTTCGCTTATTCGATTTCGATTCATGCGCCAGCCCGGGGTGTTAAGCAACTTACGGATTTCGATGCGCTGATTGACGATGGGAATCTGGCAACCGGCAAGTTTCGCGGGGTTGGCAATCACTATCACTATATACTCGAGGAATAATGGTGATGTGCAGCGCGTGTAGTAATCGAAAATCAGGCATGACCCTTGTGGAGGTCTTGATTGCCGTGGTGCTGGTGGGGGTGTCTGCAACGATAATCTATAATGGGGGTTTTTATTCCTATAAGGTGATGATGCGCGGGCGGGCGCGGCTGGAGGCTCAGGGGATTGCTTCTGATAAGTTGTGGGAAATTTTCAATATGCCGTTCAATGATTTGCCGAGTGTTTCTATTTCGGGCAGTGAGGCGACGCATGAAGAGAGTATTTTTTCAACGGATGGATTGATTCAGTGGGCGGTGATGCCGGAGACCAACGCCCCGTTGAAATGGATTGAGTACTGGGAAATTCGAGTGCAGGTCTGGGCTCCGGCAAACAGTGTGTTGTTTTCGGTGATGAATTCCGACGGAACGGTGGCGCAGGAGTTTCCGGATCCATTGGCGGATTATACGTTGTTGCGTTATCGGGGGGAGCGATGACATGAAGCATGCCTCTGACAGAAAAAAGGGTTTTACTTTGGTGGAGATGATGATGGCTCTGGTGATTTCCACGGTGGTCTTTGCGGCGATGGGGGTTTTGCTGGGAAAAACCTTTTCGTTGTGGATGGACGGCGCGGGGCATTGGTATTTGGCGAATCAGGCGCGTGCCGCCCGCGCACGGATTTTGAGCGGGCCGATGGGTGCCGGGACAGGTGTACTTTCGATTGATGGAATTAAATCGATCAAGACGAACCCGAACTGGTGCACCCTTGAGTACGCGGTGGCTTCATCCGGTGAAAAATACTGGATGAAAGGATCTGTTGAGAATCCCGCGTCTAAAGACCGATCCATTTTCTTTAAAAACAATCATGGGGGCGGGCAGACCTGGCTCATGTTGGTGGGGCGCAAACGCGGCAATCATGATGAGCCGGATGTGAAGACAGAATCGTTTAATGCGACGCTGACCGATAAGGTGCTCAGTTTGAGTTATGACCTGAAGTTTCAAACCGGCGGGCGAACCTATGAGCGGGCACAGAGGATTCGAGCGTATCTCGTAAATGAATAAGGGCGGCATGGAAACAAAAAATCATAAAGAGGGATTTGTGCTGACCGCCGCATTGATGTTTTTGCTGATCGGCTCGTTGGTTGTCGGAAGTTTTCTGTCGGTTGCCCGGCAGACACATCCCTCCGTGGTGCACTGGAGGCAATATGATGAGTGCCTGCTGGTTGCGCAAAACGCCATGGAAAAGGTCAAAGCGAATTTGTATGACGATTTCCGGGCTCATCATGAGTTTTCGCGAAGTTGGAGCGATTTGTATTGGATCGCGGATAATGCGCCCGGTTTCGGAACGAATGGAATGTTGGGTGAGATTCTCGGCCCCGGGGTGCTGGATGGCAACGATTATGCCGGAGCTGTCATTACGGCGACGGTGGCCAACAGCGGTGTGGTGGGGGTGTCGGTGGAGGAGCGGCAGGTTTTTGTTACCAATACGGTTACGGCTACATGGGCGGGTATTACCCGAAAGATTGAGGAGGTGGTTCGCTATACACTCAATCGCTCCAGTGTGTTCGATCACGCCTATTTCATTAATAATTTCGGCTGGTTTTATGGTGTGAATTGTGTGGTGAACGGTGATATTCGCTCGAATTTTGATGTGGAGCTTCGCTCCCGCGATCTGGTGCTCAACGGGCGTTCGTATGCCGTTGGCGTAAATGATCTTCGTAATCCGTATCAAACGTGGAACTGGAAGACGTATAAAAACGATGCCAACAGTGAATTCTTTCGTCCAACGTATCATGTGGATCAGAATAAAAAAAATGACGACAGTATCTTTGAGTGGGGATATGAGGATTCCGGTACATATAACAACGTGAGCCAGCTCGATATGCCCTATATAGGCAATCTGAATGACTATAAGTATTATGCGCAGGAGCATAATGGGCAGATAAAAATAGGGAACGCAACAGTCGTGGATAACGTTTATAGCGGGGCGGGGCCCAGCGGCATCGATGGGGCCTCGGATCAGGGTTGTATTTATCTGTGCGGAACCGAGGATG
>JAEIOF010000123.1 GCA_016342445.1 Verrucomicrobiota bacterium | reverse complement strand
CACGCGCCATGATAGACCTTTCCTTGCTTAGTTTAAAACAGACCGGAAATGTATCCCGTCCGCGCCCGCCCATCAAACGGAATATTTCCGCGTTGATGTTTTTGCGGATGCTGAAATTGACACGCCGTCATTTACAAACCGAGCAGGACTCTCTTTAATTGCGGATGTATGTCCTCACCGTCAAAGCAGCCTGCCATGGAATATTGGTTCGAAAGCGAAAGAAACGCCTCTGAGCTCTGCATAAAACGAATTCCATTTGATGCATCAAAAGAATGGCTGTGGAGCGACGACGGGAATCTGATTCATCGAACGGGGCGCTTTTTTAGCATAACCGGCATTAAATATTATTCTGTTCAGGATGAGCGGTTCGTTTCTCAACCGATCGTTGATCAACCTGAGATCGGCCTGCTTGCCTTTCTCGTCTCCAAAGACTCGGCAGGCTGGTGGATACTACTTCATTTAAAAGTCGAGCCGGGCAATATAAACGAAGTTCAGCTTTCGCCAACCGTTCAAGCTACGAAAAGTAACTACGAAGCGGCCCATGGCGGAGCCAGAACCCCTTATCTGGAACTCGTTCAATCCCCCCGGCAGGTTCTTTGCAACCAGCTGCAATCCGAACAAAACAGCCGGTTTCTAAAAAAACGAAACCGGAACTGCGTCGTGCTAACGGATAAAACCATTAAAGAACAACACACCCGCTACAAATGGGTTCCCATTCACCAGGCACTCCCGCTGCTCAAACAAAATCATACCGTCAATACCGATGCCCGCTCGGTTTTAACCTGCTGGCTCTTCACGGATGCGAGCGTCCTACGGGAATGTCTGCCGCCCGCCGAAGTCGGCTTCTCTTCCTTGCTGATCGACTCGATGACCGCCCGCAATGCTGTCCACCGGCTCCAGCATCTTGAAGGATGGCTGGAGGACTTAAACCGCCAGTGGCCGGGACAAACAGAAATCATTTCTCTGAGAAATCTTGATGCCCCGTGGATCTGCACCAACTCCGGAATTTCCTCTTCCGAGGATCCGTCTCTGACGGTTTATCAGATCTCAATCTCCTGTAAGACAAGAGAAGTTTCACACTGGGATCAACCTATTTTCGGCTCGCAAGTGACCTCCGAACAAATACTGATTCTCGGACGATTTGACGGGGTTCTCCACCTGCTGCTCCAGGCCCGGCTCGAAGCAGGCAACCGGTACGGATTTGAACTAACGACCACCGTTCAAAGCAACACAACATCTGCCGCCCCCTGCGAAAAAAAATATCTGGAACTCGCTAAAAAATCCGGAAAACTTCTGCTTCGCTTCGATAATTCAGAAGAAGGCGGGCGCTTTGACCGCTACATCAGCCAGTACCAGATCATTCTTCTCGACGAAGCGACCCGAGAACAGGAAGGCACATTTCATCGCTGGGTTTCCCTGTCGCAAGTCTCAGATTTCCTGCGCAGAGAAAAATTCATCACCAATGAATTACGCAGCGCGATGTCGGCACTGTTAACCATTCGGGATGTGTCATGAACAAGCCGCTCGTCTCCATCATCATGGCGTCCTGCAACCACGCAGAATTTATCGCCGACGCCATTAACAGTGTAATCCACCAGGATTATGAAAACTGGGAACTGATCATCGCCGATGATGCCTCGGCAGACGGGACGCTTGAGATTTTAAATTCATTCTCCGGCGACGTCCGCATCCGGGTTTTTCCATTCAAAAACAACCGGCAATATCACATGCGGAATTTCTCCGCTCAGCAGGCGCGCGGCAAATATCTCGCTTTCCTGAACTCCGACGACCTCTTTTATCCCGAAAAACTTCGCCGACAGATTGAACTGCTTGAAAGCAACCCGGAACTCGCCGCAGCTTTCACTCAGGTTCGCTGCATTGACCGGAACAGTCAGCGGCTCGATGGCCATGTCCTTGAAAAAATATTCGCAACAGAAAACAGAACCCGGCAACAATGGCTGCGGCACTTTTTCATATCAGGCAACTGCCTTTGCATCTCCAGCGCAATGATCCGCCGGGATGTTTTTGAGGAGGCCGGAGGCTTCAACCCCCTGCTTATTCAAATTGCCGATCTGGATCTATGGATCAAAACGTGCTTCAAAAAGGAAATCCACATCATCCCCGAAATGCTAACCGGGATGCGGGTTCTGGCAAACAACCTCAGCGCGCCCGGCCCGGCATCAAACTCCCGAATATTCATAGAGGTTCAGCAGGCGTATGCACGCTACTTTTCTTCCGACGGCATTCAACAGGGGCCGACCATATTCCCCCACCTCATGAAAAGCCTCCCCGAGGACACCCCTGCATGGAGAAAACACCTTCTATGCCGGGCAGCGGCCTCCCTGCAACCAAGGGCCATGCGACTCCTGGGGTTCACGGAACAGCACGCATTACTCGCAAATGAAGAAATTCGGCAGCAACTGCAGAAAAACAATCCCCGCCTGCTCCGCACCCTCTTCCTCTCCGAGGGGGCCGCCGGGCTCGAACAAACCACACCGGACATCCACTGGAGCATCCCTGCTCCGGAACCGAACGAACTGCCCGGCAAAAACCCTTTATGGTCATGCTGGACGGGAAACCCCGGCGGAAGCACCGTCTGTTTTTCATTTAAAAATCCGCGGACTCAAACGCCGTTATACCTGAAAATCAAAAGCGGATGTCCCCTATTCCACTGCCGTAACATCCGGCTGTACAATCAGCAGACCGGTGAATTGATTGCCTCCATCAATCCACCACGGAGCGCCTTCGAATTCACCAAAACACCCGCCTGCCGCCTGCCGGAAACCGATTTTACAGCCTGCCGTTCTGAATGGATCGACATGGAAATCGAATGCGACCGGATACCAACCGAAACCCTTCGACACAAAGGAAGAAAATTACTTCACAAACTGAACAAGCACATCGCAAACCATCCAGCGTCCAATGCTTGGACCTGACTATTGGAACGTGCCTTTCGGCGGTCCGAAAAGAAGCGACCCGACAGGGAGTGGCAGACTGTTCTTCCAAGCATTGGAACTTTTCCAGATCATTTTTCCAACGTGTCCCCGCCGATGCAGAGCGAGGCTTGAGCATGCGGAAGCAATGACCGAAGGGAATGGCAACCCTCGGCGATGGCGGATGGTTGGGGAAAACCGAAATATCAACTCAGATCGAAGACCCCGCGCCTTCCGGGTGGCTCCAATGCATTGGGAAACCCACCCCGCCCTACGGGCACCCCTCCGCAGGAGGGGATTTTGAAGCCCTGGCACACTCTGCGCCGTTGCGTTTACTTTTTCAGTTTGAACATCACTACGCCGAGGGGCGGGAGGTCAACCTGAAGGGAGTATCCTTTGCCGTGCCACGGAAGATGATGGGCATCATATACGGCACCCTCTTTCGGGCCGTCTTCAGAGCCGCCATACGTGTCGGCATCGGAGTTCAGAACCACCTCCCAATCACCGGCGGAGGGAAGGCCAATGCGATAGCCGGGGCGCGGCGTCGGCGTGAGGTTGAGCACCACGGCCATGACATCGTCAGCTGTTTCGCCTTTCCGCAGATAGGAAACAACGGAACTTTCCGCATCCTGGAAGTCAATCCAGTCGAAGCCTTCCCAGGAGGATTCGATGCCGTAGAGCGCGGGTTCGGAGGTGTAGAGTTTGTTGAGCTTTTTGACGAGGGTCTGCAACTTATGATGCGGATCGTATTCGAGCAGGTTCCAGTCGAGGCTGTTTTCGGCGTCCCACTCTTTCCACTGCCCGATTTCACACCCCATGAAGAGCAGCTTTTTGCCGGGATGGGTGAACATGTAGCTATAAAGCAGGCGCATGTTCGCAAATTTCTGCCAGGAATCTCCGGGCATTTTGTCGAGCATGGAGGCTTTTCCGTGGACGACTTCGTCGTGCGAGAACGGCAGAATAAAGTTTTCGGTAAAGGCGTAGATCATCGAAAAGGTCAGGTCGCCCTGATGGTATTTGCGGTGAACGGGGTCTTTGCTGAAATAGTCGAGCGTATCGTTCATCCAGCCCATGTTCCATTTGAAGTCGAAGCCAAGGCCCCCCTGATCGAGCGGGTGGGAAACCTGCGGGAACGCAGTAGACTCTTCGGCGAAGGTGAGAAACCCGGGATATTCAGTATGAAGGAGGCTGTTGAAATGCTTGAGGAACTCTATCGCCTCAAGATTTTCGCGCCCGCCGTGGCAGTTGGGAATCCACTGCCCCTCTTCACGCGAGTAGTCGAGATAGAGCATGCTTGCGACAGCATCGACGCGCAGTCCGTCGAGGTGATATTCCTCGGCCCAGAAGACAGCGCTCGAGAGCAGAAACCCGCTAACTTCGTTGCGGCCGTAGTTTGGAATGAGTGTCCCCCAGTCCATGTGTTCGCCCTGCCGCGCATCAGAGTGTTCGTAGAGATGGGTTCCATCGAAATAGCCGAGCCCGTGTGCGTCTTTGGGGAAATGCGCAGGAACCCAGTCGAGGATGACGCCCAAGCCGGCCTGATGGCAGCGGTCGACAAAGTATCGGAAGTCGTCTGGGGAGCCAAAGCGCGAGGTCGGCGCGTAGTAGCCGGTGGCCTGATAGCCCCACGATCCGTCGAACGGATGCTCGGTGATCGGAAGAAGCTCAATGTGGGTGTGGCCCAGATCCTTGACATAGGGAATCAGCTGTTCGGCCAGTTCGCGATAGGTTAGCCAGCGATTGCCCTCTTCCGGCATGCGTTTCCACGAGCCGGGGTGCAGTTCATAGACACTGACCGGGCTTTTCTGCCAGTCGGTGGCTGTGCGTTTTTCAATCCACTCTGCATCGGTCCACTTGTAGTTTCCGAGCTCGCAGACCACCGACGCCGTATTCGGGCGAAGCTCAGTCTGGAACGCATACGGATCGGCCTTCTGAGCCCAGAAATCGCCCTGACCTTTGATTTCAAACTTATACTGATCGCCGACCTTTGCGCCGGGAACAAACCGCTCCCAGATGCCCGACTCGCCGATACGGGTCATCTCGTGAATCCACGCTTCCCACTGATTGAATGACCCGATCACGCTGACGCGCTTGGCGTTGGGAGCCCACACCGCAAAATACACGCCCTGCTCGCCGTTTTCCTCCAGCGGATGCGCGCCGAGTTTTTCGTAGGCACGATAGTGGTTCCCCTGCCCATAAAGGAAGAGGTCGAAGTCCGTCAGTTTGGGTCTTGTTTTCATAATTTTCTCAGCACTGCGTATATTGCATTTTCTTCAATGTCTGTGACTTTCTACCATAGAGTTCCCCAAACAGAAAAGCCGCAACCATGAAGAAGAATAGTAAAATTGAAATCGGAGGATTGTTCTGTTACAGTTGTCTCACAGCTGGAGATTCCTTATGAAAAAATCTCAGGCCAACAGATGGGGCATCTGGATCTGCCTGCTCGGAGCGGCTGGAGCCGCTCTATTCAGTATTCAACGCATGCGGAACCGTGAACGACCGGATTCGCTGAAGGACGTC
>JAEIOF010000122.1 GCA_016342445.1 Verrucomicrobiota bacterium | reverse complement strand
AGCGGCGGGGTTCAGTGAAACGGGGCGCATTGCCAACTACATGCCGGATGGAGCAGCCATGGTTGTCTACTCCAAGCCGATTGGAACTACAGAAAAACAGACAATCATTTGAAGGACTGAGCCGTATGAATAAAACCGTTGTAAAAAATCACATCCGTCCGGAGATAGGAATTGCTGTGTTTGCCGCCACAGATATTCAAAACGGGGAGACGGTCATTAAAAGCCGACTGGTAAAAAAACTGCCGGAAAGGACTAAATACTCCTTAGAACTCAACGGGGATCATATTCTTATAGACGAACCGGGTGTTTTGGTTAATCACTCCTGCTCACCCAACTGCGTTCTTATTGAAAACGATCACAACGGATTCGATTTCATTGCATTAAGAGATGTTTCCAAAGATGAAGAGATCACATTTGACTACGAATCCATTGAGTCAGAAATATCAGCCTTTAAAGACTGCTCCTGCGGATCGGCGGAATGCAGAGGGAAAATGAATTCTAGCGGCACCCCGTTAAACGCCGTTTGCTAGTATGCCACTCGCCTCACACTGATCACATCGACTCTGCGTTGAACAAACCTCTTTCCAACATTTAACCGGCCCCGCTTGCTCAAGAATTAAGCGTTCCAAATGCTCTAAGCAATTCGACTTGACCAGCACCAACTCATCTTTCAGCGCGTGATCTACCAAAAAACGAGCGGACTCTTTCGGGGTATCAAATACGAACAACCGCCCCTCCGTTTCCGGTGTCATCATTTTGCGGATGTACTGCGCCTTTTTTCCGACAAAAACTACACGATCCGCAACCGCCAAGGCAGTCCGCGCCGTCGCTCGATACTTGGGAGAATCTGACCCCGATGTGTCCGAAAAAGAGCCGAACACCAGCGTTTTGCGCGGTGCCGTTGCGTGTTCGAACAAGGCCACCACTTTCTCAACGCTCCAGTACGGGGCCTTCAACGTGTCGTCCACAAACCAGATTCCATTGGGGGTTTGTTTCAGCGCCATACGGCGCTCAAAGGCCTCCACGCCTTGTAGCGATTCAGCGCAGGTTTCCAAATCGAATCCGGCAGCCAAGCCACCCGCAACTGCCGCCAAAAGCGATGTCACGGCCAAGTCCCCGAAAAGGTTCGTTTTAATCCGGGCGGACACCCCCTGATAGTTGATGGTCAAAGAAAGTCGTTGCGGCCAAGCCGCCTCAACCTCCGTTGCACGGACATCTGCACCCTCGCATCGGCCATAGATCAAAACCCTCGCTTTCGTCCGGCCCGCCATCGCCAGCACATAGGGATCGTCCGCATTCAAAACCGCCGTTCCCGAAGCAGGGAGCGCTGAAACCAAATGGCCTTTCTCCTTTGCAACAGCCTCTAAACTACGAAACGCCACGTAATGATCCAGCCCGATAGTCGTAACAATTGCAATGCGGGGTCGCAAGAGACGCATCAAAGAAACAAGGCTTCCCGGAACGCCCCCCGAAACCTCCTGCAAATAAATACGTTGAGAAGGTTTCACATTTAAGACATTTCGGAGGACTGGACGCCGCGAATTGAAATGAACCCCAACAAAACAGGTCGTTCTGTCAGAAAAAATCTTACCGAGAAAAGCGGTCGTGCTCGTTTTTGCACAACTGCCTGTCACAGCTACCACCGTTGTTTTTCGACAAATCATCCGAAGGCGCATATGCCCTCTAAGCAGTCTCATGCTCCACAAAAACCGATGTTTTTTATCTTCTTCCTGATTCACAATTTTTCCCGCCTAAACCCATTCCTTCTCTCGCCCGCATTCGGCACAAATGCTCTCAGCGTCATTTGTCGGATCCCCGTCTCGATCATTCCTTGTGAGAAAAAAAGTTTCCCCGGAAAACCGGCAGGTATTGATGAATACTCGCCATAAGAATAACAAGCAAATCCCCTCTGCCAGCGATCTGCGATAGTTTGCGGGTGGCTTCTTCGTAGCCCTGCGCCAAATCAATATGGCCTCGCGAAACACC
The DNA here is from genome assembly GCA_016342445.1 of Verrucomicrobiota bacterium. Lineage (GTDB taxonomy): Bacteria > Verrucomicrobiota > Kiritimatiellia > Kiritimatiellales > Tichowtungiaceae > Tichowtungia. The sequence goes on along the minus strand of JAEIOF010000122.1, from coordinate 3,578 downwards.
AGCCTTTATCAGGCCGGTCTGAAGTAAATTCGATATCTCTCCCGGCGCCCTGCCCCGGCGGTAGCTTTCCAACTCGTAACAAATGAAATGGTCAAAGTGGGGCGCCAGCGCAGCCGTCATTTCCTCATAATGCCACCCCGGACGATTCCCAACCGTATAAACCATGCAAACTCGCTTTCCGGGAACACTCACCTTCTTTAGGCTTTCCGCCAACGCTTCACAGGCCGGTGGCTGAGCCGCATTATCGATCAGTATGGTCTGCGAATAGCCATCGATAAAATTCAACTTTCCGGGAGACTGCTCAATTGAATTTTCGAACGTTTCTAATCCTTTCCGGATATCTTCCCGGGAAATGCTCAGTCCCTCAGCGAGAGCTGTAGCGGCCATTGCATTTGCAATATTTTGGGGAAACAAGCCATTCCGGCAGGACGGCAAACGCGCGACAGAAAGAAGGGGCACAAGAGAATCGCCCTCGCAACGCACAATACAATCCTCACCAAAAAAGGATCTCCGTTGAAATGCGACCCCGCCTGCCTCGACATGCTTCTTTACAACCGCATTGTCCGCTTCCAGTGAAAACAAAACGACCCGCTCGACTGGATACTCGCCAATCAGGCGGACGCACTGCTCATCATCCGCATTTAAAACCACAGCCCCTTTCGCCGCATGGATCACCCGCTGCTTAACCCTCGCCATTTGCTCAACGGTATCCACACCATCTATGCCGATCTGCTCGCGGCCTACATTGAGCAGCGCCGCAACATCACATCGATCCATATACGGCCCCGTCTTCAGCAAGCCGCCTCTCGCAACTTCCAAGATGGCCGCCGTAATGCTTTTGTTCCGGAGTACTGTCCGGGAATCGTCGTAACCCGAAGCATCACCATGACGCAGATACTCGCCCGCTATCACGACCCCATCTGTACAGGCAAACCCCACTCGATGCCCGGCGGTGGTCAGGATATGCGCCAGCATACGGATTGTGGTGGTTTTCCCTTTGGTTCCGGTGACCATTGCGAGGGGGATACGTCGCCCGAAGAACCGTCGCCACAAACGACCCACACTCCACCGAACGTGCCTTAGAAAAAAACGAGCCCGCCGCGCATACTGATGAACCAACTCCTCGATTTTATGACCCATCGTTTCCCTCGCAACAGGCCAGCCCGCTCTCTTCGCACTGCTCACAGCTCATCATTTTCGGGCAGCTTTGCTTCCAGCAGTTCAGCTCGACTTCCTGCCCATAAACCAACCGCTCCAAATGATCCCGATTCCCGGATTTAATCAAAACAAGTTCATCATTTACAACGTCTTCTGAAAGAAGCCGCGCTGCCTCCCGGGCAGACTCAATCATAAAAAGCCGCCCCTCCAAATCGGGGGCAAGCCACTTCCGGACAGCAAGCGCCTTGGGGCCAACAAATAGTACGCGATCCGCAATTTCGAGCGCCCACTTTGCCGTTGCACGGTATTTATCTGAATCCGAACCCGGCGTGTCTGAAAACGTCCCGAACACGATAGTTTTTCTGGGTGCCGCCGCATCGCTCAGCTGGGAAACAACTCCGTGAACACTCCAGAACGGAGCCTTCCCTGCATCATTAATAAACCAGATGCCTGCCGTTGTACGATGAATCGACATCCGCCGCGGGAAGGTTTCAATACCCTTCAATGACTCCGCGCACTGCTCCAACCCAACACCTGCGGCAAGCCCTCCGGCAACCGCAGCAAGGATCGAGTTTGAAAGAACCCTTCCAAACAGGGCAGTCTCAATCCGAACGCTGGCGCCCTGATAGGAAACTGTCATCGAAAGACGTTGCGGCCACGCCGCATCAACATCCGTGGCGCGGACATCCGCCTCCGCGCACAAGCCATATGTAATCACTCTGGCCCGCGCACGCTCCGACATCGCAAGCACATGCGGATCATCCGCATTCAGCACCGCCACGCCCGTCTCCGGCAAAAACTCAATTAAAGTCCCCTTCTCTTTGGCCGTCGCGTCCAAGGTTCGGAAACTCCGATAATGATCCTGCCCTATCGTCGTCACAATCCCAACATGCGGCTTAAGCAACGGCAAAACTTGATCCATTGCGCCGGGACAACCCCCGGAAACCTCCTGCACAAGAAAACGATGCCGCCGTTGCGTGTCGCGAACACTTCGCATCACGGAATTTGCATCATTGTCGTGTATGCCAACAAAACAGTCGGCATGATCTGAAATAATTTTCCCCAGAAAGCGGGTCGTTGTTGTTTTTCCGCAACTGCCCGTAATCGCCAGCACCGTTGTTTGGCGAAGGCGGCGACGTTTTAAGCGGCAGCGGAATTTTCTTACACTCTGCCGAAGCCTATGTTGTTTTTCACTCACCGACTCAATGCCTCCATGTCTTAAAACGCTCCCTCAATCGACTGCGAAAAAAAGCAACCGAAAGGGCCCAATACAACCACCGATGCTCCGGCAGATCCTCTTTCAGCGCCGCGAGATTATCCAGCTGGCCCGTAGCAAATTTGGGGTGCGGAATTTTAATCCCCAGCACGGTCCAAAGGCGGAGGGGTTTCTCAAAAGCCGTGCAACGGTCCAGCGCACCGGTGATTTTCAACCCGATCATTGTGCGAATACATTTCTCGCACCGCCCGCAGTTCAACGCACCTGCCTGGTTCTTCCAGCACACCCGGAGATGTTCCAGGGCGATATCCGACTCCGCAATCCGCCCCAGCTTTCCCGTGCGGGTCGTCTCGCACCCGTCGTGAATAAATTCCAGGCCGGAACTGCTCCAAAACGGATCGAGATCCGGATGTGACCCCCAGGGCAGCAAGTACGCCCCGCTGTCGCTGGCCGAAATATAAATCCGAGCAAGCTCATCAGACAGCAGGTGCGCCACCGCCGCCATGGCCGCGCCGTGCGCCCTTTCGCCCCACGCGGCATACAAATCTAAAAACGAACGCAGATTGGTCTCCACCTTAATCACCCGTTTTCCAAACTGCCTGCCCACTTTACGGACGCTTTCCTCTGCAAGCTGGCCATGCGCCAAATTATCCGGATGAATGTCGAAGCCATGTACAAAAATCAGGTCTGTAATTTCATCCTGATGCGTCAACAAGGTGTAAAGAGAGTCCACTCCACCGGAGAAAAACAGACCGACCCGACTCTTTTCCACATCCGGAAAAACGGGCGAAGAAGGCGCGCTTACAACCCGGATCGGCTTAAACAAAGGCTCCCATTTCGCAAAGAGGCTCTTCACCTCCTGCAAATGGTCTAAAAAAACAGGGTCCAGTGCTAGATCCAGATGCAGGTTCAACCCCCTCCGCATCGCAGGCAACAACCCGGCGGCGACTAACGATTCCGGACGCGCGCTCAGAGAAACATCCTCACTGCAAAAACAAACCGTGCAATCCCGATCCCCCATGTTAAATACCGCGCGAATCTCATGATCACCGCGTGGCGTTTCTTCAAATCGGACCATTAATCCTTCTGCGTTCATCGTTTCTTAAACCTGTTTTTGCATGCCGTTGCGACCCGACACCGAGCCTGCCGCAGACGGGTTCGCAGGAACAGAGCGCGAACCGCCCGCTCTGTTCGGGGGGCAAGC
>JAEIOF010000121.1 GCA_016342445.1 Verrucomicrobiota bacterium | reverse complement strand
GCCGGGATCGCGGGCCGCGTCCGGAACGGAAGAACGACCGCGAACGGCCGCAGGCCGAACCCAAACAGACGGATCAGGACGAAATCAGCCAGATGATTGATTTGGTGGAATAAGATACCGTCCAAAACGTTTAATCGTTCAAGGGCCGTTGAAGTCGTTCGATTTCAGCGGCTTTTTGTTTTTCGGGTTCCAGTGACTTTAACGGTTTCAACGAGCCCCAGGCTTCGGGGCGTTTTAGCATTCACTCTTCAGTGAAGATAACTTCCGCGATGTAGGGCAGTTCGCGGTAGTGGTTGTCGTAGTCGAGGCCGTAGCCGACCACAAACACATCGTCGACCTCAAATCCGACGTGATCGGCCTCCATCTCAACGGCGCGGTCGGTTTTTTTGTCGAGCATGACGCAGGTTCGTACGGAGTCCGCCCCGCGCTCCAGAAACAGATCCCGTGCAAACTTCAATGTGCGGCCGCTGTCGAGAATGTCGTCCACAATCACCACCTCGGCACCCTCCAGATCAGCATCGGTGTCGTGCATGATTTTCACCACGCCGCTTGACATGGTGTTGGCTCCGTAACTGGAGAGCGTAATAAAATCGATGCGCGGGTGCAGTTTGTGCCGCTCAAAGCCGCGCACCAGATCCGCCAGAAAGATGAAACTCCCGCGCAGAATGCCGAGTAGTACGAGGTTTTCCGTGTCGCAATCTGCGGCGATTTCATCGATCAGCTCATCGACACGCTGACCGATTTTATCACGGGAAAATAATACATTGTTCAGATGATGTGGTTTCATATTGTCCTTCGCAGGGTTTGCATCCTGCCACGCTTGCGATTAAACTCCAAGCCGTGAAGCAGGGGATTGATCAGGAGGATTCTGCACCTGTCCGTGCGTCGTGCAATTTGAGATAAATACGGGGAAAAACAGCCGGAGCAGTTCCGTTGGTGCGGAAACGGAAGGGAGAAGAAGTATGAGAACGTTTATCATTATGCTGATGCTTGCAATGATCGGATCCACGGCTTCGGCACAATTTAACCCTTTCAAAAACCGGCAGAAAACCGCTCTGACCGGTCAAATAAAACCCGAGATCGATTTCAAAGTCGAACCTTCCTCCGCACCAACTGAGGACCTGAACGTCAATGAGTTCCAGCTCAAGCGAAGAGAGTTGGACGGGAAAGTTGTTGAGTTGGAGTTTGATCGGGTGGTCGACTTGAAGCAAAGCGGTAATGGATATACTGCCCGGGTCACATTTGAAAGTGGCCGGTTGTTGGAAGGGGTGACCCTGCTCATTCCGGAAGAGGGGCTTGAGCTGTTTAAGGAAATGGCCGAGCGGGATGCCCGCTCTCCCCGCCGGGAAACCGTCTATGTTGAAGTGCTCGGAGCGAATATCTCCAAAGCCCTTGGAACGCGCTACAGCAAAAACAAACCCGAAGGGGAGCGCTATACGTGGTAGTTATCCGTTAAATAGTTATTTGTTATCAGAGGGAATGCTCGTTACATTCCCCTTTCACTTTTAACAGATAACTCATAACCGATAACTAAACCATGATGACTCGAACCCGCTTCGCCCCCAGTCCCACCGGCAATGTGCATATTGGCAATATGCGCGCCGCCATCTTCAACTGGCTTTATGCCCGTCACACCGGCGGAAAGTTCCTGCTTCGCGTCGAAGATACCGACCGCGAGCGCTCCACCCCCGAGGCGATCAGTGCCCTGCTCGATGCCATGGACTGGCTCGGCCTCGATGTCGACGAAGAACCGCTCTATCAATCCACCCGCATGGACGCCCACCTCGCCGCCGCCGAACAGCTGCTTGCCGCTGGCCACGCCTACAAAGAAGACAAGGGAGGCACCGGGCAGGGCGAATGCATCATTTTCAAAATGCCGCAAGAGGACATGATTTTTGAGGACGAAATTAAAGGCACGCTCAAAAAAGCCGCCGCCGACACGCAGGACTTTGTCATCGTCCGCTCCAACGGCACGCCCGTCTTTCACCTGGCCAACGTGCTCGACGATATCGAGCAGGGCATTACCCATGTCATTCGCGGCGATGACCATATCGAAAACACTTATCGTCACGTCGCCCTCTACAAAGCCCTCGGCGCGCCCGTTCCGAAGTTCGCCCACCTGCCCATGATCATCAACGCGCAGGGCAAACCCTATTCCAAGCGCGATGGCGACGCCTTTGTTGGCGACTTCAAAGAAAAGGGATTCCTCGGCGAAACCCTCTTCAACTACCTCGCGCTCCTCGGCTGGTCGCCCGGCGACGACCGCGAAGTGATGACCCGCGACGAAATGATCGCCGCCTTCGAGCTCACCAGTTGCAAATCCTCCCCCGCGCAGGTCGACCTGCGCAAACTGGTCTGGATGAACGGCGAATACATCCGCGCCATGAAGCCCGCAGCGTTTAGCGAAATGGCCCGCAACGAACTTTCCGCCGCAGGTGTTGACGTCGGGGCAGATGCTGATGCGGTTTTCGAGCTCATGCAGTCGCGCACCAAACTGCCGTCCGAAATCGGTCCCGCCACCGCCTTCTTCTTCACCGACGACTTTGAATACGACCAAAAAGCCGTTGAGAAGAAACTCCTCAAAGAAGGGGTGTTCCAAACCTTGGAAAAAATCGCCGAAATTTTCCAAACCCTGGAAACATTCGATGAAGCGACCGTCGACAAAGCCCTCCACGACTTCGTCGAACAGAGCGGTTTAGGCTTTGGCGCCGTCATGCCGCCGATCCGCATCGCCGTTTCGGGTCAGCAGTCCGGCCCCGACCTCGCCCCCGTCCTCACCATCCTCGGTAAAGACAACGTCCTCGCCCGCATCGCCAAAACCATCGAACGCTTCAGCTGAATTTGCCGAGGAACCTGACTTCGCGGACTAGTTCCAGGTCGAATTTTTTCTGAACGGCGCGGATCATCTGCTCGGAAAGATCCCAGACGTTTTGGGCCGTGCAGCCGACGCCGCCAATAATGATGTTGGCGTGTTTTTCAAAAATCTTTGCGCCGCCAACAGTCATTGCTTTTGCGCCAGCATCTTCGAGAAAATGTCCGGCGGCTTGTCGCCGTTCGGCGGCGGATGTCGCTTCGATGTTGCGAAATACGCTTCCGGCGCAGGGCGTGGCGTGCCAGTCGGGGTGATGTTCTTTGCGGAATTCCAGAATCCGTTCGCGCTCGGCCTGCATCTCTTTTTTTCCAACCATTGGAAGTTCGAAGGTGGCCGAAAGAACAATTTCACCGGTTTCTTTTAGCTTGGAATGGCGATAGGCAAATTCCAGGTCTGCGGGAGTAGCGCTTCGGACGGTTCCGTCGAGGCCGAGAATTTCAGCGGAAGTCAGGTGGTCGCCCATTTGCCGCCCGAAGGCTCCGGCGTTGCCGGCAATGCCGCCGCCGACGGTTCCGGGAATGCCGGAGCAGTAGGTGAGGTCGCCAATTTCGTTTTCGATTGTGAAAAGGGCGAGGTCGTCGAGCAGGGTGTCGCCCGAAACGGTGACGCGGTTTTCATGAGCTTCAATTTTCGGTTTGTCGGAGCAGAAGCGGATCACGGCGCAGTCGAGGCCTCTATCCGAGATGACGAGGTTGGAGCCCTGTCCGATGACGAGAAATGGCATCTCTTGTTCGTTCAGTTTTTGAACGAGCGCGGGCAGTTGGTCGGCGGAGGGGTTGTCGATCAGGAGCGGGCAGGGGCCGCCGAGTTGGAAGGTAGTGCAATCGGCCAGCGGCTTGTTTTCGCGGATGGGCAGTTTCGGGAAAAGGGTTTGGATTTCAGATGCCAGATTCATAGGCGGAAACATTAGCCGCGAAAGAGCGCAAAGAACACAAAAAATTAGGAGTCCGGTGAAAAATCCCATTCCCATACATTTAAATGTATGGGAATGCTGTCCGAGCCTTTGTTTTGCGATCTTTGCGCTCTCTCGCGGCCTGTTTTTCCATTACTGTTCGGTTCCAATGATTGGAAAAGAAAAGATTTTGGTTCTGTTGCTTCTGTTGTCGTCATCTGTTTTTGCTGACGGGCCGTTGGTGATCGACACCGTTTTTGTGGCCTTTGACACTGAAACAACTGGCTTCAGTCAGAAAAATGACCGGTTGGTCGAAATTGGCGCGGTAAAGTTTCGCGGCGATGGCGAGGTGCTGGCCGCTACCAACTGGCTGGTGAATCCGCAGCGGTCAATTTCGTATTATGCGACAGAGGTTAACGGAATCACCACGGAGATGGCTGCGCAGGCACCTTTGTTTGATGAGGTATGGCCGGAATTCGAGGCGTTTTGCTCCGATACGGTTTTGCTGGCTCACAACGCACCCTTTGATGTTGGGTTTTTGCGAGCCGAACTGAAACGCTCTGAAATTGATCCGCCTGCTTTTCCGGTGCTTGATACACTTCCGCTGTTCCGCAACTGGTTCCCGCGAGCGCTGAGTCATTCGCTCGAGCCACTTTCGGTCTATCTCGGTGTGTCGGGCGACACCTATCACCGCGCCGAAGCCGATTCGTTTCACATCATCAATATTTTCAAGGTTGGCATGCGGCACCGCTCTGCCATGACGCTTCGGCGTCTGGAGCAGGATGCCAACGGAGCGGACCGGCTCGACGGGAGACGCCACAAATGAACAACATCACCTCCAAAGATAATTCAAAACTCAAAGCGGTGCGCGCGCTGGTGCGCTCCAAAAAAGAGCGGCAGGAAACGTCCTGTTTTGTGATGGAAGGGGTGCGCGCTCTTTCGGCCTTCATGGACGGCACCGGATTGCCTTGCTACAAGTTGAAGGAGGTGTGGATCTCGGATAAGGCCCCGGCGGGCACTGCAGCGGACTATTGCATCCCTCATGAATTCATGGAGCAGCTTTCGGATTGTCAGACTGCGCAGGGCATTCTCGGCGTGGTGGAATACACGCCCGCACCGCTGGAGATCCATCCGGAGCAGGGGAACTACCTTATGCTCGACAACCTGATGGATCCCGGCAACCTCGGCACCCTGATCCGCTCGGCGGTGGCCTTCGGGTTTGAGGGGGTTCTGCTGCACGGTGATTGCGTGGAGGTGTTTAATCCGAAAACCGTCCGCGCCACCATGGGTGCACTCCCATTTTCCAATGTTTGGAAAATCGATCCTGAATTTTTCCAAAGGTTGGAAAAACTTGGCTACGACCTGGTTTCGACGGCAATGACGGGCGGCGAAAATCTGCACGGCGCGGCGTTCGGCCCGAAAAATGTGCTAGTGATCGGCAACGAGGCCAATGGGGTTTCGGAGGAGATTCAGCAACGCGCCACCCGCCAACTTTCGATTCCAATGTCTGGAAATGTGGAGTCGCTTAACGCCGCGGTAGCCGGGTCGATCTGCATGTCCCGGATGGCGTTTGCCGGCGGTTGAAAATACACCTCTCGTGCGGGCTACATTAGATTGTGCGGCGGGTTGGTTTGTGTTACGAACATCGGCTTCTAATGAAAACTGCGCCTTCACTATCAACTAGGGTCCTGTTGTTTGCCGGGTGTTGTTTTTTGTTTTGCGGAGTCTCTTCCGCTCAGTCCGTCACCCAGCTCGCAACCAGTGAGCTGCTACGATCCGCTCAGACATTTCTTGAAGACGGGAAACCCGGACAGGCCGTGCCGT
>JAEIOF010000120.1 GCA_016342445.1 Verrucomicrobiota bacterium | reverse complement strand
TGCCGGTATCGCCCAGCGGCTGAGCGCCGCGTTCCTGACCCTGCTCTCCGGCAAAAAGAACCCGCGCTGGAAGGAGGCGGAGGAAACCATGGCCCGTTTTGAGGCAGCCGCGCAATGGAAACCGGTCATCTCGTTTTACCGGCGCGCCCTCGAAGACATCGCGCAAGAAATCCGTGCCCGTGGATTACAAAACGCGGCCTTTGCCGACGCCCTCGCCGAACTGTCCGCCGCCATCGAACTGAAAGACGGCGACCTCTGGCCGGCCCTCTTCCCTGAAGGGGTCGGCATCCTCGGTCACGAAACCGAGCGGGTCGAGGCGCTGCGCGCCCGGCGCGCCATCGAGGTCGAAACGCCCTGCGCCGACCCGATCACCGACCCCGCGCGCGAACTGCTCTTCACATCCAATGCGCTGTTGACCGTCCCGGCGAAAACAACGCGGATCGACGATTTGCCCTACAGTGATAAGCTGAAAGCCGCCCTGCAGAAAGCAGTCGGCGAAGAACAACAGTACTGGTTCGACCACCCGATCCAAATCGGCGTGCCGAAAGAAAATAACGAACTGCTGTACGGCCTGCGCGGACTGGCCGAAACGCTCGCCTTTGAAAAAGGGCGCGGCACCGCCGCGGCGGACGCAACCCTCACCTGCGTCCTCTCCGTTACGGTGACCCACGAAAGTCTGCACGCCGTCACGCACGACTACCTCCGCGAAGAGCTCGGCCGCGCGCCCGAAGGGATCGAGATCTTCGCCTTTACCGAGGCCGAAACGCGCGCCCTGATCGAAGAGGTTCTCGCCCCTGCCGCCGAAAAATTCTGCGGCGCCGAAAACGCAGCTGCGCAGTTGCAGGTGTTCGGGGTCGACGGGGAATACGCCCGCCACTACTGCTTCCTCAAGGCAGTTTCCGCACTCTGGAAGATCGTCTGTAGCGATTCGTTAAAAGGAACCTTCAAAATCGACCTCGACCAGATCTTCCCGCAGGAGGCCCTCGTTGCCGAAACCGGAAAAAGCGCGTTTGAACATTTTGCGACCCCTCTCTGGGGCGCGCGGGCCAAAGACATTCAGGGCAATCCGCTCGAACTCGGCATGATCGCCGGCGCGCTGGTCAACGAGTCGGACTTTACAAATGGACTGTTCACCCCGGATGTGAAATTCCCCGCCGGCAAGCTGACTCCCGAAGAGCAGATTTTCTTCAGCCGCCTGCCGCAGGCTCTTTCGACCGATGCCGAGATGATGACGCGCGAAGGCACCGCGCTGCAGCGCATCCACGTGACGGGCGGCACCAACGGGATCCGTATTGACGCGCTGCGGCGGCACCGTCCCTTCACCCCGTCATTCATCGGCCGCGCCGAAGATCAGTGCTACCTGCTCTCCGCGCTTGGTCTGGAAGGCGCGCGGCTGGCCTACGCCCACGAAAGCGGGTTGATCATGCGGCACGACAAAGAGGCCTTTGCCTCCGAGGCGATCAAATCGGCCAAGACCGGCACGACCATCGGCGATTACATCCGCACCCTCTACTTCTCGGCCTACGCGCGCGCGCTGAATGAAAATCTCGATGAAACCAAAGATTTGATCGATCCCTTCACCGGCGCCTTCGTTTCACATATTCCGCAAACGGTCGCCACCATGCGGCTGGCGTTTAAAACCCTGATGCTGGCCGAAGAGCAGCAGCTCGAAGCCGCCGTCGAGCTGGCCTCCAGCGGAGCAGAACGACTGACCCGCGCCCTGCGGTTCATCTCCGGAAAAGAGAGTCCGCTCCGGCAGCAACTCGCAGTCGAACGTGAAAGCTGGCATCTGTTCTACGATGCGCTCGAAAAGCTGGAGGCCGAGCTGGCCGCGGGCGACGCCTTCGCCGCCGACCTCAAGGCAAAAGCCCTCGACATCATCGAATCCACGCGCATCTGACGCGGGAACGCCACGCCGCAGCTCTTGTTTTTACAACACCGATCCGGTACGATCGCGCCATGCTCGAAGACCCTGATATTCACGCGTGGGTGGTTTCAGCCGACATGGGCCTTGGTCATCAACGCGCCACCGCTCCGCTTCAGGCGATTGCCGAAGAGGGCATTCTGACCGCCGGTAGCGCGGAGTTCAGCGCCCCCGCTGAAAAAAAACTTTGGGACCGGACCCGCCGCGCCTACGAAACCATCTCCCGCGCCCGCAGCATTCCAATCATTGGAAAACCGCTGTTCGACCTGCTCGATGAACTCCAGAAAATCGCCCCCTTCTATCCCCTGCGCGATCTCTCCCGCCCAACCTACCAAGTAAAGCTGATAAACGCCCTCGTCCGCAAAGGCATCGGCGCCGGGCTGATCGAGAAACTGCGCACCCGGCCGTTGCCGATGGTCACCTCCTTCATGATACCTGCCGTCGCAGCCGACGCCGCTGGCTATGCGCCGATCTACTGCATCATCTGCGATGCCGAGATCAGCCGCGCGTGGGTGGCCAAAGACCCCGCCGCCAGCCGCATCCGCTACCTCGTCCCCTGCGGCCGCGCCCTGCGCCGCCTCAAAAGCTACGGCGTGCCCGACGACCGCATTTTCATGACCGGCTTCCCCCTGCCGCTCGAAGTTCTCGGCAACCGCGACCTCGATGTCCTGCGCGCCGACATGGCTCAGCGCCTGCTCCACCTCGACCCGAACAACCGCTTTTGGCCCCTGCACGGCCTCAACGTCGCCCACTTCCTCGGCAAAGAAAACTGCTGTCCCAAACAGAAGCGCCCGCTCACCCTCACCTACGCCGTCGGCGGCGCGGGCGCCCAGCGCGAGGCCGGACGTCAGATTGCCGAGAGCCTGCGCCCCCGGATCGAACGCGGCGAAATTACCCTCAACCTCGTCGCGGGCGTCCGCGACGAGATCCGCGACTATTTTGAACAGGTTAAGGCCGATCTGCTTCCCGGCAGCGACGGCCTGCGCATTCTCTACGCACCGAACAAGCCGGACTACTTCCGCCTCTTCGCTCAAACCATCCGCACCACCGATATCCTCTGGACCAAACCCAGCGAACTCTCCTTCTACTGCGGCCTCGGCATCCCCATCATCATGTCGCCGCCCATCGGCGCGCAGGAGCGGTTCAACTACAAATGGCTGATGGAAATTCAGGCGGGCATCCCGCAGAACGACCCGCGCCACACCGCCGAATGGCTGCTGGATCTGCTGACCGAAGGCCGCCTCGCCGAAGCCGCGTGGGATGGATTCCTCAAGGCCCGCAAATACGGCACCTATAAAATCATCGATCTGCTCAAAACCGGCACCATGCAGCACGAGCCCTCCCCGCTCAAACGCTGAACCGGCTTTAGTTTTCTCCAATCCAGCGGAATCCCGGCTCCCTTTTTTGTGGTCTTTGCGCGGTTTTGCGGCTAACTTCCCCGCTTTTTACGGAGTTTTATATGAGTCTGAGTATCGGCATTCTGGGTCTTCCAAACGTTGGAAAATCAACCATTTTTAACGCCCTGACACGCGCGCAAAACGCGGAGGCCGCTAACTACCCCTTCTGCACCATCGAGCCGAACAAGGCGGTGGTGCCGGTTCCCGACCCGCGCGTCGACAAGCTCGCCACCATGGTCACCCCGAAAAAAGTGGTCTATACCACCGTCGATTTTATGGACATCGCCGGGCTGGTGAAAGGCGCAAGCCGCGGCGAGGGTCTTGGTAACAAATTCCTTTCCAACGTGCGGGAAGCCGACGCCCTGCTCCATGTCATCCGTTGCTTCATCGACGATAATGTGGTACATGTCGACGGCTCCGTCGATCCGATCCGCGACATCGAAGTGATTGAAACCGAGCTGATTCTCGCCGATTTCCAAACCTTGGAAAACCGCATCGATAAACTCAAAAAACAGGGCCGCGCCGACAAGGCCGTCGCCGCGACCATCCCGGAAGTGGAGAAGCTTCTGATGCACCTCGGCGAGGGCAAGCCGGCCATCTCCCTCCCCGACCACGACACCGAACTGTTCAAAAAACTGCTCAAAGAGTGCCCGTTGCTCAGCGATAAAAAAATCATCTACTGCGCCAACGTCGACGAAGCCGCCATGGCCAAGGACAATGATTTTGTGAAAGCCGTTCGCGCCTACGCCGACGCCAAAGGCGCCGACACCGTGAAGATCTCCGCCAAAATGGAGGAGGATCTGATCGGCATGAGCGACGAAGAGGCCAATGAATTCCTGAAAGAGTACGGGGTTGAAGAGAGCGGACTGAATCAGGTGATTCACAAGGGCTACCACACGCTCGGCCTCGCCAGCTATCTGACCGCCGGGCCGAAAGAAGTTCACGCCTGGACCATCCATCAGGGATGGAAAGCGCCGCAGGCCGCGGGTGTGATCCACTCCGACTTCGAGCGCGGGTTCATCCGCGCGCAGGTGATCGCCTACGACGACTACGTCACCTACGGCGGCGAAACCGCCTGCAAAGAAAAAGGGCTGATGCGCACCGAAGGCAAAGACTACCTCGTCAAAGACGGCGACATTATTGAGTTTCTTTTTAATGTGTAGTCTGGGAAACCGCTCACAAACCTGTTCGGTCAATGGGAACAGGGTAACGAACCCCTCCTTTTTTACACGAGAGTTCAAGGCGACGGTGGCGAAATAGCTTTTAAGACTGAGAGCTCCATGATTTATTCCTTCAATGATAAAAACAATGAGATCCACAGCGAAGAAAGCCGGAGTATTCCCTTTCGCTGTATTTCTGGGGGCCTTTCTTCTTTTCCAAATCCAACCTCTGATTGGTAAATATTATTTGCCGTGGTTCGGCGGGTCTTCAGGGGTTTGGATAACCTGTTTGATGTTCTTTCAACTGCTTCTGCTTGGCGGATATATCTACGCCCATCTTTTACAACGACTTATCCCGCGTCGCCAGGTGCTGGTTCACCTCAGCTTACTATCTCTCGCCTTGCTGGGCGGGATCGTGCTTTTCTTTATCTGGGGAAGTCCTATTCTCCCCTCCACCCATTGGCGTCCAGAGCATGTCAGCCGCCCGGGCTGGAACATTTTTCGTCTGCTGCTTATTAGCATCGGAGCGTCTTACTTTCTTCTTTCCACCAGCTCTCCTCTGCTTCAGGCCTGGTTTCATCGGACAAAACCTGCCAGCTCGCCATATGTACTGTACGTCGTCTCAAACATCGCAGCCCTGCTCGCCCTTCTAAGCTATCCGTTTGTGATTGAGCCGATGCTTACACTAAAAACACAGGCCCTTCTTTGGAGCAGCGGCTTTTTGATCTATGTGATTTTATGCCTGTTGTCCGCCCGCAAGGTGTGGCCGATCCCGCCCTTGGAAAAAGAAAGCGCGACAACTGATGCAAGCCAAAAGCCCGACTGGCTGACCCACCTGCATTGGATTGCTCTGTCTGCATGCGGGGTGCTTGCACTGATGGCGATCTCGAACCAAATAACACTAGATATTCCCCCGGTGCCGTTTTTATGGATCCTCCCGCTGGTTCTGTTTTTGCTGGCCTACATCATTGGCTTCACAAGTCGACTTTGCGACCTGCAGAAGTATTACATCTGGCTGATCCCTCTTGCTGTCATTATCGCATGGGCATTACTAAGCACCGGACAGAAACCAAACATCATCAAGCAGATATCCGGATACGGAGCTGTTCTCTTTTGCATCTGCCTCTTTTGCCATAACGCACTCTACCAAAAGAAGCCGCCACCGCGCTATTTGACCAGCTTTTACCTCTCC
>JAEIOF010000119.1 GCA_016342445.1 Verrucomicrobiota bacterium | reverse complement strand
TGCGCAAAGAAAATGAATTTCAGTCGGTGCAAGGCAAAGCCAACCTCACTAAAGCCATGATGCTACTCGAAAAAACCGTGCTTGATAAAATCCATAAAGCGCTCGGCACTCGGCATCCGGAAATCGACAAGCGGATTTTTGATGCCATTCGGGAAATGGAAGAGGAACAGCAGTTCGATGTACTCACCTCTCATTACTTCGCCCAGAACAAAAAGCTTAAAAACGTTGAAAATCAGGTTGTGAATGCGATTCAAAAGTACGGCTTCGAGAAGGCGAAACAGCAATTCAAGGAGGCGGGTATTCCGCCCAAAGACTGGCAGCGTCTGATGGTTGAAGCGGGCGAATCACCCACCAGCGGCGGCGGTCTGCCAGGTGCGGACATGAGCGTACTGGCCGTTGTGCTCGAAAAACTCGAAACCCTGATGCAGGTTGACAACCACACGTCGGAGCAAATCAAAACGGCCGTAACCTCGACGAAAAACGGGATGGAAACCTACACCGATGGTATTGAATCGCGCATTCGGGAGTTGGAGGGACAGGTCGATCTGGGGCGGCACAAATCGATAACCATCGAAGACCATGCGGGTCATCTCTCTCGTGAGGAGCTCATGTTGGAGGTTTCCAATCTGATGCTCGCACTGGTTCAGCCGCTGACCGTTGTCAACGCCTCCATTGAAGCCGCGCAACCGCATGTGAAGGAGGATCTTCCCAAGGAGATGCTGAACCTCGCCCATTTGAGCGGCAAACGAATGCAGACGCTGGCTGACCGAATGATGAAGCTGGTCGGCTATCCCCTCTTAGGGGAGTAGCGCCACTAGTCCTGCGACGTATTGACCAGGACGAACCCGCGCTCCAACAACCGTTCCGCCCACTGGTTGCGCGTTAAAGAATCGGTGCAGCCCATCACGACAGCAACAATCCGGATACCGTTCCGTTCGGCCGTAGCGGTAATCGAAAACCCGCCAGCGCGGAAATAGCCGGTTTTCATCCCGTCGCACCCCTCCACGCTCTGAAGCAGCTTGTTCGAGCTGGCCATCTGCACCGGACTGCCCTCTCGAAAATCCCGCATATATACCGAGGTGTACTTCAGCACCTCCGGATGTTGCCGAATCAGCGCATCCGCCAGACGCGCCATGTCCAGCGCGGACGAGATATCGGGGCGCTGCCCCGCCGCCGGCGGCAATCCGTGCACATTATAAAAAACCGTATGGGACAGCCCCAGCTCCAGCGCCTTGGCATTCATTTTTTCCGCATGAGCCGCCCGGGTTCCCGAAGACGCAATCGCCAGTGCGGTCGCCGCGTCATTGGCCGAATGGATTGCCGTTGCATAAATCAGCTCCTCCAGAGGAAATACCTCCCCCTCCTTCAGCCAGACCTGACGCCCGCCGATCGACTCGATCTCGCGCGTGATCTCAACCGGCTGATCGAGTTGCAGGTTGCCCTTGGCCAGCTCGTCGAACACCACGAAAATGTTCATCATTTTAATCATACTCGCAGGATAGGCTTCCGCGCCCGCATGGTCCTCCCAGAGAACCCGTCCGCTGCCCGCCTCCATCACCACCGCGCTGTAATAGGGATCGCGCGAACGTTTATCAATTGCCTGCGAGCAAAGCGCGTTTCCAACCACTGGAAGAATCAGGAGAAAAAGTTTCCAGTGTCTGGAAAATTCAAAATTGGCATGTCTGTTTTTCATTAAATGGAATCTATCAAACCCGATCGCCCCGTCGAAATAAAAACTGACTCGGTATAAAAACTGCTTCAAACACCGCGCAACACACAACTGGAGGTTACCCATGAAATCCATTCTATCGATCTGTCTGATTCTGATCGGCCTGCTTCTTATTTGCCTGACGGGCTGCGCCATGATTCCGGGAGGGGTCGCCCCGTCCAACACCCCCATCAACGGCAGAAGCTACACCGAACTGGGATACGCCAAAGAAACTGACAGCCGCTTCTACCTCCTCGGCTTGATTCCCGTGTCCGGATCCAACACAACTCGCGATGCCATCCAGGAAGCGATCGACTCCAAAAACGGCGATGCCCTGATCAATATCACCGTCGAAACCTACGGCCAATACTGGATTCTGTGGTCGCGGGTCGCCACCCGCGTGGAAGGCAATGTGATCCGGTTTTACCAGAACTGAGAAAAAATCCGACTCAAGGGTTGCTCTCCCCTCTCAACGTGAGAAACTCTTCGGCTCTCGGAAGGGACCGTCAATCTGCGCCGGCCCCTTCCTTTTTTAATTTGGCCGGAGGATGGTTTTGACTTTTTTTCAGAAGAAACGCGGAACGTTTAAAAACGATATTCTTTCAGGAATCACCGTGGCGCTGGCGCTCGTTCCGGAAGCCGTTGCCTTTTCCTTTGTCGCCGGCGTCGAGCCGCAAGTCGGCCTCTTTTCCGCCTTTATAGTCGGCCTAATCGCCGCAACCTTTGGCGGACGCCCAGGTATGATTTCCGGTGCAACCGGCGCGGTGGCCGTTGTCATTGCCCCGCTGGTGGCCAGCCACGGCGTGGAATATCTTTTCGCCGCCATTGTTCTGGCCGGAATTCTGCAGATTACTGCCGGCCTTCTCCGTTGGGGAAAATTTATCCGGCTCGTCCCGCACCCGGTCATGCTCGGTTTTGTGAACGGACTCGCCATCATCATTTTTCTTTCGCAGTTCGAAGCCTTCAAAACCGAACATGCGGACGGGCACCACGGCTGGATCACCGGGGTTCCCCTGCTCGTCATCTTCGCCCTGATTGCGCTAACGATGGCCATCACCCATTTTCTGCCGAAACTCACCAAAGCCGTCCCGGCGGCACTGGCGGCGATTGTCGTCTGTACGCTGGCCTCTATGGGGCTCGAGCGGCTCGGCCTGCACACCCCAACCGTCGCCGAAATGGCGGGCGGCTCACTGGCTGGCGGGTTCCCGCCGCTGCATATCCCGCAAATCCCGCTCGATTTTGAAACGCTCAAGCTTCTCTTCTCGTTTGCCGCACCCGTGGCGGCAGTTGGACTGATTGAATCGTTGATGACTCTCACGCTGATCGACGAAATCACAGGAACCCGCGGACGAGGGAATCGTGAATGTATCGGACAGGGATCGGCCAACATTCTGAGCGGGATGTTCGGCGGAATGGGCGGCTGTGCGATGATCGGCCAGTCGATGATCAACATCAGCTCCGGCGGACGCGGGCGCACCTCCGGCATCACGGCGGCGATCGGCTTGCTGGCATTCGTTCTCTTTGGCGCAAACCTGATCGGACACATCCCGACGGCGGCACTGGTCGGGATCATGTTTATGGTGGTCATCGGAACCTTTGAATGGACCACCTTCCGTATTCTGCACAAGATTCCGAAATCGGACACACTGGTGATTCTATCAGTTTCAATTATCACCGTTTTCACCAATCTCGCCGTGGCGGTGGCCATCGGCATCATCATCAGTGCGCTGGTTTTCGCGTGGGAAAAGGGAAAAAACATCGGTTGCACCACGTATATCGATGAGCACGACACCAAGGTCTACAAATTAAGCGGGCCGCTCTTCTTCGGCTCGGCGCACAACTTTGCCGCCCTCTTCGATCCGCCCACCGACCCCGATGAAGTGGTGATCGATTTCCTGCGCTCCCGCGTCTACGACCACTCCGCGCTCGATGCCATTCACAAGCTGACTGAAAAATATGCGGAATCCGGCAAGCGCCTTCACCTGCTCAACCTCAGCAAAGAATGCCTCGCGTTGCTCGGCAATGCGGAGGGCGTGGTGGAGGTCAGCGTGATTGAAGATCTCGACTGGCATCTGGCGGTCGACGAACTGGCGTAAGCCGTCGCCGCATGCTATAAACCCTGCGCTTTGAAAATGAACAACACCATTGATGTTTGGAATATTCACCTCCCCGACTGCCGGGTCGAGGTGGAGCTCTGCCGCAGCCTGCTCGCGGATGAAGAGCTCGCACGCGCCGCGAAATTTTTCAAACCGAAGGATGCCGATCGCTTTATTCTCTGCCGGGGACTGCTGCGCCGGATTCTGGGCGAGCTTCTTGAAACCGATCCCTCCGCCCTCGTTTTCAGCCGCAACGAACACGGAAAGCCGTTTCTGGCCGATACGGATGTGGAGTTTAACGTATCGCACTCGCGCGACCGCCTGTTGGTTGCGGTGAGCTCCGGGCGGGCGCTCGGTGTGGATATTGAGTTCCGACGCAGCGGCATCAACATGGATGCCATCGCTGAGCGCTGGTTCGCGCCTGAAGAACGCGCGTTTTTCCGAGGCTTGGAAAATCCGGAGGAAGGATTCTTCGACATCTGGGCCAAAAAAGAAGCCTATGTGAAGGCCCTCGGCATCGGCATCTTCAAAGAGCTCCACGCCTTCGCTGTTCCGCTCGGCGACGCGCCGGGTTTTCCAAGCATTGGAAAAAATGGGGAATGGTTTTTCCAAACCTTGGAAATTGATCCCGCGTACGCGGCGGCCCTCGTTTCAAAAGCCCCGGCCGTTCCGGTGAATCTGAAAACTATTTCTTTTTGAGCACGGCGCGCCAGCCGGTCGGCGGCGAACAAAGCGGCGCGGGCAGGCGTCCAACATCGCGGGCGAATTCCACCAGATAAAAGGCGTCCGGATCTTTTTCGCGAACCTGTTCGAGAATATCGCGAACCCGTTTTCGGGCGCAGACAATCATCAGCTGGCTCACGGGGCCGGAGCGGCCCTCCCCCCGAAAAACCGTCACCGGCTGCCCCTGGTCGCGAAGCTGTTCGGCGAGCACTTCGCCGGCAACACGGCTAAAAACCCGCAGGGCGACATGACCCAACCCCAGCCGCCGTTCCGCCAAAATTCCGACGACGTTACCGGTGGCAAAGCCCAGCCCGTAAAAAATCGCCAAAATCGGGGCGGTCTCTATATTTTTAACGATAGCGGAGATGATGGTCACCCAGAGGGTGACCTCAACAAAACCAAGCACAAACGCCAGCTTCACCCGCCCCTGAACGGTGGCAATGGTGCGCAACGTGCCGATGGAAACATCGACAATGCGGGCCGCAAAAATCAGCAACCCAATGAGCAGAATGTGCAGGCTCAATGTGCCCCCCGTTTACCCGTGATCGGTGGCATCAATCACTTCGAGAACCGAAGGGATTTTCTCTTTCAGCAGACGTTCGATTCCGTTTTTCATGGTCATGCGCGCGCCCATGCAGCCGCGGCATCCACCCTGCAGTTCAATATAGACCTTCGCATCTTTGACGGTGACGATTTTCGCGCCGCCGCCATGACTGGCCAGTGCCGGAGAAATTTCTTCAGTTAAAATGGTCTCTGCGGCATCGAGTATTTCAATATCTGTCATGACGAGTCTCCTTGGTTAATGATTTTCAGGCCCACGGTTTAAATGTTTTTGCCAGTGCACTGGCAACCAGTCCGACTAAAACAACCCCCGCGACGGCCGCGCCCGCCCATCCCATCAGAGAAAGCGCGGTCATGATGACCCCGGCGATCATGACGCCGAGCAGGATATAGAGCATCGCCTTCCAGAACGGAATGCCCATCAGAAAGGCGACCATCGCTCCCGTCCATCCGCCGGTCACCGGCAGCGGGATGGCCACAAAAATGGTCAGGCCGAGCGCTTCATATTTTTCGATGCTGGCGCTTTTACGGCGGGTGCGCGCAAACAGCCATTCGAAGAATTTACGGCCGACCGCGATGCGCATGCAGAACCGCGACAAGGGGCCGAGCACCAGCAGGATGACCGGAATCGGAATCATGTTGCCGGCGACCGCGATCAGATAGACTTTCCACCACGGCATACCAAACGCCACAATCCCGACCGGAATCGACCCGCGCAATTCAACAATCGGAAGCGTGGAAATGGCAACCACCGATGCATCACGCGACAACCCCTTCTCTTCCAGCCAAACGGCGATT
>JAEIOF010000118.1 GCA_016342445.1 Verrucomicrobiota bacterium | reverse complement strand
CCGGAGAGAACGGCCGGAGTTTTTTTCAAGATGCACTTTGCCCGCAGTCGTGGTGATAGAATCATAAATTTACCCTCTCAAGTTAAAGAGGGGGATTCCCTCTATTCTATATAACAGCGCAGAATTAGACTCTTTGGGCCGACGGATATCGATGGGCTTGCGGGTTTAACCGATTACTAAAGGACTTTTTTTTATAAAAGGGGAGACCGCTGATCAGGAGCAATTCGTCAGAGTTTACGGTTCAACTGGAAGCCTCACCAAAATAATACCTGTCGCGGTGATGTGCGGTTTACAATATGCAGGTCGGATAGTAGTTGGAACATGCTTGGAGGACATTTTTTAATGAAAAAAGCAGGGGTAATGATGTTGGGGCTGGCGCTTTGCGCGGGCGCTTCGCCGGCGCTGACCACGAATGAGATTAATGCGGCCCATGCGCAGGTCAAGGCGCGCTATCTCCAATTTCTTAAAGGAACCGCCACCACGTTCGACGGCAGCTACGGACAGGACGCCGCGGGCACCTTCGTATCCACCGTCACCCGATATATTCAGAGGGCACAGGCCTTTAATTTTACGCAGGATTCCACGGTGGTTTTCTCACTCTTTCCGGAAGAGGATGCGGGCTTCGAGGCGGAGTTTAATATCTATTCCGATTTTTTGGAGCAGTGGATTCCGGCGCTGGCCTATGGCTACACGGTGGATGCCCCGGGGAATCCGTACTATCTTGATTCCGGTGTAAAGGATCTGTATTTCCAATCCTTGGAATATCTCTACGGGCGCGGTGTGAAAACCGGCATGACCTTTCATCGCAATTCCACCCGGCAGCTAAACAACCCGACGCCGGAGGGGTGCGCCAATCTGGTGGATATGGAGCTTCGAATGGGATCCTACTGTCAGGCTGCTTTGCTGATGGAAGCGCATGCGGCGGGCGAGCCGATCTTTTCCGATGCGCTGGAGCTGGTCACCTTCCTTGAAATGCTCGGCAAGAGTTCGGGGCATGTTCAATATTGGATCCCGTATGAAACACCAACGAATTTGCCCGGGCTCGTCATGTCGGATGCCGTTCAAATCTACAGCGACGTCACCTTTGTCTCCGCCATGCTCGAAACCAATGTGACTCGCCGCGGCGAATTGCTCGCCGATGCGCAAATGGTTTTCACCGATTCGCTCAAATGCATTCCGGGCTGGGCCGACACGATCAAGCCGGATTTCACCGGCTATCATCACCGCGGAATTTACGGCAACGCCTATACCGGCGGCTTTATGCCGCAGGCCGCTTTCGGGGCGTACGCTTTACAAAACACCGCCTATGCCGTGGAGGCGGAGTCGGTTGAAAACCTGAAGCAGCTGGCGCTGACCTACCGCCTCTACTGCCAGAAATATGCCATGCCGTTCGGAATTCGGGGCCGGATGCCGGACGGCACGGATCATATTAAAGGGCAGGCCTTCGGCACCTATGTGCTGTTTGCCTCCGCACTCGGGCTGGACGATGCCGCCATGCGCCCCGTTTTTGAACGTCTATGGGATCCGGCTGAAATCGGGATGGATTTTGTGTTTGATGGCGGTCGCGGGAAAATCCTGCGCGGGCTCTATGCCGTCGACATGGCCAAGGAGCTCGATGCGCAGACGATAGTTCCCGAGTCCGATCCGAGCGGGTTCTGGTACAAGCCCTATGGCGGGCTGGCCCTTCACCGCCGCGAGAACTGGATGGCGGCGGTGAAGGGACATAGCAAATATATTTGGGACTATGAGTCCGGCGATTCGGAAAATGAGTACGGGCAGTATCTCAGCCACGGGATGGTCACGATTTTTGCAAACGGGTCCCCCGTCAGCGATATTGCCAGCGGATACAATCTAAATGGCGGGTGGGACTGGTACCGACTGCCCGGAACCACAGCGGTGCATTTCCCGCTGGCCGCACAGCAGGTCGATGAGCACCGCATATTCAGCTCAGAGACGTTTCTAGGCGGGGTGAGCGGGGATGAGCAGAACGGCCTGTTCGGGATGATCCTGGACGATCCGGACTTCCCGGACGGCATCTCCATTGATTTAAAAGCCCGGAAGAGCGTTTTCTTCATGGACGATTTAATCGTCCTGCTCGGCACAGGCATTTCCGGCGGCGACGGAACAAACACGGTTGAGACGACGGTCTTCCAGTCGTGCCACACCACGGCAGGGCAGGCGATGAGCGTGGACGGGCAGACGTTCAGCGACGGCTCCGGCTCGATTACAACCCACACGGCCAAAACGCTGCTCGATCCATTCGGCAACGGGTATTACATCCGCGATGCATACGGTTTGAAACTGTATCAGGGCGTGCAGAACTCGTTTAAAGATAACGGATCGACCCCCACGTCCGGTGACTATTCGACTGTGTGGATTGATCACGGGTTGGCTCCCTCCGGTGCGACCTATGAAGTTGCCGTGACGGTTCAGCAGGCGGCGACCGCGCTGGCCGCGGATCCCGACAGCCGGTATCAGGTGCAGCGCATGGATGCCGATGTGCATCAGGTCTATTTCCCGCAAAAATCTCAAACCGGCTACGCCTTCTTTAACGCCGCAACCAACCCGGCGGTGGTCGCACAGGTGGACGAACCCTGCCTGATTATGACTGAAGAAAGCGCCGGCGGTCTGGCTCTCAGTGTCGTCAACCCCGACTTCGCCCGTGTGGCGGATTCGCAACCGGTTGACTTCAGCTTTATCGCCGAGGGGATGAACCAGTATCTGGACAGCACCGCCCAACCGGTTGTCGTCACGTTGCAGGGATATTGGGCACTGGAGGCACCGGCACAGGGGGTCGAAATCCTTGCGGCATCTGAAGAGGAGACGCAGCTCCGCTTTGACTGCATCGACGGTGCCGCCGTCAGCGCCCGTCTTGTTGTTGCCGGTCCTCCGCTGACTCTCGATTTTACCCGGACGGTTTTTGAGGATGACTTTGACAGGTATACGCCCGATGCGCCGCTGCCGGTTGGCGGCAAATGGACCTCCAGTTCGTACAGCGAGGCCGACAGCGTTTATGTGCACGTCCGAGCCGACACCGGCAATGTGTTTGGCGGCGGAGTCGTCAACCGCTATCTGGGGTGTCGGGATGCCGGGTCCAAATCGTCCAACTTGGTGGCAAAAAATATTCTCAGCAACCGGATCGTGCGCCTGAGTTTTGATTTCGCCGAGCCGGATAACGGGCTGACCGGCGCGCTGTCGGTGCGCATGGGCGTGGATGATGTGAAAGTTTCGGAAGCGGAGGTGGTCGGCGGCATTCGGCCGCTGGACGGATCGTTTGATCCGGGAGGAACCTATTTGATGGGGGCCAAAGTCCATGCCGATATATATTTTAACGAAAGCTTCAATCCCATCACCTATCGGGATCCGAACGGCAACCCGGCGACGCTGGCCTCCGGGAAAATAGACGTCTGGCTGAACGGCATAAATACAGCCGATGATGTGGAGAACGACCGGGCGCTCGGAACCAACACGCTTTCCGACATAATGAGTCTGCGGTTCGAAACCTATTCCGCCGGGATGAATGAAGTGTGGTTCGATCAGATTGAAGTAGCGGTTCCGGAAGAAGCATTCTATCAGGCGTGGGCGGATGGGTTCGATCTGATTGGAGTCCGCGCGGCCTGGGATTCTGATCCGGACGGCGACGGATATAACAACCTGATTGAGTACGCACTCGGCGGGATGCCGACCAACGCGGCGGACTCCGCCAGCGTGTTTCCGGTGTTTGGAAAACCGGCAGATCAAAGTTTCCAGGGCTTGGAATATATCTACCGTCGCCGCATCAACGCCGCCGCACTCGGACTGAGTTATTGGCTGGAGGTGACGCCGGAGCTGATCCCGGCAAGCTGGTCGACCAATGGGTATGAAGAGACGGGGTCAGCGGCGATCAATGACGATTTCGAAACGGTCACCAACCGCATTCCAACCGGAGGCCTGTCCGGTTTTATCCGGCTTCGAGTCGGTAAAGAATGAATGGCCCGGCGGCGCGGGGTTTTGTGAAAAACGCCCGGCCAAAGTGAACGGTTTAACCTGAAACAAACGGGAAATACATAGATGCGTCGAACAGCCGCTGATACAACCGTAAATACCTCAAAGGGGGGTTGGCGCATAAAAATGCGTTTGAAAAAACGGCGATGCCCTTAAAGCACGCCATAACAAGGAGACAGAAAATGAAGGTAAGTAGACTATTTGTTGCCGCAGTGGCAATGATGATCGCGCTCTCAGCGCAGGCGATTGAAACTCGTTTCAATACCACAGGGAGTTGGACGAATGCTGCCAACTGGAGCGCGGGGGTTCCCGGCGCGACAGATCTTGCTCGGTTGCAGAATCCCGCCGCGGCCGATATTACTTCTGCTGAAGTGATTGGCGGACTCAACTTCCGCGGGGATACAGTCCTCGGAACATCGATCATTAATATCAACAGCGGTGGATCACTGACCTCCGACGGCACGCAGTTTGCTGGCGTGAACCGGGTCGGGTCAGATGGCGATGCCACGTTGAACATTAATGATGGCGGGGCGGCAAGTTTTTCCGGGACAAGCTTCTTTGAGGTTGGCGAAAACAGCGGAGACGCTGGTTATGTGAACGTGAACAGCGGGGGTGCGCTGACGGTTTCACAAGCAACGAAACTCGGCGCAGACGCCGCGTGTGTCGGAGCCGTTACAATTAACGGAGGCACCGCAACGTTTAACAATAATCTTGCGATCGGATTTAGTGCGGGCTCTACAGGGCAGGTCACGTTGAATTCCGGAGTCGTGAATGTTTCCGGCGGCCAAATCCGTATGGCGGATGATAATGCGACCGCTGTCGGTACATTTACCATGGCTGGCGGAACCCTGAACCACACCGGATCAGATGTGCTTGTCGCCCGCAAAGGAACGGCGACATTCACTCAGTCGGGCGGAACCATTAACGGAGCAGGTTTTATTCTTGGGAATATGGCTGGCGGGAACGGTACAATGAATGTTTCCGGCGGATCCAATTCGCTGAGCGGTAGCATTACTTTGGGTCGCGTAGATGGGGCAACGGGTACTCTGAACATGAGCGGCGGGTTCATGGATGCGTCTTCTTTGCTCGTTGGAAATGAGGCGGGATCGGATGGAACCTTTACGCTGACCGGGAAAGACACATACGTTAAGGTGGGGACCCTTTCGATGGGTGCTGCCGGCGCAGATGTTAACAGTATGATCGTCGTGAACGACGGGCTGCTTCAGTTCAGCGCGCTCGTTGCGGATGGAAACAGTGCCAATGAATCGTTTGCCATGTCTGGCGGCGTGTTGCAAATGCGACATCTCACTTCTCCGGATATCGTAAATGAGATCGATGCGTTGATTACTGCGGGTGTTTTCACCTGGAGCATCGCAGCCGAGGATTCTTTGGCGGCAACGTATGATGTAGCAGATGCAACCCGGACCTGGGTTAATGGAGACGGTGTGACGTTGTACGCGAACGAAAGTGGAACCAATTATAGCTTTATCTGGGCAGAGGCTATCCCGGAACCGGCTACGGTCGGAATGATGGGTATTGGCGCACTGATCACCCTGATGGTTCGCCGCATCCGCCGCGTATAAGCCATCTGGTTTAAAAAAAGCCCGTTCCGGAGTTTCCGGGGCGGGTTTTTTTGTGCAGGCCGGTTAACGGTTAAACCTCAAAGAGATGAATGCTAATTTCGTGAACCGCTGTTTTGTGGTATAAACGGTCAATAAGTTTCGTTGGGCGTTGGTGGGCATAAGCAAAATGAAGAGGGGTCGATTGATGAGTACAAACAGAAATTTTTCGATTGTCGTTACAGCGATGGTTCTGGCAGCGGCTTTTTCCGGACAGGCTGAGACGCGTTTCAACGGAACGGTGGATACGGACTGGCATAATGCGGCAAACTGGAGTGCCGGGGTTCCGACCAGCACCCTGCAGGCCCGGCTTCAGTCTCAGAAAACCGCCGATATCAACTCGCCGGCCGT
>JAEIOF010000117.1 GCA_016342445.1 Verrucomicrobiota bacterium | reverse complement strand
GTGCTTTGGATCAGACCTCCGGGGCGGATGTACTGTCCGCGCCGAGCATCGTCACGCTCAGCGGCAAAAAAGCCACCATCACCGTCGGCGAGCGCCACTCCTACCCGATGGAATATGAAGAGGGGGTTTCCGGCGGAACAATACTTCATGTGCGTTATGAAGCGTTTGAGGAAAAAATACTCGGCGTGGAGATGGATGTGACCCCGACCATCAGCGGGGATTCAATTGATCTGAAAATCAATCCGAAGATCACGGAACTGATCGGCTGGGAGCAGTTCCTGCTCGCACCCGCAGACTCCTCCTACACCTACTACCAGTATCGTGTCGGAAATGAGTATGAGCACGATCCGGTTGTCGCTAAGCTTCCGATCTTCAAGCGCCGTGAGCTCAAAACGGAAATTTCGGTTTCCAGCGGGTCTACCGTTGGGCTGGGCGGGCTCATCAGCGAAAAAGTCGAAGCCTTTGAAGACCGCGTCCCGGTTCTCGGCTCCATTCCGCTGCTCGGGCGGCTCTTCCGCTCCGAAGGCGAGCGTGCCGTGAAACGTAATCTCATGATCTTCGTCACCGCGAGCAAAGTGGACCCCAGCGGGCGAATGGTTGCGACACGTAATTTTGAGTAATTGAACGGGCGGGGCTGGACAGCCCGGCTCCGCCCAAAAAGGAAAAAATGATGACGAAAGACCCAAGAGGAAAGGGTGCGAAATCGATCGGAATCAACATGCCGCTTGAGATGGCGAACGAGCTGGCGCGACGTGCCGCTTCCATGAACATTTCCAAAAGCCAATACTGCAAAATTATCCTTGAGCAGTGGGTTGGTTCCGGGAAAAAACTGACGCTTTCTGAATAGGAAAGCATAGCCTTATGAAAACGCGGAGAGCTTTAGTGCTCTCCGCGTTTTTTATCATCAGGTATTATTTTGCAGAGCGGGTTTCCCGGCCGATTGATCCGGGGTCGGGTTGTAAGCCGGGTAGAGTTTTTTCAAAAAATAAAATCTAATTTGCAGCTGTGCGATAAAATGCGGCCTGAACTCCCGAGAGGAAAGCCCTTTAGAACAGGCGGAGTCAACGGGTAAACTTTCTCGGATTTCTTTAAGAGGCGAGGTTTCCCGTTATTTTTTGTAGTATTTTACAATCAAATAAAAAGGAGGACGAGTTGATGAAAACAAGAACGAGTTTGGCGGGACTGATGGTTGTTGCAGGGTTTGCCGGAGCGGTTTTTGCCGAGGACGTGGTGAAAATGGACCAAGTGGTTTTCTCTGAGGATTTCGAATCGTATGAGGTGGATCAAAAGCTTCCGACCGGAACGGCGTGGAGTACGGTTTCGGCCAACGAGAGCCAGAATTGTTTTGTCCATGTTCGTGCGGATGTCGATAAGCTTTTCGGGAAGAATAAAGAAAATAAATATCTTCAGGTGCGGGATGCTTCCGGCAGCTCGAGCGTTAAGGCGCTGGCGAAGGACATTGCCGGATTCGAATCAAAGTTGTTCCGGATCAGTTTCGATGTGGTTGAGCCGGATGCGGGCAACACAGGCGCCTTTGGCTTTAAGGCGGGCATTGAGGATATATCCAAAAACAGCGGGACGGTTGTGAATGGCGTGCAGCTTTCACAAGGCAAGGCGCGGCCGGGCCTGACTTATTCAATGGATGAAAAGCTTCATTTTGACGTCTATATTAACGAGACAGACGACTCCGTGAAGTATGAGACGCCGGACGGAAAAGAATCCCGTTTGAAAGAAGGAATGTGCGCGGTTTGGATTGATGAAAAATGTTCATCGAAAGGGGCGGGAATGCTGCGGACCTTGAAAGAATCGGTTGCCGCTACGAGCATCATTCTTCAAACCTTCTCTTCTTCAACGCAGGAAGTGCTGCTGGATAATATCGAAATCGCGGTTGCGAAGTAGGGGAACAGTATGAGTCGGTTTTTTTTGCTCTTGGCGGTTTTGTCGAGTTGTGCGGCCATCGGGATGGCGGAACCCGCGGCCTTTACGCAGGTGGTTTTTCAGGATGACTTTGAAACCTACGAGGCCGGGGCTCCGTTGCCGAAAGGCAATGGCTGGAGTCAGGTGAGCGCAAATGCCGCCGCCGAACGTTTCGCAACCATCCGTGAAGATGAGGGAAACGTGTTTCGCGCGGGCAAAAAAAACCGTTATTTTCAGCTGCGGGACAATAGCAGTTCGGGGATGGTTCGGGTCTTGGCAAAAAACATTCCCGGACTGAATTCGGAGCTTCTCCGGTTGAGTATGGATCTGGTGACGCCGGACGATAAGCTGGAGGGATCGCTCTCGCTCAAGCTGGGCGTCGGCGAGGCCTCCGCGAAAGAGGAAGGCGTTGTGGTCGGCGGGTTCCGGGTGGAGCCCTCCGGCAAAATGCGCCCGGCGGGTTCGAAGGCGTATTCATCGGGCAAGCTGTGTCATGTGGATGCCTATTTTAATGAGACCGCTGAGAAAATCACGTATATCGGACCGGACGGAAAGCCCGAAACGCTGGACTCCGGACTGATGGATTTCTGGATTGACGGGGATCTGGCTGCGGACGACAAAGCGCAGGATCGAACCGTCGGGGAGCTGACCGCGATCAAAAGCCTGCGGATCGAAACCTTTTCAAGTTCGTTGCAGGAGGTCTGGTTCGACAATATCGTAATTGCGGTTCCGGCCGGGCAGGAAGTCAATATCCCGAAGAAGGTCACCCTGTTCACCAGCATTCCGGCGGTTTATCCGGATGTGGTGCTGTCGGCGGCGGAAATTGATGCGGAGCATCAGTTGGCGAAAGAGCGCTACATCAAATTCTTAATCGGA
This sequence comes from Verrucomicrobiota bacterium, assembly GCA_016342445.1. Lineage (GTDB taxonomy): Bacteria > Verrucomicrobiota > Kiritimatiellia > Kiritimatiellales > Tichowtungiaceae > Tichowtungia. Next base: position 3,171 of record JAEIOF010000117.1, on the reverse strand, counting down.
ACGGAGCAGACCTTTTCCGGAAAATACGGCAAAGAAGCGTTTGCCGGGTTTATGGAGCGGATTCAGCGGCCGATCGAACGGGCCATGGCGTTTGACTTCAAACAGGATGCAAATAAGACCTTCCACATTTATCAGAATAAACCCGGATACGAGGAGGAATTCTCCGTTTATTCATCCATTTTGCAGCAATATCTGATGGCTCTCGCTTTCGGGTATACGGTGAATGCCCCGGAGAATCCGTACTATAAAAACCCGGAGGTTATGGAGTGCTATATCCAATGCCTGGAATACCTTTACGGCCGCGGCGTTCGCGACGGCATGACGTTCCATTACAATGAAAACCGGATGAACATGGACGGCGCACCGCACCCCGAGAACGGGGCGGGTAACATTGTTAAGATGGAACTTCGCATGGGGGCATATTGTCAGTCCGTGTTGCTGATGGAGCCCTATTTCAAAGAGACGCCGACGTTTAAAAAAGCGCGGGATCTCGTGCGGCATTTGGAAATGCTCGGGAAAACCTCCGGGCATGTGCGCTACTACGACCCCTACGTCAGCCCGCCCGCCTTTAAATATCTGGTGCAGTCCGATGCGATTCAGATCTATACCGATGTCACCTTTGTCTCCGCGCTGCTGGAGGAAGATACGGCGAGAAAGGCCGAACTGCTGCTGGATGCCAAGCGCGTATTTTCGGATTCGCTCAAGGTGATTCCGGGCTGGGCCGACACCATTAAGCCCGATTTTACCGGATTTCATCATCGCGCAATTTACGGCAACGCGTATACCGGCGGATTTATTCCGCAGGCCTCCTTCGGAGTGTATGTGCTGAACGGCACGCATTATGCCGTCGAGCCGGAGTCAGTCGAAAATCTGAACAATCTGATTCTGACGTACCGGCTCTATTGTCAGAAATATTCTATGCCGTTCGGGATTCGCGGCCGGTTCCCGATGATGAGCGACAAACTTAAAACGGAAGTCTTTTCTTCGCTGCTGATCGGGGCGTCCGCTCTGGGGCTGAATGATGAAAAGATGAAGCCGGTGTATGAGCGGGTTTGGGATCCGGAGCAGGTGGGCATTGAGTTTGTTTTTGCCGGCGGACGCGGCAAACTGTTCCGCGGACTTTATACGCTGAACATGCTCGAAGAGCTGATGAAAGAAAACATCACACCCGAGCCGGATCCGGCGGGCTTTTGGTACAAACCGTACGGCGGATTGGCGATTCACCGCCGCGACAACTGGATGGCGGCGGTAAAAGGCTACAGCAAATATATTTGGGACTATGAAAACGGTTCGCCGGATGAAAATGTCTACGGACAGTATTTCAGCCACGGATCGCTGACCATCTTTTCGCAGGGCGATCCCGTCAGCGATATCGACAGCGGCTACAATCTCGATGAAGGGTGGGACTGGTATCGCATGCCCGGCACCACAGCTGTTCATTTCCCGGTTAAATCGCAGAAACCGCTGGATCACCGGCAGTTCAGCCCCGAGACGTTTCTCGGCGGAGTTTCGCTTGATGACCAAAACGGCCTGTTCGGTATGATTCTCAACCAGCAAGAGTTCGGCAACGGAACCCGGATTAACCTTCGGGCGAAGAAGAGCATCTTCTTTGTCGACGACTTTATTTTGATGCTCGGTTCGGGCATCTCCGGCGGCGACGGAAAACACGCGGTCGAAACGACACTTTTCCAGTCCTGGTTGCCTGAAGGCTCGACCTTCGAGTTTTCGGACACCGCATTGGCGGATCCAGCGGGCAACCGCTATTACCTGCCGGAAACCGGAAGCCTCAGCCAGTTTAAAGGAACGCAGGACTCCTATCGCGATGACGGGGAAGTGCCGAGCAAAGGCGACTATGCCGTCGCCTGGTTCGACCACGGACTGAAGCCGAAAGATGCCGGGTATGAAGCCGGGATCGGGGTGCGCGGTGCGGCAAAGAAAAATTATCAGGTGATCTGTAAAGACAGCCAGCGGCATCAGGTTTGTTTCCCGGACGACCAGCTGACCGGCTACGCGTTTTTCCAACCCTTGGAAATCGATGATCCAATCATTGGAAACGTGAGCGATCACTGTCTGGTAATGGTCAAGCAGGCAGAAAATGCCCTTGAGATCAGCGTCGTTAATCCGGACCTGGGCCTTCTTCCGCGCGACTCCGAAATTCCGACGTTCAAGTTGATTGCGGACGGTGAAAATCAATATCTGCCCAGCCAGCCTCGTCCCGTAGAGATCACCCTGAACGGCCAGTGGGCCCTGAGCGCCCCGGCAGAAAATGTGACCGTTATTGCGCAGAAGTTAAATAAAACCGTTTTGAGGTTTGATTGTGTGAACGGGATGGATGTCCGGGCCGGGTTAATTCGAAAGTAGAAAGTTGTTTTATGAACCGGCGGTCGTTCCTTCAAGCCTGCGGTGCCGCCGGCACGATGCTGTTGGCGGGCTGTGCCCGCCAACAGCCGCAGATAAACATTCTGTTTATCATGGATGACCAGCACCGGGGCGACTGTATTGGTGCCGCCGGAGCGGATTGGCTGAAGACGCCGAACCTCGATCGGCTGGCGAATGAAGGCGCACTGTTCACCCGCGCCTATTCGTCCATGCCGTCGTGCCTGCCTGCGCGCGCCGCGATTCTGACCGGTCTGCGCCCGTGGAACCACGGACTGCTTTCATTCCTCACTATTCCGAACCAGTACCGGGTGGAGTATCCGCAGCTGTTCACCGATGCGGGATACCGCACGCATGTTGCCGGAAAAAACCATTTTTACGGCGCGAAGCACGGATACCAGACCTGCGAGGTTGAGGAGATCGATTCGCGGCCGAGAGCCGATGGTCTCTATCGCGACGACTACATGCGCTGGATGCAGCTGAACCATCCCGATAAAGATCCGAAGGGCGGGGCCCCGAGCTTTACCGATCACCGCGGGAACCGCGCCTGGCCCTATGAGGAGGAGACCCACCCGACGCATTGGACGGCCGAAAGAGCCAAGGCGTTTCTCCGGGAGTACGACGGCGATGCCCCGTGGCTTCTGAAATTTTCTCTGCACCGCCCGCATCCGCCGTTCGATGCTCCGAAGCGTTTGATGGACTACTACAAAGCCCAGGATCTTCCGAAACCGGTGGTCGGTGAGTGGGCGGCGGAAAAATACGGCGATGCAACCGGATCCATTTACAACAGCCCGA
>JAEIOF010000116.1 GCA_016342445.1 Verrucomicrobiota bacterium | reverse complement strand
GACTCCATCTGCATGTCGTCCTACAAGGCCGCCACGCAGGGAACGAAACATAAACGTATTCCGAACAATATTGCGGAGGAACCGATCATTATCGGACACGAATTCTGCGGAGAGATCGTTGAGGTCGGCGCAAAGTGGGCGAAGCAGTTCACGGCCGGACAGAAGTTTTCCATTCAGCCCGCGCTGGTGGATCCGGCCGGTCCGGTCGGCGTTTTGTCGGCTCCCGGCTATTCCTATCAGTTCATCGGCGGCGACGCGCAGTACATTGTGATTCCCGAAGAGGTGATGCGCAACAACTGCCTGCTTCTGTTCGAGGGCGAAGCGTTTTATCTCGGCTCGCTGGCTGAGCCGATGTCCTGCATCGTCGGCGGCTATCACGCCAACTATCACACCACGCCCGGCAGCTACGTGCATGAAATGGGAATTAAAGAGGGCGGGGCAACGGCCGTTCTCGCCGGCGTCGGCCCGATGGGGCTCGGCGCGATTGATTACGCCATTCACTGCGACCGCAAGCCGGGGCTGCTGGTGGTGACCGATATCGACAACGCCCGCCTTGAGCGCGCGGCCTCCATCTTCACGGTGGAAGAGGCGCAGAAAAACGGCGTGAAGCTGATCTACGTCAATACCGCCGAAGAGGGCAAAGGGGTGGACTATCTGAAATCCCTGACCCCGAAGGGTGAAGGGTTCGACGACGTGTTTGTTTATGCGCCGGTCCGTCCGGTCGTGGAGCAGGCCGATAAAATTCTTGGGTTTGACGGCTGTCTGAACTTTTTCGCCGGACCCAGCAATGCGGATTTCGCTGCGGAGTTTAACTTCTACAACGTCCACTATGCGGTGACGCACGTGGTCGGCACCAGCGGCGGCAACACGGATGACATGCTCGAATCCCTCAAGATGATGGAAGCGGGCCTGTTGAATCCGTCAACGATGATCACGCACGTCGGCGGACTCGACGCCGTCATTGAAACCACGCTGAATCTGCCGAATATCCCCGGCGGTAAAAAGCTGGTGTACACCGGTATCAGCATGCCGCTGACCGCACTGAATGAGCTGAAGGACAAAAACTGCCCGTTCTGCAAAGAGCTGGCTGAAATTGTCGAGAAGCATAACGGACTCTGGAGCCCGGAAGCGGAGAAATATCTGCTCGCCAACGCCCCGGCAATTTAAAAGAGAGGTGGAGTTTATGGCCAGGCATTATGTCGCAGTCGATCTGGGGGCGTCCAGCGGGCGCACCATCGTTGGAACGTTTAAAAACGGAAAGCTAACCCTCAAAGAAATGAATCGTTTCTGGAACGGGCCGACCGAAATCAACGGCAGGCTCTTTTGGGACTTTGTTCACCTGTTCCGCAACATTCTGGATGGGCTTGTGCTGGCTAGAAAAGAGTTTGGTGACGATCTGGTTTCCATGGGAATTGATACCTGGGGCGTGGACTTCGGCCTGTTTGATGCCGATGGAAAACTGCTGGGCAATCCGGTCAACTACCGTGACAGCCGCACAGCCGGCATGTTCGAAAAGGTTTTTGAGCGCGCACCGAAAGAAGAGGTCTTTGCTCAGACCGGCATCCAGTTTATGGAACTGAATTCGCTCTACCAATTCATGGCCATGTCGCTGGAGAATTCCGTTCAGTACAAGACCGCCGATAAAATGCTGTTTTCTCCCGATCTGCTGAGCTATTGGCTGACTGGGAAGATGGTTGCCGAGCGCACCATCGCCAGCACGTCGCAGTTCTACAACCCGGTCACAAAAGACTGGGCATACGATCTGCTCAAAAAACTCGGCATTCGCACCGACTTGTTCGCGCAACTGGTCGATCCCGGAACCGTGGTCGGCGATACCACCGGACTGCCGGTCGTTGCCGTTGGTGGACACGACACAGCTTGCGCCTTTGCCGCCGTACCGGTCGCCGAAGGCGAACACTGCGCCTTTCTCAGTTCCGGAACCTGGTCATTGCTCGGCACCGAACTTCCCGGCCCGGTCATTAACGATGATGTGCTGGCCGCCAATTTCACCAACGAAGTCGGCGTCTGCGACACCATTCGCTTCCTGAAAAATCTTTCCGGACTCTGGATGATGCAGGAACTGCGCCGCGTCTGGGCCGAGCAGGGCTTTGACTACACCTGGGAAGATATGGCTGAAATGGCACTGCTCTCCGAGCCGTTCCAGTTTTTCATTAACCCCAGCGATGATCTGTTTGTTGCTCCCGGCGATATGCCTGCGCGCATTCAGGAGGCCTGTGAACGCACCGGCCAGAAACGCCCGCAGGAGCACGGACAGATTCTGCGCACCGCCTATGAGGGGCTCGCACTGCTCTATGCAGACACCTATGACACGCTCGAAGCCCTGACCGGCAGACAGCTCGATACACTGCGTATTGTCGGCGGCGGCTGTCAGAACAAAACACTCAGCCAGTTCGCAGCCGATGCCACCGGACGCAAAGTCATCACCGGCCCGATCGAGGCGACTGCGATTGGCAATCTGATTACGCAGATGCTGGCCATGGGCGATATTCAATCACTGAGCGAGGGGCGAGAAATCATCCGCAACTCGTTTGCAGGCGAGATGAACATCTTTGAGCCGCAGGATAGCGAGAGTTGGAAAGATGCTCTCGCTAAATGGCGAACAATCTGTCGATAGGATGGGGTGCAGTGCATTCTCAACCCAACTTCCGTGGCCTGAAAAATATTTTTTCGGAGGGGATTTTTCGCAATCTGCTGATCAAGAGCACGATCCATCAATTGCCATCGTGGGCTCGAACAGGTGGCGGTTTTTGTAACTCCTTGATGTTCAAAGATTCTGATTTTTGTGCTGGCCGTGTGGTGCCTGCGCGGCTGTTTTCTTTTGTTTTTTTCTGATGTGCTCGACGTGCGCTTTTCCCGGAATCCAAACGGGAGTCGTTTATGTTTTTCCGGGAAAAGAAACGTGGAGCAACCCGGCTCTTGCAGTTGGTTGAAAACCATCTAAACGCCGAAGGAAAGGTTTGTCAGCGAGTGGTGGTTTCACTGGGCGGCTGTCCAGTTCCGGATGAAGTCCGCAAGCGGGTGGCCGCAGAGATTACTCATCGAATGGTCGGATATGACTATGTTGTGGATTTTCTATTTTCGTATGTCCATCCCGTTCGGTACCTGTGGGGATGCGGCGAACGGAGAAACGGTTCGTGTTTCTATCCCGCTCGGTGCACCAAGCCTTCGTAATGAGCAATGTGAGCAAAGACCCGGCGATTCTGCGGGTTTAAGGCACAAAAAAAGCGTCCCTTAAAAAGGAACGCTTTTTTTGTGGTCCGAAGGCCGGGTCAGTTATTCGGCAGCGGCGTCAAAGTCCGGGCGGTGCATGGTCACATCAGCCTTTTCTTTAAGTTCTTCGATGTAGGCGATCAGGGCCTCCTGTTTTTTCTGAGCGGTCAGGTAGGCCTGAAGTTGTTCTTTCACTTCACCCAGCGACTTAACGCCTTCCGCCTGATGATCGGTGACCTTGATGAGGTGGTAGCCAAACTGCGTTTCAACGATGTCGCTGATGTCTCCGGTGGCCATGCCAAAGGCGGCTTCTTCAAATTCGGGAACCATCTGTCCGCGGCCGAAGGTGCCGAGGTTCCCGCCCCGCTGGCTGCTGGGGCAGTCGGAGTGTTCCGCAGCCAACTCTTCAAAGTTTCCGCCAGCGAGAATCTGCGCATGGAGCCCGGCGAGATCTTGTTTCTTTTTCGCCTTGGTTGCGTCGGTGTCTTCGGGTGTGAATGCCATCAGAATGTGACTGGCGGCAACCGTTTCAGGCACCTTAAAGGAGTCGATGTTTTCCTGATAAAAATCAGCCGCCTCAACCGCAGTGGCTTCTTCAACCGTCGCGGTTTGTTCTTCAACGAGTTTGCCGACGAGGATCTGCGACCGCAGACCGTCTTTCCACTCATTAAGGTCGATTTCGTTTTCGGTCAGCATGTCCTGAAGTGTTTTCCCTTCCGGGGCATTGGCTTCGATTTTGGCGATTTCCGCGGCGATTTCTTCGTCGCTGACAGCCAGGCTGGATTTTTCAGCGGCTTTTGTCAGGAGGATGTTGGCCACGAGCATTTCGCTCATTTCCTGATAAACCTGAGGATAGAGCTGGGAGAGCTGCTGCGGCGGCACTTGACGGCTGAGCTGCATCATCCGCATCTGGACGGCTTGCATGATGTCGCCGTGGGTGATGTCTTCGCCTTCGACCGTGATGACGACGTCTTCAGCGGCTATTGCGAGCGGATTGGGCTGGATCGGTTCTTCGAAAAGGTTCGGGGCCGGAGCCAGATCGACCGCTTCGACCTCGGGAGCCTCTTTTGAGCATCCTGCGATAAACAGGGTCAGGAGTGTAAGTAGAATAAAAAGGACGGCGCTTTTTGTTTTTGTCACGGTTTTGATCATGCCAGAATTCTCCCTCTGATGGTTATGTCTCTATTGCACTGTCCGGATGGCAGGCAAGGCGGGGATAATCATATTAAACTGGGCGGGATGTCAATTCATTCACCCCTAAATCAGGTTGCGGGTTTGTAATGAATGGTAAGGAAGAGCAGGGGTTTATTTGTCAAAAATGCGGCATTTGTTGCCGATGGGAAGGGCATGTTCTTCTGACCGGTGAGGACATCCATCGGCTAGCCGCTGCTACGGAGCTGTCCGAGAAAGAGTTTATCGAGCGATATACGATTCTCGCGGCCAATCGTCGGCAGTTGAGCCTTTCTGAGCATCCCGACGGGCGGTGTATTTTTCTTAAGGAGAACGGATGTGCTGTTTATGACGCCCGCCCCGAACAGTGCCGGAGTTTCCCCCGCACCTGGCGCGTGGCGGAGGGGTGCCCCGCGCTCGAAGAGCTGGACAAAAATCAGCTTAAGCGTTGAATCCTCACACGGTTTTGCCGATAATCCGGCTTTTGTTGAGCCCTGTAAGTAAGGAGAACGACCCTATGCCCGCATTAGAGATTAATGAGATTCTGAATATTCTTCCGCACCGCTACCCCTTCATGCTCGTCGACCGCATTCTTGAATGTGATGACGAAAAACGGATTGTCGGCATCAAAAACCTCACCTTCAATGAGCTGTTCTTTCAAGGGCACTTCCCGGGTCAACCGGTCATGCCCGGTGTATTGCAGATGGAAGCCATGGCGCAGGTCGCGGGAATCCTGCTCAACCGCATGTTCGGTGGCGAAGGTAAAATCTCCTATTTCGCGGCCATCGATAACGCCCGCTTCCGCCGCCCGGTTGTCCCCGGTGACCAGCTCCGTATGGAAATCGAGATCATCAAAGCCAAGCCGCGCCTTTCCAAAGTGCACGCCAAGGCCTTTGTCGGCGAACAGCTTGTTTCTGAAGCCGATCTGATGTTCAGCTCCGCAGGATAAATCCATGAGCGAAATCCATTCCACTGCCATTGTTGAAAAAGGCGCTGTGCTGGGCGAAGGAATCAAGCTCGGCGCGTATTGCGTTGTCGGCCCGAATGTGAAGATCGGCGCAGGGACTGAGCTGATGTCTCACGCGGTTGTCGATGGATACACCACCATCGGTTCCCAATGCGTCATTCATCCGTTTGCCCGGATCGGCGGCCCCACGCAGGATTTGAAATATAAGGGCGGCGCCCCCGGCGTGATCGTTGGCGACCGGACGGTTCTGCGCGAGTGCGTCACCATCAACGCGGGAACGCACGATGGCGAAATGACCGAAGTCGGCTCGGACTGTCTGCTGATGGCCTACAGCCACGTCGCCCACGCCTGTAAAATCGGCAATGGCGTCATCATCGCCAACGGCACCCAGCTGGCCGGCGATGTCATCGTTGAAGATTTCGCCATCATTGAGGGGTTGTGCGGCGTGGTTCAGTTCCGCCGGATCGGCAAAATGGCATTTTTGGGCGGCTACACCAAGGCGACCAAAGACGTGCCTCCCTTTATGATCGCCGACGGACTCGACATCGAGATTCGCGGCTTCAACAAGATTGGGATGGAGCGCCGCGGCATCTCCGAAGAATCGCGCGCGGCCATTAAAGAGGCCTATCGCATTCTCTATCGCCAGAAAGCCCCGCTGGCCGAAGCCCTCGAAAAAATTGAAACCGAGGTGCC
>JAEIOF010000115.1 GCA_016342445.1 Verrucomicrobiota bacterium | reverse complement strand
CCATGGCGGCGCGGAGATCTTTCCACACCAGCCCCGGCGCATCGACCGGAAGACCGAGTATTGCGAGCAGTTTTTCGATCCGTGCCGACTCTTCGACGGAAAGCCCTTTGAGTTTGGAGGAGAGGCGCGCGGCATACACCATGCCGATGGCGACTGCTTCACCGTGGAGAAATTCCCCGTAGCCCGCGACATTTTCGATCGCGTGCGCCAGCGTATGTCCAAAATTCAAAATCCCGCGCAATCCGCCCTCGCGTTCGTCCTGCCGGACGACCTCGGCCTTGATTTCGCAGCAGCGGGAAATGATCTTTTCCAAGCAGGCTGAGCCTGCACCCTTTTTATTTTCCAGTGCTTGGAAAAAACTGTGGCCGCTGGAACTTCCGACTTCCAGGGTTTGGAAAAGTTCTTCATCCCAAATGACGCCGTACTTGACCACTTCGGCCATGCCGGCGGCGAACTGGCGCTCCGGCAAGGTTTCGAGTGTTTTGAGATCGATCAGCACCAGTTCGGGCTGATGAAACGCGCCGACGAGGTTTTTGCCCGCCGGAATGTTGATGCCGGTTTTTCCGCCGACCGAGCTGTCGACCATGGAAAGCAGGGTGGTGGGAACCTGAACAAAACGAATGCCGCGCAACCAGCTGGCGGCGGCAAAGCCGGTCAGGTCGCCGACGACTCCGCCTCCGAGCGCGACCATGAAGTGGCCGCGGTCAAGGCCGAGCTCGGCGGCTTTGCTGTACAGACGGACCAGCTGTTCGTGGCATTTAGTCGGCTCGCCCGCCGGAAGCACTTCAAGAGTGGGGATGAATCCGGCTTTTTCCAATGATTGGAAAATTTTATCCGCGTAGAGCGGCGCAACGTTTTCGTCGGAGACGATCAGACAGCGGCCCTTCAGTCCGACGGCTTTGCAGGCCTCGCCCAGTGTTTCGAGAATTCCCGAACCGATACGGATGGGATAGGAGCGGTCACCAAGGTCTACTGTTACGTCGCAATTCATGATGCGCACGCTACTTAAAGAGAAGGGAGGGTTCAATCCTTCTTTTTACGGCAGGGTGACCCACACGCGATAAAAGACGGTGTCATCCGTATTGGTTACCGCAATGGATGTGCCCGCTCCCGCTCCCCAGATCGGAGAGCCGTGCGGCGTCCACGTCAACCCGGCATCGGTCAGATCGTTGGTGGTGTAGAACAGCTGATATTGCCGAGCCGTGCTTCCAACGAAGGTGAAGGTCTGATTGGTCAGCGCAAACGACCCGCCCACCTGCCAGAGCGCGTTGCTGTCGGTCGGATCGGTGTCGGCAATGTATTCATCGGTGCCGATCACCCCATCCCCATCCTGATCGACAGAAGACAGGACATTCGTCAGATACTGCGCTTCCCACCAGTTGGGAATGCCGTCGGCGTCGGCATCTCCTGTGATGGCATCCATCGTCTGCGTTATCCAAAGGTCATAAGCAGGAACGGAGACGGAGAACATCCAGTCACTTGCGTTCGGCACCGTGGTAATCATGTGGTAGATGAGTGTGTTAATCCCCGCCAACTTCCAAGTTCCGCCGTCGTTAACAAATGTTCCGCCACCTGAATCGTAAGTGCCCGCCCCGGCTTCATATGCCGAATCACCAACTGAAAAATACATTTCAAACCCGACATTAGTACTGACGCCAATGGCACCTCCGCCATCATAGGCCAGCGTACGTCCTCCATCGATCTTCTGTGTTCCCCACCGTCTCACGCCACTCCCGTTCGGCACGGCATTCCATGCTTTGGGCATATAGTAGGTGCTGTAAACGGTTCCGGTTGTACCGTACCCGATCATCACAGCGTTCAACCTCTTAGAGGTCTGTGTCGGAAACGTTTCAGTAGCATAGAGAGGGTAATAACCCGGGAACTCCTTATCGAAGCGAACCAGCGCCAAGTCGGCTTTGTTGACATTCTCCGGATCGGCGGACGCAGAGTGAAAGATGATCTCCTGCTGATAGTAGTTGGTTCCATTCACAACCACCGTGGACGAGGCCGTGTCGTCCGCCACATGCGCCGCCGTCAGCAGCCAGTTCGGTCCAACCGCGACGGCAGAACTGCCCTTATATCTATAAACGTAATCCCAGTTCACATCCCAGACGCCGGTCGGGGCATTCGTCGCAATGGCGTAATCGGAAACAACAATCGCCGGAGCCGGCAGGCAGAAAGCGAGTACGGCGAAGAGAAGAAGTCCAAATATGGCGCGGTTTTTCATATTTGAGAAATTGTAGGCTAAAACCCCGAATTCTCAAGCATATTTTGGTTCGATGAAGACGGGCGGATGCATGTAGAGCGGCTCAAGAGGCTCCGGACAGGTCTGCATCAGCGCCAGTTTTGCCACATCGCTGGCCAGCGGAAAACGCGGGTTTCCAAGGTTCGGGAAAATAGTTGTTAACCGCTCGGCCTCGGGGCTGACGACGAGTGTCCCTTCGGGCACGGAGACCTCGTCATAGTTGACGAGCTTCCAAGGTTTGGAAACTTTGAGGCCCCCTTTTTCCAATGTCTGGAAAAACCCGATCCAAACCTGTCCGCGGCGGGCGTCGCCGACGACAGCTATCTCTTGGGCACCTTCGCGCGCGGCGGCGAGCGCGAGCGCCGCGCCGCTGCTGACGGCGCGCACTTCGGCGCGGCTCGGCAGCGCGAGCGCCTGCGCGATGGCAAAGCTCATCCGCATGCCGGAGAACGACCCCGGCCCGCGCCCGATCGCATAGAGAGAGATATCACCATGTGATAGTTGCGCCTCTTCGATCAGATTTTCCAATGTTTGGAAAATGGTGTTGTGGCGGACGCGCTCGGCAATCCAGCTTTTCTCCGCCAGCAGTTCGCCGTTTTTAAGCAGGGCCACACTGCCCTGCCGCGAGGAGCATTCAATACCCAGGGTAATCATAACGGATTCTCCACAATCTCAATGGTTCGCGTCTGTTCGTCGGTGCCGCGCGTGAGACGCACGTGGATCGTGTCGGGCGGAAGCAATTCCGCGACGCGCTCGGCCCATTCGATAACGGTGATGCCGTCCGGCTCGAGATATTCATCGAGCCCGAGATCGAGCGCTTCCTGCGGGCCGGAAAGGCGGTAGAGGTCGATGTGATGAAAAGGGATCTCGCCCTGATACTCGCTGATGAGTGTATAGGTGGGGCTGCAGACGGGCTCTTTAACTCCGGCGGCCTGCGCAAGACCCTGCGTAAGGCAGGTTTTCCCCGCGCCGAGGTTTCCGTGCAGGGCAATCACGGCGGGAATTTCCAATGTCTGGAAAAATTCCGCCGCGATTTTCCAAGTATCGGAAGGGCTGGTTGACGTCCATTTCATGCGGCGAAGGTTTTATTCAGCGGCGGGTTTAAAAACAATACTAAACTGTTTGGGAGTGCTGCGAACCTTCATGCCGTCGGCATAAATTGCGACCGCCTGCAGAATGTGCGGGCCTTCGCCAAGGAGCCGTTCATCGAACACCAGTTCGGTTCCGGCAGCAGCACGGGCAATCTCGCGCCCGTTCCAGAGGAGGTAGACCTCTTTCGGTTTTTCAGCGCCCGCAGCCTCGACAGTAAAAACAATCTGTTGCGGAGCGCGGTCGGTCAGTCCGGTGATCTCCAGTGACCGCCCCCTTTTATTGATGATCACAGGAATATCCACAAATCCGCCGATAGATACGGGGTTTGCAATCTGCGCAATCAGCCGGACTTTGTGGTACCCGTCGCCCAATTCCTCGAAGGGCAACTCTATCAGCGAATTGCCTTCGACGGGTTTAATCTGTCTGCCATCGAGCAAGGCACTATAGAGCACTGGAAGCGGAACGGAGAATTTGGCATCGATAACAAAGGCGGCGTCGAGATCGCTGGAGATTTCTTTGCTTAGCCCGACGGGGCGGATCTGACCCGAAAGCGTTACAATCCGCGAGAGCGGATCGCCGAGCAGCAGCACCTGAACGGGGCTGAAGATCGACTGGTAAAAGCTCTCCAGCGCGGTGCAGCCGGAAGCGTAATGGGAATAGAAACGGGCGTGCGGAAATTTGACCCAGGCGTTGTACGGCTCGGCCACCATGCCGGCGGTGACGGTCGCGCCCGCTTCCAGCCACTCCGTGCACTTGCTCTGCCGCTTCTGAAATTCAGCCGACCAGCTGGTGAAATGCTCCGCCATTGCGCCGGGCGCAAACGTTCCGAAATCGGACGGCTTCACATTCTCCGCGCCGATCATCACGCCCATTAGATTCGCCTGCCCGGGGGTCTGATTGGTGGTGATCACCACGGAGCCGCCGCGCATCGCCAGCTCGGTCTTCACGTCGGCAAACTGCCACTCGCGCGGGCCGGAACGTTTTTCATCATCCGTTTTAACCAGCAGAATGCAGGGATTCTTCCCGCTCTGCGGAGCGCGGACGCCGTTCCCGATACAACGCAGAACCGTGTCCATGTCCGTGCCCTTTTCGCCGATGTAGCCGAGCATCATGGAGGGCAGCGGCATTTTTTCTTTGATGCCGCCCTTCCAGATATCCAGCGTGCGCGGCGGAAGTTTCGGGCCGCCCTCTTTCATCGGGCCGGCAAAGAGCGGAGAAACAACCTGTCCTTTTTCCATCGCTTCAAGAGCCGGAACTTCGCCTCGCAGGAAGGTCAGTCCCATAATGGACATCTGCTGACGATCATTCGGGGAAGTGACTACTCGAATAGGGAAACCGACCGAATAGACCCATGCGAGAATCTGATCGGTCAGGCCGCGTTCCGCCAAGGTTTTCATGGCGGGGTCATAAATGAGTTGTTTGAATTCCTCAGGAGAACATTCAGCACGGCCGGAAACAATCGAATCGGGCAGGTCGAGATAGACCACGTTGACACCCGGCACGCTGTGGAGGCCGGCAAACACATTGGCTGCCTTTTTTGAAGCCTGCGAATTCTCATTCACCAACACCGCAACCTGATGGGGCATTTGTGCGACAGCGGCATGAGCCAATAGAAAAACCAAAATCAGGATGCCGTTTTTAATTCTCATGCCGGAAAGGCTACCTCCTTGACGAAAATCAAACAAGAACGGATAATCCGAAGCAGTGAAAGTAACCCTCATCATTCTAGTTATACTCTGTTCCATCCAGTCCGGCATGGCGGCCGAGGACGGATTTGCACGCTACCAGATCATTATCGACAAACGCCCTTTCGGTGAAGAACCGCCCGAAGCTGAAACGGTTCAGATTTCTCTCAACCAGTCCTTCGCCCGCAACCTGCGCCTCTCCATGCTGTTTGAAGGGCCCAACGGCGACCTGCGCGCGGGCATTATTGATACCTCCAGAAAGAAAAATTACATTCTGAGCATCGGGGACATCCAAGACGGCCTTGAACTAATTGAAGTGGATCTGTCGGCCTCCGAAGCCATGTTGCGTAAAGGCCACGAAGTGGCGCTGTTTAAGCTGGAATCGGGTGCACCCGAACCCCTGTCGAAAAGCCAACAGGCCTCCCGCCAAACATCTTATGCCGAGCGACGCCGAGCACTATTACAGAAGATTGAAGAACGCCGCCAAGAACCCACTGCGCCGACCGGACCGCAACTGACCGGCGAGGCGCTCAAGAAGCATCTGGAAAACGTTCAGATGGACGCCATCCGCAACGGCCTGCCGCCGCTGCCGCTGCCCCTCACGCCGGAGATGGATGCCCAGCTCGTAGCGGAAGGTGTGCTCGATCAGCAATAACTACTGGAGATTTTCGACCATTCGAAGAATGGTGTCCCCCACCACCTGCATGCTTTCGGCGGAAAGTTTATCGAGAGTGTCCTCTGGCGTATGCCAGTAATCGTTCAGACCCGGCGCGGAGCCGTACTCGAAATCGATCACATCAATCACGGGCATTCCCGCCAGCAGGAACGGGACGTGATCATCCAGAATGGAGCCCGGCCCGAGACTGAACCTCGGCCGCACCCCAACCTCATGCGCCGCAGAAAACAGCTCCTTAACCAGCTCCTGAGAACTGTTTCTGGGCACCATAATGTTCAAATCTTTATCGCCCACCATATCGAGCAGAATGACCGCCTCCACCAGCGCAGCGCCGCCGCCCGTGAAAATCTGCCGCGCCAAACGGCGGCTCCCGTGCAGGCCGTCGGTCGGGCTGTAGCGGGTGCGGCACTCTTCGCCGTCAAAAAACGCCACCAGAAATTCGGTTTCAAACGGAGCGCGCTCCGCAAGCACCCGTGCCAGCTCCAGCAG
>JAEIOF010000114.1 GCA_016342445.1 Verrucomicrobiota bacterium | reverse complement strand
GGCTACACCCCCGAGCAGGCGAAGATCGAAGCGGAACGCTGCTTGCAGTGCAAAAACGCGCCCTGCGTTGCGGGCTGTCCGGTGGCCATTGATATTCCCGGCTTCATCCAAGCCATCGCCGATGGCGATAATCAGAAAGCCATCGACATCATTAAAGAGAGCAGTTTGCTTCCGGCCGTTTGCGGCCGCGTCTGTCCGCAGGAGTCGCAGTGTCAGGCGCCGTGTACGGTTGGCAAGGTGCTTAAGTCGGTCGATCGGGCAGTCAACATCGGGCGCCTCGAACGCTACGTGGCTGACTGGGAGCGCGAGCAGGGGCTGATTGAAATCCCCGCAGTAAAACCTGAAACCGGTAAAAAGGTCGGTGTCATCGGCACTGGCCCCGCCGGCCTCACCGTCGCCGCCGATGTCCGCCGCGAAGGGCACGCAGTGACCCTGTTTGAAGCGTTTCATAAGCCCGGCGGCGTGATGGTTTACGGCATCCCCGAATTTCGGTTGCCCAAAGCGATTGTGCAAAAAGAGATCGATACGCTCACCGCGATGGGTTGCGAGCTGAAAACCAATTTCGTGATCGGGCGCACCCGTAAAGTGATCGACCTGCTGGAGCAGGACGGCTTCGATGCGCTTTTCATCGCCACCGGCGCGGGGCTCCCGCGTTTTATGAACATTGAAGGCGAAAACCTCGTCGGCGTCTACTCCGCCAATGAATACCTGACCCGCTCCAATCTGATGCGCGCCTACGATAAAGAGCGTGCGGCCACGCCGATCTTCGATTCGGAAAAGGTCGCCGTGCTCGGCGGCGGCAACGTCGCCATGGACGCCGCGCGCACCGCCGTTCGCCTCGGCGCCAAAGAGGTGCATCTGATTTACCGCCGCACCGAGGTCGAAATGCCCGCCCGGGTCGAGGAAGTGGCTCACGCCAAAGAAGAGGGCGTCATCTTCCATCTGCTCGAAAATCCCAAACGGATTTTGAGCGACGAAAAAGGGTGGGTGAGTGGAATCGAATGTTTGCGTTACGAGCTGGGCGCGCCCGACGACTCCGGCCGCCGCCGCCCGGTTGCCATCGAGGGTAGCGAGTTTGAAATCGACCTCGATACCGTCATCGTTGCCATTGGTAACGACTCCAACCCGTTGATCCGCCAGACCACCCCCGGCCTTGAAACCAACAAGTGGGGCAACATCATCGCGGACGAAACCGGAAAAACCTCTCTCGACCGGATTTATGCCGGCGGGGACATCGTGCTCGGTGCCGCCACGGTTATCCTTGCGATGGGCGAAGGCCGAACCGCGGCCGCCAGCATCAACAAAATGTTATCTGAGACCCGATAAAGCCCCAAAACGGGCTTTATCGGCAAAAATGCCAATATCTCTTGCCCTTCGGCGGGGGCTCTGATACAAAAGTGTCTCTTTCAATAAAAAGAGTCCATTTTTGAACTCAATCGGAGCTGTGAGATGATCCAACGCGAAAAAGAACTCGATATCCTCTACCAAATTTCTCAGGCGGCGGCGACGCGCCCGCACACCGTTCACGAGTTGATGGCCGAAGTGCTGGATATTATGGAAAGCGAGATGGGTGTTTCGCGCGGAACCCTGACCCTGCTTAAGCCCGACACCGACACCTTTGTGATTGAAGCCTCGCGCGGTCTGACGGACGCGGAGGAACAGTTGGGTCAATACAAGCTGGGCGAGGGCATTACGGGACGTGTCGCACAGACCGGGCGTTCGGCTCTTATTCCCGACATCAGCAAAGATCCGCGCTTTCTCAACCTGACCCAGTCGCGCGCCGACAAGCCGACCGCATTTATTTGCGTACCGATTGTTCATCAGAAGCAGGTGATCGGAACGATGAGCATCGACCTGACCCTCACGAGCGACGAAGCCGCGCTTCAGCGCTATCAGCGCTTCCTTGAACTGGTGGCCAATATTCTCGCCGAGGCGGTGGCCGGAATTCGTGAAGCGATTGAAGAGCGCACCAGTTTGATCTCTGAAAACGAGCGGCTTCGCCGTCAGTTGGGCGACCGCTACCGGATGCACAACATTATCGGCAACTGCGGTTCGATGCGCAGTGTGTATGAACAGATTGTGCAGGTGGCCGACAGCACGGCCACCGTGCTGATTCGCGGGGAGTCCGGCACGGGTAAAGAGCTGGTGGCGCGCGCGGTTCATTACGGCGGCGAGCGGCGCAACAATGCATTTATCAGTGTGAATTGTGCGGCGCTTCCCGAAAATCTGATCGAGAGCGAACTGTTCGGCCACGAAAAAGGAGCCTTCACCGGTGCGACCCAGCAGCGCAAGGGCCGCTTCGAAATGGCGAACGGCGGCACGCTGTTCCTCGATGAGATCGGCGATATTTCTCCGGCGGTGCAGGTGCGACTTTTACGGGTGTTGCAGGAGAGAACCATTGAGCGTGTCGGCAGCTGTGAGAGTTTCCCGGTGAATGTTCGCGTGCTCGCCGCCACCAGCCGTAACCTTGAAAAAGAGATGGCCGCCGGCACGTTCCGTGAAGACCTCTACTATCGCCTCAATATTTTTCCGATCATCCTTCCGCCCCTGCGCGAGCGGCGCAGCGATCTGATGTTGCTGACCGATCATTTCCTCCAGAAATACAGTGAACGGTACAGCAAAAACATTAAACGGATTTCAACCTCCGCCATCAACATGATGATGGCCTATCACTGGCCGGGAAATGTCCGTGAACTCGAAAACTGCGTGGAGCGCGCGGTGCTCACCGCCGCCGACGAAGTGATCCACGGCTACAACCTGCCGCCGTCGCTCCAGACCGGAGAGGAGACCCACACCTCGATCCTTTCTGCCGACGGAGCGGATCTGATGACATTGGTGGAGAGCTATGAAAAAGAGATCATCATTGATGCGCTGAAAAAATATCGCGGCAACGCGGCGGCTAGTGCGCGGCATCTCAACACCACCCAGCGCATCATTAACTACCGCATCAAAAAACTCGGCATTCAGCCCGAAAATTACAAATAAGCGACGTTCGATTGCACGCAAAAGGCCGCTCGGGAGAGCGGCCTTTTATTCTTCCAGCCCCTGGAAAAAATCGGGAGAAACGTTCCAGACATTGGAAAAATGGAACAAGCCCTGACGCAGTCAGTTCCAGGGATTGGAAAATCTAAGCGTCAGGGGTCGGCTCTTCTGTTTTTTCCGGTTCGGCTTCGGCGGTTTTTTCGATTTTCTTCTCCGGCGCGCTTTCGGTCTGACCCTTTTTAAATTCATTCAGACTTTTGCCGAGCGAGCGGGCCAGTTCGGGGAGTTTTTTGCTGCCGAACAAGAGCAGGATCACAAAAACGATTAACAGGATTTCTGGCGCGCCCTGCATGCCGGGGATAAGTGCAAGTGAGTTCATTCTTCGGTTCCTCTCTTTTGTTCCGCGCGTCTGAATAGGCGCAGAATTCCTATACAACATTCATACAACAGATACAAGGGGATCGCCATTTGGAGCTGGGTGATGACGTCCGGCGGGGTCAGCATCATGGCCAGCACAAGGATGCCGACGACGACGTGGCGCCGGTGGCGGCAGAGTTGATCGACCGTGACCAGCCCCATGCGGCCCGCCAGCACGAGAAGCAGGGGAAGCTCGAAGGCGATCCCGAAGCCGATCAGCAGCTGCATCACAAAGCCGAGATATTTTTCGATCTTCCAGTTGGCGATGGTGCCGAGATAGTCGTTGAAATAAAACATGATATTCACGGCCACCGGCAGGGAGACGTAGTAGCAGAGCGCCACGCCGCCCGCGAAAAGCCACGCGCCGAAGAACCCGCCGATCGCCAGGATCTTGCGCTCTTTCGGCTTGAGGCCCGGGAGCACAAACTGCGCGATGAAATAGATCAGCAACGGCAGGCTGAGCAGAATCCCGGTGGCGAAGATCACCTTGACCACCTGAACAAACCCTTCGACCGGCGAGGTGGTAATCAGCTCAAAGGCCGCGCCGCGCGCTTCAGCGGCTTTGAGCAATGGAATCTGCAGCCATCTGACAACCGGTCTGGCAAACGGGATACAGAAGAATGTCACAGCCACAACGGTGATCAGGCAGCGGAAAAGCATCTGGCGGAAGGCCTCCAGATGTTCCAGAAACGGCTGTTCCCGATCTTCGGACAGAAGCCTGTCTTTCAGTTTATGAAATGGATTTTTCATCATCTCCATTTCCTGTTTCTGACGGCTGGCATTTCTCATCCGGCTCCGGCAGAGGCTCGTCTCCTTCGTGGAGATAGTCCGGATCATCTTCCCGATCATCCTCTCGGACATCGTAGGGCTCCTCCTCCGTCGTTCCGGAATGGAGGTCGCCGTACATGATTTTGTAGCGGAAGTCGGCGGCCGTCCGTTGCAGTTTATCCAGAAGGGTGTGGATGGTTCGGAAAATGCGCGGGGCATCCTGGGCGCCGAAAAGAAGAATCAGCACCAGCATAATCAGGATCAGCTCGCCGCCGCCGGGAGAGATAAAAGCTAGTTCGGGAGAGAGCATCAGATTCCGATATTGCTCAGAGAGGTCATCACATTGTTGATCAGCGCGGTCAGCTGAGGGTGGTGTGCCTCGAACGCTTCGGCGGCATCGCGGAGCGAGTCGACCAGCGGAACATCCGCAGCGCTTTCTTTCAGTGCAACCTGAACATCGTCCGCCAGTTTCTGAAGCTTCGGCTCATGCGAGCCCATTTGAGTCAACTCGTTCTGCAGTTCTTCCAGAGCCTGTTTCAATTTATCGCGCATACGAAATCCTCCGCTGTTTGCCCGAAGCATAGCCTGTTTCCAAACCTTGGAAAACTTTTTTCCAAACCTTGGAAAAATGGCCGGGGAGACAGGGTGGCTCCGCCCTGCGGGTTTGCCCCTTGGGGGGCGTAGGCAGGTGCCAGCCTCGCTTCACCGAGTTTGCGTCAAACCTGCTTTGCCGGCCCGCATTTTTCCCGACAAAAAAACCGCCTTTCGGCGGTTATTTTGGTCGGGGAGACAGGATTCGAACCTGCGACCTATTGCTCCCAAAGCAACCGCGCTACCAGACTGCGCTACTCCCCGTATTTGAAGGTCGGCGAATATCAGACAATCGCTTCGGAAAGGCAACATTAAAGAGTCTCCAGCTTGCGTTGATAGGATCTTTTCAAGTAGAGTCTGCGCACTATGAGCGACACCCTGATCATTATACCGACCTATAACGAGTCACAAAACGTGGGCCCCATTGCGGAGGCGGTGCTGGATGCCGTGCCCGATGTAAACATTCTTTTTGTGGACGACAACTCACCCGACGGAACGGGACATCTCATCGATACGCTGGTTCAAAATGATGAGCGCATCCACGTGCTGCACCGCAAGGAAAAGGACGGTCTGGGTCGCGCCTATATTGCCGGGTTTAAATGGGCGCTGGAGCGAGACTACGAACTCATTTTTGAGATGGACGCGGATTTCTCGCACAACCCCAAAGACATTCCGGCGATGCGGGCGGCGTCGAAAACGGCGGGGCTTGTGCTTGGCTCGCGCTACATCGGCGGGGTGCGCGTCATCAACTGGCCGCTTCACCGGCTGATTCTCAGCCGCGGAGCCGGCGTCTATGTCAAACTCGTCACGGGCATGCCGTTTTTAGATCCTACAGGTGGCTACAAGTGCTTCCATCGTTGCGTTCTCGAAGCCATTCATCTGGATGAGATCATCTCCAACGGCTACTCCTTCCAGGTTGAAATGACTCATCAGGCGTGGCGCATCGGCTGCAGGATTGTCGAGGTGCCGATTGTTTTTGAGGAGCGTCATTCCGGCACATCCAAGATGTGTAAAAAAATCATATGGGAGGCGCTCTGGATGGTTTGGAAGCTTCTCTTTCGCGCGAAATTCAAGCGCACACACACCTGCCCTGTTCCGGAAGACATCGAAACTTTCAGGTGTTGCCAGACATTTCTGCCAGCGCAACCCACTGCTCAATAGCGATCTGCTCCGGGCGGGTCGCCGGATCAATTCCGCATTTTTCCAATCCCTGGAAAAACTCCGGCATATTTTTCCGAAGGTTGGAACCGATCTGTTTGCGGCGCTGCGTGAACGAAAATTTCACTAGTCGTTTGAACCGCTCGTAGTCCGTCACCTTCGCCAGCGGCGCGGCGCGTTTTTCAAAACGAACCACCGACGACCAGACTTTGGGGGCGGGCAGAAAACAGGTCGGACTGACATTTTTGATGTTCTTCACCTCATAATTCAGCTGACTCCAGAT
>JAEIOF010000113.1 GCA_016342445.1 Verrucomicrobiota bacterium | reverse complement strand
GACATGGTGTGGGCCGCCTATGCGGTGACAACGCTTCACCTCGGCGCATTCGATGCCGTGAAAGTTCATCTTTATTGGATCGCGCCGGTCTGTATCGCGCTCGGTTGCCTCTATCTCGACGAAATGCTCTCCGTCCGTGCGCTCGGCGGACTGCTTTTGCTGGCCGCCGGCCCCATCCTCAACGCAGCGCGCTGGAACCCGTCGGATTGGCGGCTGATTATCACCGTTATCGCCTACGTCTGGATCATCACCGGGCTCGTTTTTCTGCTCGAACCCTGGTGGTTCCGGCGCTTGACCGAGCCGGCGATTCAAAAAGACCTCACCCTCCGGATCGGCGGACTTGTTAAGGCCGCCGTCGGCTTCGGGCTCCTCGCGCTGGCCGTTTGGGTCTACTAACCATGACGCGCATCGAGCTCCAGACGCTGGAAGATCGCTGGCGCGTCTATGTTGACCGCTTCCGCACCGATGGCGTCCTGCACCCAATGCACCAGCTCAAGCTCGAGCACAGCATTCGCGTCTCCGCCGATGCCCGCGCCATCGCCGGCGGCATGGGCTGGCCGGATGATGAAGTGAACCTTGCCGAAGCCGTTGGACTGCTTCACGACACCGCCCGCTTCCCGCAGTTCGAGCAGTACGGAACCTTCTCCGACGCCGAAAGTGTCGATCACGGCGACTTAGGTTTCCAAACCTTGGAAGCAGAGGGGCTGCTCGCCGGGCTCGCCGACGAGCCGCGCGCACTGATTTTGCATTCGGTGCAGTACCACAACAAAAAAGAGCTACCGCGCATCCTGACCGCGCACGAAGAAAAACACTTGCGCCTTATTCGCGACGCCGACCGGCTCGATATCTTTTTTATCTGCTGGGAGAGCATCCGCACCGGCCACATTCACGACAACCCCGAAATCGCCATGGGGATCGATTTTAACGGACTGCCGAGCGACGCGGTGCTCGATCAGTTTGAGAGCGGCGAAGCGATTGACTACCGCAGCATGCAGAGTATGGCTGACCGCTTCGTGCTCCAGCTCAGCTGGATGCACGATCTCAGCTACGACTCCTCCAAACGCCTCGTCCGCGAGCGCGGCCTGCTCGAAAAATTCATCGACATCCTGCCCGTCAAAACGGACCGGTTGCTCAATTGTTTCGAAACCACCGCCACGCTGCTCGAACAGGCATAAAAAAACCGGAGTTTCCAATGGTTGGACCTGAGGTCCCCCGAAAGTGCTTTTTAGTACTCTAAAAAGAAGCGACCCGTAGGGGAGCGGCAAACTCCGGTCTAACTTTTTCCAGACATTGGAAAAAGATGGCTCCCGGCACTGCCGGGCTCCAGGGGTTGGAACTTTAGGCTGTCAATACAGCGACAAGGGCGGCTTCCTGCTGCACGCCGATGAAATCCTGAACCTTTTCACCGTTTTTGAAGAGGATCAGTGTCGGGATGGAGCGCACGCCGAATTGCGCGGCCAGCGACGGGGCTTCGTCCACATTCACCTTGGCGATCACCGCTTTGTCGCCGACGGCGTCGGCCACTTTATCGAGGATCGGAGCCTGCATTTTGCACGGGCCGCACCACGGGGCCCAGAAATCGACCAGTACGGTTCCAGAGGCGATGGTGTCGTTGAAATTATCTACAGTCAGTTCTTTTACTTTATCGGACATGGGAGTCTCCTGTTTTTTTTTGTAAATCCGACTATAGGACTTGGGTATTTTTGGCGCAAGCGAAAGCCATTTAATTTTGGAGTTTTCGGATGAATTGGATGGGATCAAGTTTCATAGCCTTTGCGATCGTTAGGAATTCGATCAAATCCAATCGTCGTTCCCCTTTTTTCAATTTTCGCAATGAATGACTGGGGCCTATTGAGCTTTTTTGCCAAGCGCTTTGTGAAAGGCCTTTTTTTGTTCGATCCGCGCGGAATAACGAGCAGAACGTCTGATGTGCCGGGCTATGGATGCTCTTTTGCATAAGTTAAGGAATGGTAATTCCAAAGTGTGATGGGTTCTTGACACGAGACGAACTCCTCGTTAAAAAGGACGGATATTTTTTAAAGGGAGACTATGAAAAGAAAAGTGTTTGTGTGGATTTTTACCACAGCGATGGCGTTACTTTTAACTGGAGCTGCGATTGAAGCGGTGGATCAGTTGATGATTCAACCGAGAACGATTTCTTCATGGAGTGAACTGGTTGATGCGTATTATTCTGCGCGTGAGACGGTTCCGCCGCTCCCGCTTCCGATGGGCTCGGAAGACGTGGTCGCGTCGATGGAGAAGGGCGACTGGTCGTTTCTGGCGGAGGGTTGGCAATGGCGGAACTCCGGCGGAACCTATTACATCGCCGATTCATCAAAGCTCGCCAAGACGCTCAAGTTTCCGCTCCACATTCTGATTTATGAAGACCTGCAACGTGGCGAGGTTGTGATTCTCAGCTCAAAAGATGGCGAAAAGTATAAAGGCGAGGCGCTGTTCGATGCCCCCGAGTTTCTTCCGCTTGAGTTGCTTTCCACACTGAGCACCGAAGAAAAAGCGGAGGAAGAACGGGTTTATCTGTTCTGGGAACTCTCTCCGAGACGTGTTGTTTGGGACGTTACGTTGAAGTCGGAAGAGGATGCGTTGGCTGATTTGGTTCTTCGCCGCGATGCGGCGGTTGCGTCGGTGAGCCTTTTGGAAGAGGGCGAAATGATGGCGATGATGTCGGTTCCAGCGGAGCATACAAATGACCTTTGGATTTCCGGGGAGCCCAACGGCAATGGTTTGGATGTGGTGGTTTATGCGCCTCAGGATGTCACGAATGTCGAACTATATGTGTGCAGTGATCTGGTTTCTAATGTGTGGACGGTGGCAACTGAAAATCTTTCGTTTGCCAACACTAATACAGTTCGCTGGTTTACTTCCGCTGATGATACTGGCTTTTTTTGCGCGGGCAATATGGATATCGATACGGACAGAGATGAGCTCTGCGACGCCCGCGAAAAATATGTATACAAGACCGACCCGGATAAATGGGATACAGATGGCGACTGGATGCCGGATAACTGGGAGTTGGCGAATGCCCTGAATGCGCTGGTTGGAAATTCTTCCGGTGATGCTGACAGTGACGGGGTGGATGACAGGCAAGAATATCAGTATGGCATTGATCCGCTTAGCTCAGACAGCGATAGCGATGGAATGTCGGATGCATGGGAGGTGAGTAATGGAACAGATGCTCAAACGAGTGATGCCACAGAAGATCCTGACGGTGACGGGTTAACTAATTACGAGGAATTTTCAGCCGGTACAGATCCATTAAGGCCTGATAGTGATGAGGATGGCATTCCTGATGGATTTGAAGCGCACCACGGGATGAACCCGTGCGACCCGCTTGATGTTCTGGTCGATCACGATGGGGACATGGTTCCGAGTTTATATGAATATCTGAATGGTGAAACAGACCCGTCGGATCCTGCATCGGTTCCTGCGCCAGCCGCAACCGTTAGCATAGATGGGCATGACAGTACCTTTACCAATCTGCAGGGGGCTGTAGATTCCGTTGCGACCAATGAATATCCAATTATATTTATGGAATCTGGAAGCTACAGCGTTGGGGCAGAGACGGAGCTCACTTTAACCAACGTTTTGATTTATGCTGATCCCCAGAGCGTTGTGCTAGATGGCGGGGGGTCAAGCCGGATGTTTAATGCAGTTTCCGGTTGGCCGATTTTGGCCGGATTGGTGATGCAAAACGGGTATTCCGCCGATGATGGTGGCGCAATTTATATTTCCGAAGCAAAGCCGGTTTTGCGTAATTGTTTATTTCTCTCGAACCGGTCAGGTGGAAATGGCGGCGCGATTTATTCCGGCGGGTATGCATCGGAAATACTCAACTGCGTGTTTCAGAGTAATGAGGCACAGCAGGGCGGAGCCGTCTATTGTGTAAACATCGAGTCTGAAATGAAGCACTGCACGTGGATTGATAATCACGCTATCGAGCAGGGTGGGGCGGTTTGTGGCGGTTCTGTGATGAACGGAATCGTGTGGAGCAACCGTGTGGATGCTGGCGATGCCCAGATAGTTGGCGCAACGGTTTCATCTTCCTGTGTGCAAGACGGCTATGCGGGTGTGTCCAATATAACGAATGATCCCCATCTGGTTCATGGTTGGCATCTGGCTTCGGCCAACTCTCCCTGTGTTAACATCGTCGGCACCAACAGTGCTCCACTGTTTGATCTGGATGGCGAACTTCGTGATCTTTTGCCGGATATCGGGGCGGACGAGTGGATAGACGATGATGCGGACGGCGTGCCTGACTGGTGGGAAATTCAGTGGTTTTCAAATTTAAATTTCGTCACCGATGGCAACCTTCCGGCGGATGACATGGATGGCCGCTTTTCATACATCCAGAAGTATCAGTACGAACTGAATCCGGGGGTCAGTGATGGCGATGGGGATGGATTGTCCGACTACGCGGAAATTAACATTTATAAAACAGATCCTCTTGTGACTAATACTCTCGATTTTTCCGTCAGTTATGTCGTCGAACAGACCGGTTATGAGTGGATTGATATCTCGCAGACCGGACAGGCCATTACAAATTTTGTGAATGATAGATGGGGCGACGGTTCGGCTCTGATCTCATTAGGGTTTCTTTTCCCATTTTATGGGGATGCTCATGCGGTTGCGTATGTTTGCAATAATGGATTCCTTAGTTTTGATGAGTCGGAGGATTCTGAATGGGAGAATAGTGCATTACCGGCGAGTTCAATCCCGGCCCAATCCCTTTGTCCTTTTTGGGATGATCTGAGTATGGAGGGAAGCACCAACTCTACAGTTTATATTCAGTCGAGCTCAAATCAGTGTGTCGTGTCATTTTTTAATGTTTCTTTTTATGAGGATGAAAGCGTAATTCTGAATTTTCAGATCATCTTGAACGAGGATGGAAGCATACTTTATCAGTATAAAGATGTTTCCAGCGACGGAACGTTGCCAACCATCGGGGCTCAGTGGGGAGAAGGCAGTGTTGAGTTTTATGCCGGGGGCATAACGAATGGCACAGCGCTATCTATTCGCGTAGACGGGGTGAATGCTGATTTTGATCTCGACGGGGTTGGCGACGCGTGGGAAATGCAATGGTTTGGAGATTTGAGTATCATCACGAATGGCGGCGATTTCGTGGCGGAAACCAATCTGTTTACCTATGCCGAAGCGTCTTATCTGGGACTCAACCCGAATGTTACGGATACGGACGGGGATGGCTTGTCTGATGTGTATGAAGTAGAAAATGGTTTGAATCCCGTTGTTCAGCAGGATTCGGACGGTGACGGCATGCCGGATTATTTTGAAACAGCAGAAGGGCTGAATCCTGCAGATCCATCCGATGCACTAGCCGACCCTGACGCAGATGGATTTCCGAACGTATATGAGTGCAGACATGGCACCGACTTGTTTGACGAATTTTCTGTTCCGTTATAGCTCCGGGGATGGTTTCGGCGGTGCCTTGTATTGCGAAGATGCAAACGTGCTTTTGGCGAGCTGCTTTTTCCGCTCAAATACAGCGTATTATGCGGGGGGTGCAGTCTCCGGGAAAGGGGCTTTCCTTATTCTGCGAAATTGTGTTTTCGAGGATAATGGGAATGAAGAGGTTTGGGGCAGCACTTGCTTTTTTGAGGAGGCGTCTAGCATTGAAATGTTTGACTGCGCAGTAACGGGGGCTCAGGGGGAAAAGGGAGTTACCTTCCATGAGTCGGACTTCCTAGTTCAAAACGGTTTGTTTTCAAATAATTTTTGTTGTGCCCTGAATGGAGAGGGGAGCACCGGCCAGATAAGAGACAGTCGTTTTTTTGATAATCAGAGTGCTTACTATAGCGGTGGGGCCTATTTTTGGGGCTCTGATGTTAGCCTTTCGGGCTGTGTGTTTTTCAGAAACTCTGGAGATGATGGTGGCGCACTTTATTGTAGGAATGAAACCGCGCTTGAAGCTCAAAACTGTCTATTTTCAGAGAATGCTTCAGATGATGGAGCGGTCTGTTTTAATGGGGGGACAGCCTCCTTACAAAACTGCACCTTGTTCAGCAACCAATGTGCTGGGGTTTATGGCATTAATTTAGCAAAGATGACGCTACGTAATACCATTCTATGGAGCAATTTATCTGGGTCGTACAATGTCGAAACAGGACTTGATATTACATCTAGCTGTTTGCCCGAGGAGTTTGGGGCAAACAACATTCAGGTTGATCCGATGATGGACTCT
>JAEIOF010000112.1 GCA_016342445.1 Verrucomicrobiota bacterium | reverse complement strand
GGAAGATTTACGAGTACCAGATGACTGATATCAGCACCTCGCTAACCATCGGGACGGTTTGCCACGAAAACGGCCACATGCTCTGCAAATACCCCGACTTCTACGACTATGACGGAGATTCCAGCGGTTGCGGAAAGTACACTCTGATGGCATCGGGAAACCATTATTACCAGACCAGCCCGATCAGCGTGGGAGCCTATTTGCGTTACCACTCCGGATGGGTGGATACGGTTGATCTGACGTCCACGACGCATGAGCGCTGTTCCGTGCGTGTCGACGAGGGGCGGATCTATATGTATGACAACCCGTCTGTCGCCTGGCCGGGGGAATACTTCCTGCTCGAGAACCGGGCCAAGATCGGCTGGGAAGCGGGCTCAGGGCTTCCGGATCAGGGACTGCTGATCATGCACTGCGATGAAGACGGTAACCGTGATGCCCAAAACATGACCGAGGCGCTTCACTACGAATGCTCTGTTGAACAGGCGGATTATAATTTCGATTTGGAGAATGATACGAACGGCGGGGATGCCTACGACCTGTTTCACAGCGGGGAAACGGGGCCAAACACAATATTTAACGACGCCTCGTCCCCCAATGCGCATTGGTGGAAAAAGGCCGATGCGGATCCTTCTTCCGGGGATGATTCCGGGATGGACATCCATACCATCAGTTCCTCCGGTGAGACCATGACGTTTGTCGCCGGGGCGGGCGCGCCAACCGGAACGCGTGAAATCGCTCTGGATCAGAGTTCTATTTACATGGAGACCGACTACGGTCAGGACGCGCCCGCGAACGGGTTCGCAGTGTGGAACAAGCAGGGAGGAACCCTTTCTTATTCCATCACCACCAATGTTTCATGGCTGAGCGTTTCGTTGGACGCCGGAACGGCAACCACAGAAAGTGATGTTATTGATCTTCTCTTCGATTCGGATGGTCTGTCAGCGGGAACGTACAACGGAATCATAACCGTAACCGACAGCGGCGCCGCGAACAGTCCGCAAACAATCTCTGTCCAGCTGGTCGTTTTCGATCAGCCTGGAATTGGCGTCAATTCCAACGCATTCACCTCAACGGCGGCTTCCGGATCCGCCGGCACGGCGCAGGCCTTAAAACTGGTCAATACGGGGGGCGGGACAATGGATTATTCCCTCACGAAGAGCAGTTCCTGGCTGGCGCTGAGTTCCACAAAAGGAACCGTTGTGCAGGAGGAAGATTTGATTTTCATGGACTTCGATGCTTCGTTATTGGCACCGGGTGTTTATTACGACACGGTTACCGTCGTTTCGGCCGCTGCGGACAATTCGCCATATATCATTGATGTTGAGTTTGATGTAACGGCCCCGCCTGAAATCGGTATTAATCCCGACAGCATTGTGCTGGCCGCTTCGGGGGGTACAATAGATCAGGCACTGCTCACCATCACTAATAGCGGGTTGGATAATCTGACCTTCGACATCACCGACAATCACGTTTCCGATGTATACACATGGTTGGATAGCGATGATCCTGGCGGCCCGGCCTACGGCTGGATCGATATCTCCGGACTTGGTACTGCCGTCCCGCTTGATGATGACGGTGAAAGCTCCATGTTCTCCATCGGGTTTGATTTCCCGTTTTATGGAGCTGATTACAGCCAATTCCAGATTGGAGCCAACGGGGGGATCAGTTTTTCATCGGGGAATTTGGACTATAATAATTACACGTTGCCATCCTCCAGCGCGCCCTCACGGAGTCTTCTGGCTTTCTGGGACGATTTAAATCCCGCTTCGGCCGGTTCGGTTCGCTATCACAGCACGGCCGAGCGGTTGGTCGTTTCCTGGCTGGCTGTTCCGCGTTATGGAACAACAACTCCTGAAACGTTCCAGATTGTTCTCTATCCGGACGGGCGCATTGTCTATCAATACAACACCCTTAACGGAATACTGACCAGCTGCACCGTCGGGCTCCAGAACGGAACAAGTGGCAGCGACTACATACAGTTGGCTTACAACAGCAGCTATCTGAAAAGCAGCTTCGCTGTTGAGGTTGCTCCGCCGGATTCGCCTTGGCTCTCATGGATGCCGGATCAGGGAACCGTTTCGGCCGGTTCATTCACCTCGGTGTGGTTTACCGGCTCCGCGTCCAATCTGAGTGACGGCGTTTACACGACACTCGTCACCATTGCGTGCAATGATCCCGACACGCCCGAGGTTCAGATCCCGGTTGAATTTACAGTGTCTGATGGCGATTTGGATGACGACGAGCTTCCCGACTGGTGGGAAGCGCTCTACTACGGTGGTGTGACCAATGCGAACGCTGTCGCAACCGCCGCCAACGGGGTTAACACCGTGCTCGAAGCCTATATCGCCGGACTTGATCCCACCGATCCCGATGCAGTCTTTTTGATCTCTGATCTCGGCCCTCTGCTCTCCGAAAATATACTGCAGTGGCAGGATGTGTCTGGCCGCGTTTACACCATCTATTGGAGTTCGAATCTGCTGAGCGGTTTCGAGGTGGCGCCGCTCGCCAGCAACATCACGTCCGGGGCTTTCACGGATACCGTTCACAATGCGGATGACGCAGCCTTCTACCGCCTCGAGGTTCAGCTCGCACCATAGAGGTTTCCAGTGATTGGAAAAGCCCCGGATGCTCGGGGTTTTCGATCTGATCCGGGGCTTTGTTGGGTTTTTCCAAGGGTTGGAAAAATCAGCCGAGCAGGGGGAAGGCGAGGGTGACGACCGCGCCGGTTTGAGAGTCGTTGTTAGCCAGAATTAGCGATCCGCCGTGCGCTTCGACAATGTTTTTGGTGATGAATAGCCCCAGACCCATTCCGCCCGAATCGCCTTTGGTGGTGTAGTAGCGGGTTTGCAGGTCGGCGATCTTGTCGGGCGGGAACCCGCCGCCGTTGTCTTCCACTTCAACCAGTACGCGGCGTCCGTCCGTGCGCCAACCGACGTTGATGCATCCGCCCGCCTTCGGCAGCGCATCCAGTGCGTTGCCGACAATGTTCTGAATAGCACGGAAGACCTGAACGTTATCGCCTTCGATCAGACATCCTTCCGGGCCGTTGTTGAGAAGAGTCTGCGCGTTTTTGGCAACTTCCGTTACCAGATCCTCAAGGGCGATTTTTTTGATGGAGGTGTCGGAGCGGCGGGAGCGCTCCCGCCACAGGGTCAGCATGTCGCGGCAGCGCGACACGCTTTTCTCGATCTGCTCGAGGTAGCTGACGTTGATCTCTTTGCCTTCGCTTTTTTTGTCCTTGATGTCTTTGATGAGGATCTGGACGTATCCGTTGATGACGCTTAGGGGGTTGCCTAAATCGCGAACGAATTCAGAGGACTGTTCGCCGAGGTCGGCGAGCTGTTCTTTGGCTTCGAGCTGCTCCTGAAGCTGCGCGGTGAGCGTTTCAAGATGCTCGGTGGTCGCGGTGCGCTGACGGCTGATTTTTGTGCGCAGAATATATTTGGCGACCGTTTCGCGGATCTCGTCGGTGTCGAACGGTTTTTTCAGGTAGTCGGTGGCACCGTGCCGGATGGCTTCCTGAGCCGTTTCGAGCGAGCCAAAACCCGTGAGCATGATAATCGAAACCAGCGGATCAATTTCCCGCATTTCCTTGAGACCCTGAATGCCGGTTTTTTTTGGCATCTTGATGTCGGTGATGATGCAGTCCGGCGCGGCTTTTTTGAGCTCTTCAATACCTTTGTCCACCGAGTCCACGCAGACCACGTCGTAGCGGTCTTTAAAGAGAAAGCGGAGGCTTTCCCGAGGCCCGAACTCATCATCAATTACCAGCAGGCGATCTCTTGACATAGCGTCCCCCAATCTTTGGCAGGCCGGAGGCCTGCAATACGGTTTGCAGCCGTCCCGGCTGCTTAGGTGTACCCAATATCTAGTAACAAGTGACTCGCACCATCGGTGCGCTAAAATTTATATCCGTAGGAGAGGCTTACAACGTGGATAAGATAATCGTAATGCCCGTCGGGGCTGTTGACGGATCCGCTGATGCTGCGTCCGTCAAAGAGCCCCGCGGCATAGCCGATATCCACCGCGTGCTTTTCGTTTTCATAGCCGAGGCCGAATGAGATAACCGCCTGGTTGTCGTCCGGGCCTAGAGGTCCGTAGGTGTCGTTCGGGGTGGGGTTGCGCAGATACATGAACCCGGTGCGCGCCGTCCAGTTGGTGGCAAAATCCCATTCGCCGCCAACCCCGATGGTCCAGGTGTCTTTCAGCTTCTGCGGAATCGTTGTTGAGCCGCCGCCTTCATTGATGACCAAATTTTTATATTGGGAAAACTCCAGCCATTCGAAGTCCAGTTCGGCGCGCAGGGTGTCGGTGAATTCCACTCCGTAGGCCAGCCCGACGATGGTGGGATATTCGATTTTCGCGCTCACATCCCTTTCCAGAAAACGGGTGCCTCCAATGGAGTATTCATTGTCCCCGGTGTACTTGATTGTAAACGGGGAGCGGTAGGTTGCGCTTAGACGTTGCCGGTCAGTCATTTTCCAGGTGAGGGCCGCATTCCAGCCGAGGGCCGTGCCGTCGCCGGTCAGTGTTGATTTGGTGCCGGATGGCAGGCCGAGGAAGGCCGCGGTCAGTCCCGTAAACATGGTTTTTTGCTCAACCTCGCCGTAGTAGATGTCAGCACCGACCCCAATGGAGAGCGAGTCGGTCAGTCGCATGGCGACGTTCGGGGTGAAGTCAAACACCGTCATGCTTCCCGCATACGATATATTGTTGTTGGCAAAGAAGCCGTCATCGCCCCAGTCAACGGAGCGGCCGAAAGGGACATAGGTGGCGAACCCAATGGCATATTTTCCGTCCTGCAGGGGGGCTGCGACGGAAAAACCGGGGATGAGAAACCACGGGTTATCGGTCTTGTCAGCAAATCCGACGGCTTGAAATTTGTTTTGGCCGTATCCCACAACGGTGTTGATCTGAACCATCGGCTGTTCAAGGTCAACCAGATTGGCCGAGTTGTGAATCGTGGCGTTGGCGTCGTCGGCGAAGGCCCGGTGTCCACCGAATGCGCCGATGGCACTGGCTCCTTCAGGCAGGTTTCTGAACCCGTCGGCAAGGAGTGATCCTTGCGCAAAAATGAACAGAACGAACAGGGTGAGGAGGGTTTGTTTTTCAGCAGTTACGCGCATCCTTTTTCCTTTTTGGTTGTTTTTGCCGTGCCGTCCCGAAATTTGTCAGTCCGGAAACTGGTCTCGGAGACTAGCTGTACAGCTGATCAACAACAATCAAAAAATCACAAATATGCACACCATATGGTGTCCCTTTATCGACAGGCCGCTATGGGTTGGGGGTATAAGGTGTACAGATTTGTACTCTATAGGGTTGCCTGCCTGAACAAATTTGTCCAAGCTGTCCCGCATATTAACAAGGGGATTGAAGACCATGGGTGCATCAAACAGAGTGGTTGTCACAGGTATGGGCGTGGTTTCGCCTTGTGGTATCGGCATCGACGCCTTCTGGGACTCCCTGATCCATTGCAAAAGCGGCATCGGCCCCATCACCCGTTTTGACACCACTGGTTTTCCGGTCAAAATTGCCGGTGAGGTGAAAAACTTCGACATGCGCAACTATTTCGGAAGCAAATGCCGCCCGCATCGCTTCTCCCTTCAAACGCAGTTCGGATTGGTGGCCTTTCAGCAGGCGCTCGAACAGGCGGGCTTGACGTCGGACATGCTTAAAAAACACGAGTCGATCCCTGTGATGATGGGGGTGGCATCCAGTGCAACCCATCTCGTGGAGCATGGCATTGATGTTCTCAAAAAGAGGGGCCCCGAAAAAACACCCATGACTGTCAGAGGGATTCCTCCGGCCGCTACGGCGGGGGCCTTGTCTCAGGTTTTTGGTTTTCAAGTTTCTGCCACAACCATCTCTTCCTGCTGTCCGTCCGGGCTGGATGCCGTCGAAGAGGCGGCGCGGTTAATCCGGGAGGGCCGATCCGACTTAGTTTTAGCAGGTGCGGCGGACTCATATGTAACGCCGATTACAGTAGCGGGGTTTTCGGCAGTCAACTTGACGTCCTCTTCAACCGATTTCCCTCCCGAGGAGGTTTGCCGCCCGTTTGATCTGAAACGAAGCGGTGCTGTTTTTTCGGAAGGTGCTGGTTTTCTGGTGCTTGAACGGCTGGACTCGGCACTGGCTCGTGGGGCGACTCCTCTTCTCGAAATCGTTGCAGGAGCCAGATTTACTGATCCTGCGGGGGAAAATGGGTTTGTTGGTATGTACAAGAGTATGGATG
>JAEIOF010000111.1 GCA_016342445.1 Verrucomicrobiota bacterium | reverse complement strand
CCGGGTTGATCCCTGCACCAATACGGGCGACCATTCCGTAGCCCATGGTTTCACCGGAGGTCTGTCCACCCATGCCGTAATGATTGTTCATGATGTTGAACAGCACTGGCGGGGAACCGAATTCGCCGTCCCACAGCGTGCGGTACTGGTCCATCGCGGCCATCCAGAACCCTTCCCAAACCGGGCCGCAACCGAGCGACGCATCGCCGATGTTGGCGATGACGATACCGGGCTTGCGGTTGATCAGTTTAAAGAGTGCCGAGCCAACAGAGACATCGCCGGATCCGCCGACGAGCGCGTTGTTGGGCATGGAGCCGAACGGAATGAAGAACGCGTGCATCGAGCCGCCAAGCCCTTTATTGAAACCGTTCTGACGGGCGAAGATTTCAGCCAGCGTGCCGTAGAGCACGAAGTCTTCGGCAAGATCTTTGACGCTCTTCTGCGAGCCGTCTTTGACCGGCTTCACGGTGGCGCCGTCGAAGAACTCATCCATGATTTTGGTGAGCTGCGCATCGTCGAGCTGATGAACGGCGGAGAAGCACTTGGCGAGAATTTCGCCGTGCGAGCGGTGCGAGCCGAAGATGTAGTCGTCAGTCGTCAGATTGACGGCCTGCCCGACCGCAGCGGCTTCCTGTCCGATCGAAAGATGGGCCGGGCCGGGATGGTTATATTCGATTCCGGCATAAGAGCCCTGAACCTTGATCTGATTGAGCATGGTTTCGAATTCACGAACCATGAGCATGTCGTAGTACATCTTTTTCAGACGATCGACGCCGTACTTCTTCACTTCCTTCTTGTAGTCCGGCTTATACTGATTGACCGGAATCGGCTTGAAGGTGATTTCGCCCGCTTTGCGGACTTCTTTGGGACAAACATTTTGAATCTTCGGCATGGGAATCTCCTCTGTTGTTTAAAGTTGGAACATGGTTGCGCGAATGACTTCTCCGACGGTGGGATGCGGGAATACAATTTCCTGCGCGTCCTCAATGCGGAGCTCGGCTTCGATCATGGCGGCGACCCCCCAGATAATTTCTGAGCTGTAGCCCCCGAACATATGAACACCCAGCAGCACGTCGGTGTCGGCATCTTTGACGACGGTGACCTGTCCGGGCCCTTTCTTTCCGTTTTCGGCTAGGAAGCGACCACTCATCATGAGCGGAAGCGTTGCGGACTCAACATTGAATCCGGCCTCTTTGGCCTGATCGATAGTCAATCCGCATCCGGCGATTTCCGGCATGGAATAAACCGCCCACGGAATGGCGTTCATACGGAAACGATCCGGCTTGCCGAGAATGGTGTTCAGCGCCACTTCGCCCATGCGGGTAGCGGAGTGAGCCAGTTGCG
Source organism: Verrucomicrobiota bacterium (assembly GCA_016342445.1). GTDB lineage: Bacteria > Verrucomicrobiota > Kiritimatiellia > Kiritimatiellales > Tichowtungiaceae > Tichowtungia. The sequence goes on along the minus strand of JAEIOF010000111.1, from coordinate 4,917 downwards.
ATTTGCCCGTCACATCGCCGATCGCGTAGACATTCGGCAGGTTGGTGCGCATCTGCTCATCGGTTTTAATGCCGCGACGGTCAAAGTCGAGTTTGGCTTCTTCGAAGCCCATCCCGGAAAGGTTCGGCGAACGGCCAACCGACATCAGCACGATATCGGCGTTGATCGATTTTCCCTCACCCTTCTGATCGGTGTATTTCACATCGTGGCCATCAATCGCCGTCACGCGGCAACCAAGGTTGAAGTCGACCTTGCCTTTGAGTGCGGCACGGAAGCGCTTCGCTTGCCCGCGATCCATGAAGGGGATGATTTCGTCGAGCATCTCAATGACATCGACTTTTACACCGAGGCTGCTGAAGAAACTGGCAAATTCAATGCCGATGACTCCGCCGCCAATGACGACGAGTGATTTGGGAATCTCTTCAACACTGAGGATTTCCTTACTGGTCATCACGTGCGGCTGATCGGCACCGGGGATCGGCGGAACGAACGGTGAGCCGCCGGTGGCAATGACGACATTCGTTCCTTCATAAACCGTACCGTCCACTTCCACTTTTCGGGAGCCGAGTAATTTAGCCTCGCCCTTCAGCACGGTCACCTTGCTTCTCTTCATTTGACCGGCAATCCCGGCGCGCAGCGTTTCGATTACCTCCTGCTTCCAGGCCATCACTTTTTTCAGATCAAAACGAACCTCGCCGGTGGTGACCCCAAACTCCGGTGCTTCTTTGGCGTGCACATAGTGTTTGGCGGAATTCAAAAGGGTTTTGGTCGGGATGCAGCCCCAGTTCAGGCAGACCCCGCCGAGGTGTGCTTTTTCGATCAGCAGGGCTTTCTGCCCTTTGTGCCCTGCCCGTTCTGCCATTTCATATCCGCCCGGTCCGGCGCCGATGATGATGAGGTCGTATTCCGCTCCTCCGGAGCGGGTGGGACGTTGAACGTCGGATGTAGAAGGTGCAGTAGCAGGAGATTCCTTCGGCTCGAAAACACTTTCCACTTCCGACGTCCCACTTTGCACAGAACCTTCCGGACGCATTGCAGAAATGTCTTCGTCGACGGTGCCGATGGCGGCGATCACCTTGAGCACTTCGACATCGGAGTCGGCCGAATAGAAAATTCCGAGCACGGTTCCGGCGGCAGGAGCCGGCACTTCAAACGTGGCTTTGTCGGTTTCGACTTCGCACAGCGCCTGCCCTTCGGCGACCGTGTCGCCCTCTTTCACTTTCCAGCCGATAATGATGCAGGACTCTACGGACTGTCCCTGCCTTGGCATTAAAACTTCAGTAGCCATGAATTTTTCCTTATTTAATAAGCAGCACATCAAACGCGGCGAGATTCTGACGCAGCGCAACGAGGAATTTCGCGGCCGGCGCGCCGTCGGTTGCACAATGATCAAACGTCAGCGACAAGCCCATGTGCGGGATGAATTCCACGCCGCCGTCTTTCTTCATGACCGGCTTCGGCTGCACATTGCACACGCCGAGAATTCCAACTTCCGGAGCATTCAATACCGGCGTAAAGCTTTCTATGCCGGCCGCGCCGAGATTAGTCACCGTGAAGGTCCCGCCCTTGAGTGCATCGGGATCAATTGTGCCCGCAATCGCGGCCTTGCCGAGTCGCTTGGCTTCGGCAGAAAGCTGCTTGAGCGTCAGGCGGTTGGCGAAGCGGATCACCGGCACCATCAGGCCGCGGGGAGTATCGACCGCCATGCCGAGATGGACATCTTCGAACTGGGTGATTTTGGTCGAGAGCCAGTGAGCGTTGAGCTCGGGAAATTCAATCAGCGTGCGAGCGGTGGCGAACAGCACCACGTCGTTGAGGGTGATTCCACCCACACCCGCTTCTTCCGCTGCGGCTTTGCAGCGGGCGCGGAAGTCGAGCATCAGACGGGCGTCGGCGGAGGTGTTCATGGTGAGCTGCGCGGTGTTCTGCAACGATGCGAGCATGCGGCTGGCGACCACTTTGCGAACGCCCTTCACCGGAATCTCTTTCACCGTTCCGGGGAACGCCAACGCGGCGACCGCGGCGGCGATATCCTGCGGCGCCACTTCAGAAAGATCATCGGCCAGCACACGGCCACCGATGCCGGTTCCAATGTTTGGAACTTTCATTCCACTCGCAACGGCCTTGGCGGCGGCTGCCGGAGAAATGGCGGGAGCCGAGGCGACATCGCGTTCAATCACACGGCCATTCGGGCCGGTTCCGGCGAGAGTCGAAACATCAACGCCTTTCTTTTCAGCAAGTTTTTTTGCGCGCGGCGAGGCTTTTCCGGTTGCTTCAGAAGAAACGGCCGACGGAGCCGCAACAGGAGCCGGCGCCGCTTTCGTTTCGACTTCAACCGCTTTAACGGGTTCAACGTTTTTAACGCCTTCGTCCGCAGGACGAAGTGCGGAAATGTCTTCACCTGGCTCACCGATGGCGGCGATCACCTTGAGCACTTCAACATCGGAGTCGGCCGAATAGAAAATTCCAAGCACGGTTCCGGCGGCGGGAGCCGGGACTTCAAACGTGGCTTTGTCGGTCTCGACCTCGCACAGCGCCTGCCCTTCGGCGACCGTATCGCCCTCTTTCACACTCCAGCCGATAATGATGCAGGACTCAACGGACTGACCCTGACGCGGCATTAAAACTTCTGTAGCCATGATTTCTCTCCCTTACTAAAATTATGCCTTCACAATACGCACTTTTTCTTCGCCCAATTTTTCTTCAAATTCCTTCTGGAGAAATGCATCGGTAATGAGCACATCCACTCCATTAAAAGGAAGAATTCGTGCAAAACCCGGCTTCCCGAACTTGCAGGAATCGGAAATGACAAAAACCTGATCGGCCTGATCGGCCATTTTACGCACCAGATCGGCGCTCTCTACGGAGTTCGCGGTGAACCCCTGCTTAACGGAGGCGCCATCGATGCCGATAAACGCTTTGGAAACATAGAAGGTGTCCAGCGCCCGTAAAGCCAGCGGGCCGACGAGCCCCTCTTCTGATGGGCGAAACTCTCCGCCGACGAGCGTCACGCGCAGCTGCGGGTTGGTGCGGGCGTAGGTCAAAAGCAGCGGGTTGTTGGTGACAATATGAATGTTGCGCTTGCCGAGAAGATACTTGGCGATCAAAGCAGTGGTCGTTCCGGCGGAAATAATAATGGTCTCACCGTCTTGTATTTCTGCGGCGGCCGCTTTGGCGATGGCCGCTTTTCGGTCTTTATTCTGACGCATACGCACCAGAATCTGCGGATGAAACGCGGGCATCGCGCCGCCGTGCGTGCGAACTAGAACGCCCTCCTCTTCCAGCGTTGCCAGATCGGTTCGGGTTGTCACCACGCTGACCCCCAGCCGTTTCGCAAGATCAGACACACTGACACTGCTGTCTTCAGCCAGTGTTTCGAGGATCACTTCTTTACGTTCTGCAAATGTTCCAGCCATGATGCGCCTCCGTTTTGCTTTGCTTATGCTGTTTTATTTCTTTCTTTTGTCATTCCATTCTCTTTCCGTCAAGGTTCTTTTTGCCTTTTTTGATCTGGTTTTCCAGGGATTGGAAAAAATACAGCCCGGTTTTCCAAGGATTGGAAAAACCGGGCTGCTTCGACCCAAAGGCTACGCTTTAGTTATAAATCGGGCCGTAGGTCTGGCAGGCGCGGAAGTCCGCCCCTTCAATCCCTTCGGTACCGAAGGAGCTCCATGCGCTCGGACGATAGACGTCGCCATCTTCCACGTTGTGCATAAAGACCGGGATGCGCAGCATGGCGGCCAGCGTGATCAAGTCGGCGCCGATGTGGCCGTAGCTGAAGGCCCCGTGGTTGGCGCCCCACTTGGCCATCACCTCGTAGACGTCAGTGAAGGCGCCTTTGCCGGTGATGCGCGGCGCAAACCACGTTGTCGGCCAGGTGTTGTTGGTGCGGTTGTCCAGTTTGGCATGGACCTTCTCAGGCAGCTCAACCGTCCAGCCTTCCGCGATCTGCAGAACCGGACCGAGGCCCTTGACGAGGTTGACCCGGCTCATGGTGATCGGCATTCCGCCTTTGGTGACAAACTTAGAAGACCAGCCGCCGCCCGGGAAGTACTCGGTGACAGAAGGATGCCAAGTGGTTGCATCCAGACAGGCCTTGGCTTCTTTTTTGCTGATTTCCCAGAACGGTTTCATCGCGGGCTGACCCTCTTTCGACTGCTGACCCGATCCGTCCAGCGAAGCGGAGCCGGAGTTAATCAGATGGATCAAACCGCCATCTGCCGCGCCTTCAACCTGATAGCCGGTCACGCGTTTGATCGCATCCGGACTCCAATAGGTGCGCACATCGGCAAAGACCTGCGCCGTATTGGTGAGCAGGTAGCTGAAGAGCATGGCGACGCCGTTGAGGCTGTCGTTCTCGGTGGCCACCAGACGCGGCATGCGAACGCCGTTCCAGTCGAAGGAGCTGTTGGAGATCGCTTCCATGAAGTCGCCGTTAGCGAAGGCATCAGTCCAATGACGCTGACCCTGGAACCCGGAAAGAATCGCGTTGTGACCGCGGGCTTCTTCCTTGTAGCCCATTTTGTCGAGCGCGGGATTGCCGAACATCAGGTCGCGGGTGATGATCGCCATCTTGACGGATTCTTCCCACTCCTTGTTGAGCTGTTTGCGGGAACGTTTGGTCTTGGCGCCGTTCGGGTCGTGACCTTCCTTGCAGTTTTCTTTGACCCACTTGAGGGCTTTTTCGTATTCAGCCTTATCGTAAATGCCGTCGCGCATCCGGCGGGTGAACTCGGTCAGGTCAATCGCTTCTACGCGCATGCCGAGGTATTCTTCGAAAAAGTTTTGATCGACAATCGAACCGGCGATGCCCATCGAGCAACCGCCCATGGAAAGGTAGTGACCTGCCCCCATGGACTGGACAGGTTCTAATGAGAGTCCAGCACGGTTAGTTTTTCTTTCATTGGATGCTTTGCA